>NZ_JBUBKD010000044.1:0-24435 GCF_054902215.1 Nitrospira sp. CMX1 | reverse complement strand
CCGTTCAATCCCGGCATCGCGATATCCATCAAGACCAAGTCCGGAGCATCCCGTTGGACGGCCTTGACGGCTTCCGCCCCATCCCCAACATCGGCAACGACCTCAATACCACTGATCTTCTGCAAGAGCGCCCGCATACCCGCCCTCACCAACGCATGATCCTCAACAATCATGACTCGGAGATCGCTCACGATGCTTTCACCTCCTCCAGCGAACCAGGCGTTCCCTGGCTGTCATCCGCAAGCGGGAACCGCAGCTCGAGAGTGGTCCCTTGGCCGGGTTCCGACAGAATCGACAAGTGGCCGCCGGCTAACTGAACCCGTTCCTGCATCCCAAACAGCCCCATACTTTCCCCGTCTCGTGCGCGTTGCCGCGCAGCAGCGACGTCAAATCCGACACCGTCGTCATGAATAATCAGAATAACCTCCTGTGCCTGTCGGCGCAACGTCAGCTCAATGCCCCTTGCACTGGCATATTTCGCCACATTGGTCAGCGCTTCCTGCACAACCCGAAAACACGCGACCTCGATCATAGTTGAAATCCGCCCAGGGACTCCATCGACCCTAAGCTGAAGCGTCCAGCCGTTCCGCTGCGCCTGACGATTGGCGTACCATCGAAGTGCCGGGACCAAACCGAGGTCGTCAAGAATGGATGGCCGCAGATCCAAGGCAAGTGTGCGCACCTGAGCCAAGAGGCGATCCACTAGCCCCAGGCTATCCATGAGCGCCCCATCAAGCGACTGACCGTTCATACTATGCCGAACAGCCTGCAAATCGATCTTGAGCGCCGTGAGCAACTGCCCGACTTCATCGTGCAGATCCCGCGCAAGCCGACTTCGCTCGTCTTCCTGAACCTGCATCAGGCGACTGGACAGATCCCGAAGCGAACGATTCGCCTGGCTCAGCTCGGCCGTTCGTTCCTGGACATTCTTTTCCAACTCCCCAAGCGCCTGCTGCAACAACTGCTGGGCTTGCTTTCGCTCGGTGATATCTCGCATGATTTTCGAGACGCCCACAATCTGACCGGCCGCATCTTTGAGCGGTGACATGGTAATCGAGACATCGATCCGGCGCCCTTCCTTGTTGATCCTGATCGCATCATAGCTCTGAATGCTGCCCTCTCCTCGTAGCACAGGATACACCCAGGATCCATCTGCATGGTCTTCCGCTGGGAGAAGCCTGTCAATGGAGCATCCCACTATCTCACCCGCCGAATACCTGAAGATACGTTCAGCTCCCGTATTCCACGATAAGATTATTCCATCCAACGTCACACTCACGATGGCATCATCACTGCTATCGACGATAGCCCCGAGGCGTCTCGTCGCATCATCGAGTCGAGAATTCTTCACTCGGACAACGAGGGTTGCCATGATCCAGACGTAGGCAGTACAAGCGAATCGGTTGAAGATCGCCACCCAGGGTTCGATCGTCCCAGGCCGTGACAACACAAACCCTATCGGGAGAAGGGCCGTCGCAATACCTGCCACCACATAAGGCGCCATCGGTCGTTCATCCCACAGGGTCAATAAGACAGCAAACACATACCCGACCCAAACCGCCACGCCCAACGGCGTGAGCGCATCGGAGACAATCGTCACAAGAAGCACGGCAGCTATCGCTACTTTCGCTACAGAGCTATTCATCAAAATCCTTGCGTCGGGACCTCAGCATTCCGTGGCATGGCTCCAGTACACCCACAATCGATCAGGGCTGCCGGGGGCAATGGATGACGCATGATACTACAAGCGGCGATCAGGCGCACACAGGTACCGGCACTGATGGGGATGGATGGGACCTAGCTTTTGAGCTCGGCTGTCTGACGATTCACAACCCACACGCCTGCGAGGATGAGACAGATACCAATAACTTCAATCACGCCAACGGATTCCCCTAGGACTACGGCGGACAACCCAATTGCTGCGACGGGGGTCAGATTCCCTAACACAGAAGCTCGTGACGGGCCGATACCTTTGACACCAAACAACCAGGCCTGTTGCGCCACTGCGGTAGCAAAAACCACCAGGTACCCAAGCGCCAGCCAATCGGAGGTTGTGACCGATCCGATCCCGGTATGCATCATCTTTTGATCTGTCCATAACAATGGGATCTGCAGGATTGTCGCCACCATCAAGGTCGTCCAATTGACCGTTAAAGCCGACAGGCGCTCCATGATCGTACGGCTGCCAATGCTATAGAGCGCCCAGCTGACCACCCCCAAAAACACCAACGCACTGCCCAACAGCGGCTGATCACCGGCTGCTTGGAACCCTGCCACGGAGACTACACCAACCCCCGCAAAGGACAGCACTGCACCGCCCCACACCGCACGCAACGGCACATCCCTGATCAACATGGCCGAAAGGACTGACGTGACCACCGGACTCGATCCGATGATCACCCCACCGACGGCCCCGCTCACATAGTTCAGACCCATAAGGATAAGCAGATGATTGCCCAATACACCAAGTCCCAGCAGGGCGAGCAACCGAACATCGGCGCCGCTCAACTTCACGGCACCACCCTCCTTTGACCACCAGGTCACGAGCAGAATCGCCAGCCCGCCGATATCCCGGAGGACTGAAGCCTCGACTGCGGAAAACGACGTCAGCGCCATCTTCTGCGCGACAATCGACCCACCCCAAAGCGCCGCCGCCAGGACGACCGATCCATGGGCCATGGTTGAGGACGCTTGAGACATAGCTATTGGGATACCGTCGTTCCTCCGTCCCCGTCAAGCAGTATTCTCCCGTCCGGTCATCGACTTGACGGCGTTTACGTTTATCAGTAGCCTGCGTCTAAGAGACAGGAGCAATCAACCGGGAGGTGTTCATGATTCGGAAACCAGGTCTACAAGGGTGGGTCTCAGTACTTGCAACCACGTCTCTTCTCCTTGCAGGCTGCACGACGGCGCTTGTCCGAGATGACGTCAGATATCCGAAAACGGAAGCCCATTGCTCAGGCTCTCAAGGGGTCGATGACTCCTCCATCGCTGTGCTGCCGGTTCCGGTGGTCGCCTTTGTCGTGCCTCATGCCAACCTCCATGACATCAAGGCGGACGACTATCTGAAGCGATGTGGAGATCCGACCAAATTGATCAACCGAAAGGTAGAGGTCAACCGCACGGCTTGCATCCCAGCCGGATTGACCCGTATCATCACCCTCGGCATCTGGCAATGGTGCCCAGCCACCATCTCGTGGGAAGCGGATGTGAAGTCCTGACTCGTAGGCTGTCTACTCCTGGCTGCTGACGAACCATGTACCTCAGCTCGTCGTAGAAGGTGAACGTCCGCAGCTCAACAATTCGTGTGAGATTCGACACATGATCTTGCCGCTGGGTTTCACGAACTTGCCCTGAACCCAGCAAAACACCCATCACGGCCATTGTGCAGAACCCGAGGCCACCAGTACTCCGGGTAGCCCAGTTTTTGGTATGGCAGTTTCAAGTTCCAAGTGCAACAGGTAAATGATGGCGCAACTGCGCATAGACCTCCAGCGGCGTGGCAAAGCCGAGGCATTTCCGTGGGCGCGTGTTGAGCCGATGGGCAATGGCGTTCAACTCCCGCTGGGTGTAGGCGGACAGGTCTGTTCCCTTGGGCAAGTACTGGCGCAGCAGGCCATTGGTATTCTCGTTGGTCCCGCGTTGTCAGGGGCTGTGCGGATCGGCAAAGAACACCTGGATCGAGAGGCGGTGTGCGAGCTGTTCGTGTTCCGCCATCTCTTTGCCCCGATCATCGGTCAGCGTTTTTTTGCAACGAGGCCGGCACATGCCGGAGCTTCGTGGTAAAGCCCCGTCGAGCACTCGTCGCGTCCGTCCCGTTCATTCTGGCCAAGATGACCATCCGCGTAGTTCGCTCGACCAAGGTGCCGACCGCCGATCGGTTGCGCGCACCTTTGAGCAAGTTGCCTTCCCAGTGGCCCGGCACCGTCCGGGTTGCGACCTCGGCGGGTCGCTCGGTAATCGGCGTCATGTTGGGAATCTGGCCGCGGCGGTCGGTCCCCCGTGTGCGTGGCCGACGTGTCTTATGGGCCTGACGCAGAGCCGCCAACAATTCCATCCGCAAGGCCCCACGTGGCAACACATACAGAGCCGCATAGATAGTTTCGGCAGACAGCTGCTTGCGCATGTCGCCAGGATACGCGCGGCGGAGCCGCCCGGCAATCTGTTCCGGCGAACACCCTGCCAGCAGATGCCTCCGGACATAGCGCCATAACCACGCGTCTGCCAGTTTCCGCCGTCGCCGGGGCTGACAGGCCCGGGCGGCCGCCTGTGTCTGAGCCGTACACGCACGATAGGGATGGCCGCGTGAGGTGTTGCGACTCAACTCGCGGCTGACAGTGCTCGGGGCGCGTCCCAAGATCTGAGCCATCGCTCGGATCGAAAGACCATGTGCCAGGCCCAGGCTCACCGTCTCACGTTCTTCAGCACTCAGGTGTCGATACGATCTCGTGTGCATGGCAACACCGTACCCCCTTCGGGCATGCAGTGTTGCACTTGGAGTTAGAACTCAAGTATCATAGCCTCCTGAGTGACACCGTAACACAATGAGTCGTCAGAACTGGATCGGATCAATCGTTCTTGTCTTGGTTGTCCTCCTCCTGGGAATTGGCTTGGCCTCGTGGAAATACGGGTCACTCCAAGGCGAACAGGCCGCCTCAGCTAACCAGCCGGAACCAAGCGAATCTGTCACCGTCGCCATCGCACGAACTATCGACCATCGACCGACCACCACCTCAATCGGAACCGTCCTCGCCCTCCGATCAATTTCTCTGAAGAACGAACTTGCCGGAACGGTCCGCCAAGTCCGCCTCACACCAGGGCACGTCGTGGAAGCCGGAACCTTATTAGTGGCGCTCGATGTCTCTGTCGAGGAGGCTGACCTGCGCGCACAGGAAGCTCAGGTAGCACTCGCCAAGACCATTCTCAATCGCCGCCAAAATCTGAGTCAGGAACTGGCCACCACACAGGAGGAGGTGGACAGGGCCCGCGCCGATTTAGATGTGGCCCAAGCCCAAATCGCCAGGACCAAAGCGGTCATCGCCAAGAAAACGATCCGCGCTCCATTCCGAGCGAAAGTAGGAATTGCGGACGTCCATCCCGGGCAATACCTGGACGAAGGAACGCTCTTGACCACGCTGCAAGGTGTGAGCGACGCCGTGCATGTGGATTTTGCTGTACCCCAACAGGTCGCTGGCAGTTTACAAGCCGGCGAAACCATAGAAGTCATGGCAGCCGGGCAAGCTCAGCCCATCAAGGCCAAGATCATCGCCCTCGATGCTCGTGTGGATCCGGCTACAAGGAATGCCATGGTACGAGCTAGGATCGAGGGAACAAGTCCGATACCTGCCCCGGGAGCCTCGGTGCGGGTTCGTGTCCCAGTCGGTTCAATGCACAAGGTCATTGCGATTCCTGTAAGCGCCCTGCGCAAGGGACCTGGTGGTGATCAGGTCTTTGTCATCGCACAGGGCCAAGACGGCCAGACAAGGGTGCGTGCACGTCGCGTCGAGAGTGGTCCGATGTCCGGCGACGAGATTGTGATTCATGACGGGCTGACGGCAGGTGAACAAGTCGCCGCCGTCGGGTCCTTTAAGCTCCGCGATGGCGCCCTGGTTATGATTGCAGATTCCCCTGAGAGTCCAGGAACGGGAACACCGCGCTAAGTTCACAGATCGTGATCACTCCGGCTATGCAACAGTCTTCTTTCCGCACATCGGTTACTGACGTCTTCATCGTCCATCCGGTCTTGGCCATCGTCGTTAATCTCGTCATCCTCCTCGCTGGATGGAAAGCCCTGACTGCTCTTCCAGTCCAGCAGTATCCAAGAATCGAAAACTCTCTGGTGGTCATCAGCACCGTCTATTACGGAGCCAGTGCTGAAACCGTTCGTGGGTTTATCAGTACCCCGATCGAACGAGTGGTCTCTGCCATCAGCGGCGTCGATTATGTCGAATCGACCAGTCGGGCGGGGGCCAGCACCGTCACCGTCCACTTGAAGTTGAACCACAGCAGCACCGCTGCACTGGCTGAAGTCACGGCACGATTGCAACAGGTGCGGGCGGAGCTACCGGCGGAAGCCGAACCGGCCACGATTGAAATACAACGGGCGGATCGACCCTATGCCTCCTTCTACCTCAGCTTCAGTTCACTTGAGCGCACGGTTCCAGCCGTCACCGATTGGCTCCTGCGCACCTTGCAACCGCAACTGGCCACGTTGCCCGGAGTCCAACGGGTGACGTTCGAGGGCGAACGGCAGATTGCCATGCGGATCTGGATCGATCCCGATCGTCTGGCTTCACTCAATCTCTCCCCAGGTGACGTCCAAGGTGCCCTTCGCCGGAATAATTACTTGGCCGCCGTCGGCCGCACCAAGGGCAATCTGGTCCAGATCAACCTACTGGCCAACACGGACCTCCGTTCGACCGGCGAATTCGAAGAATTGATCATCGCCGATCGAGACGGCGCGATCGTGCGGCTCAAAGATGTAGCGCGAGTCGAGCGTGAAGCGGAAGAAGCGAATATCATTGCCAAATACGACGAAACGGAAGGGGTATATCTCGGCATCTGGGCGGTACCCGGCGTCAACGAGATCGAGGTTGGACATCGCCTACGCGACGAAATCGAACGGATCCGCCCGACGTTGCCTGGTGACATCGACATGAAACTCGTCTGGGACAGCACGATGTTCATCCGGAACGCCCTGACGGAAATTTCCAAGACCTTGTCGGAGACGATTCTGATCGTCGCCTTGGTGGTGTTTCTCTTTATGGGGTCAGTCCGCACCGCCCTCGTCCCTCTCGTGGCCATGCCCGTCTCACTCATCGGGGCGGCACTCTTCCTGGCCGCCTTCGGGTTCAGCCTCAATCTCCTGACGCTGCTGGCGATTGTGTTGTCCGTCGGGCTGGTCGTGGACGACGCCATTGTCGTCGTGGAAAACGTGGAGCGGCATGTCCGCCTGGGGCGATCCCGCATTGAAGCGGCCCAAGTGGCCGCGCGTGAGCTGCTTGGTCCCATCGTGGCCATGACCATCACGCTCGCCACTGTCTACGCCCCCATCGGCTTTCAGGGAGGACTCACCGGCTCCTTGTTCCTCGAGTTTGCGATCACGCTGGCCGTCGCGGTGGTGTTGTCCGGAGTCGTCGCCATCACCCTTTCACCGGTGATGAGTTCTCGATTCGTGCACCCGCAGGGCAAAGAAGGTCGGTTGACCACGTTCGTCAATCGACGGTTCGAGGAGGCGCGGAGGATCTATGCCAGACTGCTCGACGGCGCCCTCACAATGCATTGGGGGATTGTGGCCTCTGCCGTCGTCATCATGGTCGCGGCCTGGCCGCTCTATCATTTCTCCCGTCTGGAGCTGGCTCCCGTGGAAGATCAGAACCACATCAGTCTGTTCTTCGAAGCCTCACCCGACTCCACCGTGCATGCGACCAATCACCAGCACTTCCAGATCGTCAAAGCAATTACCGCCATCCCCGAAACAGACTATACCTGGTCACTCACCACGGCATGGGGCGGCTTCGGCGGAGTGGTCGCGAAAGACTGGCATGATCGCGCACGTTCAACCGAAGCGATGTATGACGACGTCTATGGCGCCGTTTTGCAAGTTCCTGGACTGCGCGTCTTCCCCAGACTCGATCCGCCGCTCCCCACACCAGGACAGTACGACGTCGAGTTAATTCTTGAGAGCGACGCACCGGCTGAGCAGCTGCTCGAAACCGTGAGAGCCCTGTTGGGTGCAGGATGGCAGAGCGGCAAGTTTCTCTACGTCGACACCGACCTCAAGATCGACCTCCCTCAGGCAAGGGTCGTGCTGGATCGTGAGCGGCTCGCAGACTTAGGATTCGATTTGGCCGGAATCGGTCGTGAGTTGGGCACCATGCTCGGTGGGGCCTACGTCAATCGATTCAACTACTTCGATCGGAGCTACAAGGTCATCCCGCAACTCGGTGATAAAGACCGAGCCACAATCGACCCGCTGCTCGATTTGAAGATCAAAACGCCAGGCGGTCAATTGGTGCCGGTGTCGACCTTCGCCCACATCGAAACAAGCACGGCCCCGCGTACCTTGAACCGATTCCAACAGCGCAATGCCGTCCGCATCTTCGGTGGCCTCAAACCGGGTGTCACCAAAGAAGAAGGCTTGCGGGTACTCGAAGAAGCAGCCGTGGCAGTCGGCCCACGAATCATCCTCGACTATGCCGGCGAGTCGCGCCAACTCCGTCAGGAAGGCTCGGCCCTCACCGTTACACTAGGCTTTGCAGTCGTCCTGATTTATTTGGTATTGGCTGCCCAGTTCAAAAGCTTCCGCGATCCACTGATCGTGCTTCTCGGCTCTGTCCCCCTCGCCATCTCAGGCGCACTGGTCGTCAGTTTTCTCGATCTGACGACCATCAATATCTACTCTCAGGTCGGCCTCATTACCCTGGTTGGACTGATCGCCAAGAACGGCATTCTCATCGTGGAGTTTGCCAATCAGCTACAAGCCCGTGGGCTGTCGAGACTCACAGCCATCCGTGAAGCCTCCCTGACCAGATTGCGACCGGTGTTGATGACCTCAGCCGCCACTATCTTCGGTCATTTCCCACTGGTGCTCGCCACAGGGCCAGGGGCAGCAGCCCGCAACAGCATCGGTATGATGTTGGTCACAGGGATGACGGTGGGCACTATCTTCACCCTCTTCGTCGTCCCAGTGTTCTACTCGCTGATTGCCGCACAGCACCAACAGAATCAACGTGGTGCAGCGTTGGAGGATGTCGAAGGTGAGAAACTCACCTTAGCAGGAGCTGAATCCTAAACAGGAATCCTGGATTCTCTGTCCACTCCATTTCAGCCGTAATCTCAGATGGTCAACAGTGAAGCGAGTGCATGGTCCATCAGGAGATGCTGGAAGCGCACAGCGATCATTTGATGGCCGGAACCAACAATCTTGCAACGATGGAGGAACCCCTCTCAAGGGAGAATAAGAGACGCAATACCCCGGTAGGTGCCAAGGCACCCCTTTATCCGAAGCGTGATTGTTGGCGCATTACTCATATTGCATTGAAAACAATTTGTTCATACGTACCGACGGATCCCTCAGAAAAGCGGCTGCGAGCATATGGCCTCGCCTGGGTCATGCATCTTAGTACGCATTGCATAATACGTGTGGGCTTTTCTCGTTCAGCTGCCGACTCGTCACACTCTTCAAGATCTCCACGACCCTTGAAACCGCGTACTTCGGCGAGATCACCATGTGCGGCTGGACATGGTCCCCTTCCACCCCAATCTCCTCCAGAAACCAATCGAGGTGAACGGCCCACAGGACCTTACTTGAGATATTCCGTTATTCCACGCACGAAGATGTTCCCCCGATACCGTGTCACCCACGGAGCATGGTACTGGGTCTTGTAGACCACATGGGCCGGTCGATGGAGTTTCATCAACTGCCATCATCGCACCATGCAAGCAACAGACGGCGCCCAGCTCTCCCTCTCACCCTCCCAGGTAGGAAACTCCCGCGAAATTAGACACACCTTCTCCTGGGAATATGTCTCTCGATGCACGCCGATGAAAGATCTGTTTTGATGGCTTTACGCCTGATCATCAAGGGAAATAGGCCATACCGCTTGTTCCCTTCTTCCTCCAATCTAAAGACAGTGGATTGGATTCTCGAGACGAGTTTCAATAGTTTCATGAGCGAATCAGACCGGAGACCCATCGAATCGAAGCGAGTCATCTCAAGACAGAATAAATTTATTGACCCGCGTCGGGTGGAATCTCCAATTCAGCTTCCTTGGCCTTTGCGTCAGCATACTCAGCTGCTTCGAGTAGCTTGTGAGCGAATAGTCTCATCTGCTGCACGAACTCACTCGGCACAGACCCATATTCTTTCTTCAACACTAATTCCGCCTCGCGTACTCTGTGAGTAGCCATGGCATGGAGTTCTCGAGATTCCTCGATCCAGTAAAACATCCGATCTGACGCACGCATCTTTGTTGCCATTGTCTGTGTCTGGACCGGTATCGTAGTAGATGCAGGCGATTGTACCCGACCGTTCATCGTGCAGGCATCGAGTATTCCGGGCACCGCGCACAAGACGATGGAACACAGTCCCATTGATTTCATGTGGCCTCCTTCGGCATCCATAAAGTCGTCATGGCCAGTTTATGGTGGGCACCCAACGCAGCTCCCCTGTAAGATTTAGCCAACATCGAATAGTCGAAAACTTCGGACAGGAAATAGTCCATCTCCCCACCGAAATCGAACACCGTCTGACCGCATGAATTAATTTCGTCGCTCCGGTTCCAATGGCATGCACACCAAGCCGCCGTCGCCCCTCACGCTGAAACAGCAATTTGCCGAGCCCACCATCGTCACCGAAGATCTGTCCGAAGATGATCTCCCGATACCGCACCACACCGGTTTCACAGGGAATTCGCTTTCCTGGTAAGTCATGTTCTGGTGATCTCATCATCAATATTTCTGGAATAGCGTAAACATCGACCGGAAATTGCTTGGATACAGACTTGACTTCCACTCCGACGCGTGAAACGCGACGTGTCGGTCTTGCTAAGCCGAGGTTGATGCGAGACCTGGATAACCAGCAACATCACCAACGACGAAGATATGCGAGACCTCGATCCGAAATTGTGCATCGACCCTCAAGTGACCTCGCTTGTCCGCTGTGAAACCCGTGGCTGGTAGATTCAAGCACTCCGTGGCCCCAGTCCGGTCTGCGGCGTACAGAATCGAGTCGGAGACGACGCGCTTCCCAGACTCAAGGGTCAGCACCACGCGGCGGGGCATTCCGCTAATAATCTCTAAACGTTCTACGGTCTCGCCGAGGAGGAACGTGTCATAACGGCTTCGCATCTGATGGATGAGCTCCTCCACAATTTTTGAATCCAGGAACTCCAAGAGTCTGGTCCGTTTGTCGAGGACCGTAATATTGCTGTCCAAGGCTGCGAACATGGAGACGTACCCCACACCAATGATGCCGCCACCCAGCAGGGCCATGTGTCGAGGAAGCTGATTTAAGCGAGGGACGTCGCCGCTGCTGGAATCATTTCTCCGCCGAAGGTGACGCCGTCCGCCAACGCAGGGACGAGCTTCGACCGCGATCAGAATATTGGCGGCAGTGATCGAACGGTTGCCGTCTTCCGTGGTGACCATCACGATGGAGGGATCATTGAACGAGGCATCGCTGTGAAACAGGGTCACGTCGTTACGACGCATCTCGCCCACAACAACATCTACGTCCCGTCGCATTACCGCTTCGACTCGCGCAAGGAGTTGTACCGCTATTGCTCGACGTTGGTAGCGGTACCTCTCATGTCCCTCAAAGTGACGGGTCATTGAATTAAAGGAGAGGACAGCCTCACGGAAGGTTTTACCGAGAATTGTGCCGGACTCTACACAAACTCCCCCCACGGCTTTCCGACGTTCACCGAGTACGGCTCGCTTACCGAGTATTGCGGCTTGGATGGCCGCATACTGGTCTATTGACCCGCTTCCGCGGCAGATCAGATCATCATCGTACCGTAGACTGACCATAATTCATCATCGATCGTAGATATTTCGATCATCTTGCTTCGCCACGAACCGACCAAGTCCTTATTGTTCTCACTTTGGTCATCGGTGGTCGGCTTCTCTATACTTGGTCCACGGCAAAAGGTTCGTTCCTCATGTGGGTATCTCCTCACCGTTCCGTATGAAAACCGAGCAAGTTCGATTTCATCACTTTTCCAAATATGAAGGCATTGTGCGTGGAGATGCGGCAGAACATTCTGCAGCCAGCCGACTACTTCTGGACTCACTTTGTCCGTTACACGAACTACAACGAGCCGATTCCCAGCCTGCAACATACCGTCATCAAGTGTTCCATTGAAGATGATCGCGAATCTGAATAAGTCTTCTCTTTTTCCGTCTTTTGGATCATACGACTGCTGTACATCGACTGGGCGCCTGTCGGCAGGAATGACTATCTCTTCTCGCGTCGGAATCACTTTCAGAATATGCCCTTCCAATTCCACTTTCTGAGAGAGAATATGGGCGGACGGATACGATGTTTGTTCCTTCCAGGCCTTGAAGGCAAAGGTATCGTTTTCGATGCCTTTTATGATCTCTGAGGGAAACAGCAGAGTATTTGTGCAGTCCGCCAACCATAGACCCATCGTCAACAAGCCGACGGTATGCATGGCAAATCTCTTTCTGCGGTCAATCGGATCGGAGGAAGGCACCAGTTCGCACGTGTGAAGAATTCCACGACAAATGTTCACGAAAATAACTACCGGAGCTGAGTGGGAATTGTCACAGGAGCATAAGGCATCCGCGTCTGAGCAGATGCCCATAGATTTCCCCGCCTGTATAAGCAGGGAAATCTATGAGAATGATTACCAAGGAAGAGGTCTGATCAATTCCCGGCTTCAATAAACCAGCTCATAACCATTAGGAACCTAACTAACCGTCGCTTGACGCCTCGAAGTAATCAGACCTTTCTTAGGCCGTATCTCTCGATATTGTCTCTCCAATAGCTCCTGTAACAGAATGATCCTGCTGAAAGGAAGGTCCGCTACGAGTTCACGTAACATCCTCTTTTCCTGCTTGATTTTTGACACTCGTCGCGTAATGGGAGCCTTCCTATTTGAATGCCAAGCGTTTGCCATGATTGTGACCCCTCATTGTAGAATTCTGGAACTTTGCGGTTGCCGCTGCCAAGACAGCAAGTCTGTGTTAATGCAATTTGCGGCCAAGAATGTCATATCCCAATCAAAATTTTACTGTTGAAGCCACTGCTGCACTTCTTCGAAAGTTTCGCCAAAACCTGGAATCGAGTTATTTCTTCAGATAACTAGACCACTTCCCTTGGTCTTCAATAAGAACCTAGTCGAGAGAATCCATGCCGGGCGGTTTCAAATTCTCAGTACAACGAGTGAATGATGGCGCAGTCGCCCATAGACCTTCAGCGGCGTCGCAAAGCCGAGGAGCGATGGTGTTCAACTCCCGCTGGGTGGAGATCGACCGATCCGTGCTCGTCGATAAGGATTGGCGCAGCAATCTGTTGGCATGCTCACTGGTCCCGCGTTGCCAGGGACTGTAGAGAGCTCGATATAGAAGACCTGGAACGAGAGGTGGTATGCAAGCCGTTTGTATTCCGCCATCTCTTTGTCACGACCGTGGGTCAGCGTTTTCCGCATAAACAACCTGCTAGACACATTCGTCACAAGGAAACGCAAATATTTTGAGTGGGATAGGTGCGGCAACCTGCGAACCCACTTTTCGCCCTGCCTGCAGGGTCTTCAATGCGTCGACGGCCCGGTCGGCCTGATCAGGTGGGAGAACCGAAAATATGATCGCATTGATGTCAGGGTGAAGGAAGCTCCCATAGACCCTTCCGGTCAATCCCTTGCCCATGACGTTGTTCAGTATC
This sequence comes from Nitrospira sp. CMX1, assembly GCF_054902215.1. Lineage (NCBI taxonomy): Bacteria > Pseudomonadati > Nitrospirota > Nitrospiria > Nitrospirales > Nitrospiraceae > Nitrospira > Nitrospira sp. CMX1. The sequence goes on along the minus strand of NZ_JBUBKD010000044.1, from coordinate 11,027 downwards.
GTATAGGCGTTGACCCCGCTCGTGTGCAACAGCTCTTCCACAGTACCTAGCATGGAGGTTCGCGCTACAATGATGAGAATTCGCATAGAGCTACCATCCTTTCTTGCCGACCACTCCCTGCAAACACCAAACAGGTGATCCCAGGCAATCGATCCAGCAGTTGCTCCGCTATAGCGGATGATGTAGATAGATTCACTAAAGTACTATTAACGAATCGAGGGATTGACCCCATCGTGATATCAATAATCGTTGATTGCGTTAACATTGTTACTTTTGATGCAAATGAAGCATCTTGATGTCGTTCTTACTCTCAAGAAAATAGCAAGTCGCAGAATGCCAGCACTAAAATTACAACAGCTTGTCTGATAGATATTTTCATCATATTTGTCCCGTATTCTGATCTCTTTGTCGGCGATATCTAAATGATTGCACTCACACAACACACATAATCGATGAAATAGCGTGCCTCACTAAGCTGTCGGTGTCGGCACGCATGAGGTGAAAGATTCTGCATGCTGGCCCAGCAAGGAAGTTCATTCGGTTGACCTGGGCGACGGTGGTCCGGACTGATGGTCTGGGAGTAGCCCCGAGACGTTGACGAGATCGTACCCAGGTTCTGGTGTGACGATTCGCACCTTGTTTCCTTCGAGCAATGCGGCGCTGGGATTATTAATGACGCGGTCCTTCTCCGAGAGCCCTTCTTCCACTTCAACCAGTTGGTCCATGAGTTTGGCGACCTTGATGTCCTTCAAGTGGACTGTATCGTCGCCTGTTACGACGGCTACCTGTGCGCTGTGCTCCTGGAACACTAATGCAGTGGATGGCATCGTGAAGGATTGCCGATCGACCGGCGCTGTAAGTTGAACCTGGGCATAGGAGCCGGGCCAGAGCGCACGGTCCTTGTTGTCGAGCGTGAACACCGTGGTTGCAGTGCGCGTGCCAATATCAAATCCCTTGGCGACAGTCAGAAACTGGAAGGTGAAATGCCGGTGAGGCAATTGCGGTACAGTCACGTCGGCCGTCAAGCCCGGATTGAGGAATGGCCCAAACGCCTCCGGCACGTTGACAAAGAGACGTAATTTGTCGACGACGGCCACTGTAAATAGGTTAGTTTTCACATTAGGAGTGCTGAGATTACCTTCCTTGGTGACTAAATCTCCGACGTTGATGTTGCGTTGGATGACGACACCGTCAAATGGGGCGACGATCTTTTTGAACCCGATGAACGCCTCGATGTTCTTGACCTTTTGCTCTGCAGCTCTTACGAGGGCTGCTTGGGCTTTTCTGTTTTGTTCCTGCACCGTGATTGACTGTTCGGACACGGCTTGATTCTTGCGCATTGCTATCCACCGCTTCGCGGTCACCTCAGCGAGGGTGTACTTGACGCGTTCGGAGTCGAGATCCGCACGAGCCTGTTGATACTCAGCATCAAGATCCGGCGTATTGATTTCGGCGAGAACGTCGCCGGCCTTCACGGTGTCCCCATAGTCCTTGTACCACATCTTCACGTACCCCGTGACGCGCGCGTAGGTCGGCGCTTCATACCAACCGACGATATTGCCAGGGAGGGTGACGCTCTCGGTCCCAGGAACCGGCTTCGGAGTAACGACAGCCACGGTAGGAACGGCGTCTTTAAGCGTTTCGTTGCGCAATGTCTTGGCTTCCAGATTACCGTCATAGAATCGATAGCCGAAATAGGACAAACACAGCAGAATTGGGACGATCGCCAAACTCTTTCTGCGCAAATTGCTCATTTTAGGCGTGCTCCTTTTCTATTTGAGCGACTCGTCGTTCATAGATGATGCCATACACGCAGGGCACGAAAAACAAGGTGAAGATGGTCGCCGCGAGCAGGCCGCCGATGACGGCGCGGCCCAACGGCGCGTTTTGAGAATAGCCCGTCGCCATGGGAACCATCCCGAGGATCATTGCCGATGCCGTCATGAGCACAGGACGGAAGCGAGTCCGTCCCGCTTCAATCGCCGCCCGTAGCGCATCGCCGTGCTCTCGGAGCCGGTCTCGGGCATAGGACACGACGAGGATCGAGTTGGCGGTCCCCGTACCCATGCACATGATGGCACCGGTCAGCGCGGGTTCCGACAGTCGCGTATGGGTCAAGAACAGGGCCCAGGCTATACCTGCTAGTGCTCCCGGCAGAGCCGTGATGATGATGAAGGGATCGAGCCAAGATTGAAAATTGACGACGATCAATAGATAGACGAGCACGATCGCGCCAAGCAACCCGAAGATCAGTTCGAAATAGGCGTCGTTCATCAAGGAAGCCTGGCCGCGAATCTCCACCTCAGCCGACCGAGGCTTTTCGTCCTTCATGTCCTCGACGATCTTTTCGACGTCCGCCAGTACGCTTCCCAAGTCGCGCCCTTCGGTTGAGACATAGATGTCGAACAGCGGCATGATATTGCCGTGCGTGACCACGCCGGGCGTGCCGACCGGGGTAATGTTCGCCAGGTTGCCGAGCAGCTGCACCCGGTCGTTCAGCGACCCCTCCTTTGATCCAGAGGATTCGACCGGGACGGTCTTGATGCTATTGATGCTATTGGTAAACGGCTGCGGCGTATAAACGTTGATCAGGTAGGACATACCGGTCGAGGGATCGAGCCAATAGATCTGGTCTACCTGTTGGCTGCCGGCGGTCGTCATGAGGAGGTTCTCGGCCATATCAGACAGGGTTCTGTTGACCCCGAGTCCGAATGTGCGGTTGCCTTCGACCATCATGGTCGGCGTGCGCATCGTCTGCTGGATGCCGACGTCCACGGTGCCGGGAATCTCTCGAAACTTGTCCATGAGCTTGCGGGCAAATTCGTAGCTGGGGTAGGTATCAGGGCCGTTGACCTCCACATCGATCGGTGCGGGCGCGCCGAAGTTGAGAATCTTAGCGGTCAGATCAGACGGCTGAAACGTGAATTCGGTCCCCGGAAAACGTTCTTTCAAACCCCTCCGGATAATCTGACGGTAGTCCCACACGGGGGCCTTTTCATCCTTCAGAAGGATCGTCAGATCACAATCTTGTGAGCCGATCGTCGGAGTTGGAATGAACGCGAGATTGTGCGGCCCAACCGGGAGGCCGCAATTGCTCACAACGTTTTCGACTTTGTCGGGCAACAAATCTTTTTCGATCACCTCGGACACCATGGTGGCGATGCGCCCCGACACTTCGATGCGTGTGCCGAGGGGTGCCCGCATATGCATCTGAATCACATCCGATCTAATTTCCGGGAAATAGTCGCGTCCAAGGAATAAATACAGGGCCATTGAGCCCATCGCGAGCGCGAGTGCAACGACGACGAAAGAACGACGATGAGCGACCGCCCCTTCGAGCAGCGAGCCGTAACGGTCTCGGAACTGACTGAAGCGGCGCTCGAAGCCTTGCTGAAAGCGGATAAAAGCACTCCCCGCTGCTTGTTCATGCCCGTGGTTCTGACTCTCATGTGGTTGCGACATGTGGTGACCCTTTCTCAGAATGAGCATCCAACATATATTTCGCCATGGTCGGCACCAACGTGCGCGACAAGATGAACGATGCGATCATTGCAATCATGACCGCCTCCGCCATGGGCTTGAATAGATAGCCCGCAGTCCCGGTGAGCCCAAAGAGCGGGAACCACGCGATCGCGATGCAGAGGGTCGCGACGAGCGTGGGGACGACGATCTCATTGGCGGCGTCGATGATGGCCTGTTCCAGCTGCTTCCCCATCTCGATATGGCGATCGATGTTCTCGATCATCACGGTCGCATCGTCGACCAGAATCCCGACGGCCAGAGCCAGACCGCCCAAGGTCATGACATTGATTGTTTCTTCGAGCCAATGCAGACCGATGATCGCCGTGAGAATGGACAATGGGATCGAGACCCACACGATGACGGTGGCCCGCCAGGAACCGAGCAACAGCAGCACGATGACGCCGACCAACGCGCCGGCCGTCAGCATTTCATGGAGCACGTCGGAGATCGCATCCTTCACGAATGTCGAGGCGTCGCTCAGAAGTCTGATTTTCACGCCAGCCGGAGAAACTGCCTCGGCGCGTGGGATCATCTTCTTGATCCCATTGACCACGTCCAGGGTCGAGGCTTCCGTGCTCTTCATTGCGACCAGAATGACGGTCTGTTTGCCCTTTACCAGCACCGCGTTCTGTTGGACTCGTCCCATGAGACGCACCGAAGCCACGTCACGCAGGTAGACGAACGCATTACCTTCCCGCTTGATGGGAATATCGGAAAAATCATTGACCTTCAAGGGTGACGCATTCGTCTGCACGATCCAATCCGTGGCGCTGATTTTGACGTCACCAGACGGCAGTACAAGGTACTGCTTCATGAGGATATCGTGAATGTCTCTCGGCGTAAGGTTGCGGGCGAGCATCTTCTGGGGATCGAGGTTGACCATGACCTGCATATCCTGGCCCCCGTACGGATGAGGGAGTACAATTCCCGGGACCGTCACCAAGAGGGGGCGAATGCGCATGTAGGTGAGGTTATAGAGCTCCGCCGGCGTCATATCATCGGAGCTGATTTGGAGCATGGCTACCGGAATGGAGGACGGCGCGAGACGCATGACCATGGGCGGGGAAATGTCCGGCGGCAACGCCTTGACGACGTTCTGCGCAATGCCCACGATATCGGCTTCGGCTCTCCCTACATCTACGTTGTCCTGCAGATACACGTTGGTGATGCTGCTCCCGAAGTAAGACTGACTTCGGATGTACTTGATGCCTTCCACGGTCGAGGTCATGAACCGTTCAAACAGATAGGTGATACGCCCTTCTACCTTCTGCGGCAGCATGCCGGAGTAGATCCAGACGATGGAGGTGACCGGAATCGTGATATTCGGGAAGACATCGGTCGGCATATGCTCAACCGTCAGCCCTCCAAATAAGATAATGAGAATACACATGACCACGAAAGTGTACGGCCTACGGAGTGCAATGAGAACGATCTTGTTCATAGGTTCTACCTCCTATCTCCCTTCGGGGGATGACAGCGGAGTCCTCACAATGCCATCACCTTCTCCGCGGAATCTTGTTACTGTTCGCACTACGCCTGATGACCTTCGACCGCAGGGACGATCTCCGGCCCAACTGTGCTCGCGATGAGTGCACCCAATCCATTTACTCGGTGCGAGGCCTTGGGGATTCTCACTTTCTTGTATCTTTCGTACGAACATTGAATTCCCAAAAATAAATTCACAAACAACTATTTACTGTAATAGCGTAAGAAGCAGATGGGAGGAACTCGTAAATTCAGAAGGAGAGCAGGGAATTATTACGAGATCGATCGGTCGGGCAAGATCCACGAGCAGTTTGCTGAACGACCTGCCCAAAGCAGTGTGCAACATGAAATTCTGTTACTCTGAAGCACAACAGGTTGATCATGGGAGAAAGATGTGAGGGGCAGAGACAATTGTTTTCCTATATATCACCAGGGCAACGGATCACGGCAACGCATCCGCTGTGCACTATGCGCAAGCTTGTGCGGGAGGTATTCAGCAGACTAAACACGGAATTCCATAGCCTATATTCACCGACAGAACACCTATTGATTCCACCGGCACAGTCGCTGAGCACGCTGCGACTGCAAGTATCTTACGGTGTTCGAGTGAACGATCACTGATGGAGCAGCTTGACGGCACACGGCTGTGCCATCGGCTTGTAGGGCTTACGCCGGACGATGCGGGTGCGGGATGCGACGACGTTTACAAAGAATCGCGAGCGATTGCAGCAAGGCGATATGTTCACCTGCTTCATGAAAACACTGTTGCATCATACCGACGTCACCTCCTAGGTGTCGGACAAACATTTCTCCGTCGATGGCACGCTGATTGAACCTCATTCGTATTTCAAAGCTACTGGACAGAGGGGATATATGAGTCCGATCACACTCGACCGCTCTGATCCGTCACAACGCATCCGCCATCTCTCAAAAAACAACACTCCGTGATCTCAACGCATGGGAGGGCTTCTGAAAAAGAGTTTTTCTGCAGGACTGTTAGGAAGCGTCCACGATCCCGTGGGTCAAAGCGTATTTGATCAAATCTGCAGTAGTCTGCAGATTGAGCTGCAGCAGAATCTGGCCCTTATGAAACTCAACCGTTCGTGATGAAACATTTAAAAGATTCGCAATTTCCTTTGCCGTCCGTCCTTCGGCCAGCAACTGCAACACTTCCCGCTGACGCGTGGTGAGAACGCGTGCCTCAGTCGGAGTGTCCGATCCTTTACAAAGAAACGCATCGATCATGTCTTTGGTAATCAGCGACGTAATATATGCACGTCCCGCAAGCACCGCCTGAATCGCTTGCTCCAATTCATCCACTGCCGAACGTTTGAGCACATAGGCCGAGGCTCCTGCTTCAAAGGCGGATCGGACATAGTCCTTGTCCGCGTGCATGGTAACGATGATGATTTTGGTGCTCGGACAAATCTTCCTCAGTCGAGTCGTTGCATCAATCCCGTTCAGTAACGGCATAGACAGGTCGAGAATCACAATGTCGGGCTGAAGTTTCTTCGCGATGTCCAACAGCGCGCGTCCGTCTTCGACGGCGCCGACCAGCTCATACTGCCCTTCGAGAATACGACGAAACCCCTCCAGCACGAGGCGATGATCGTCAGCCAACAGAACGCGCGGCTTAGGCATGGCGTCCTCCTTGAGCAAGTGGAATCTCAACTCGGATACGGGTACCGTGTCCCGGTGTCGACGTCACCTCTAAAGCACCTTTCGCCAAGCGCGCACGCTCCTTCATGCTCAACAATCCCAGATGTCCACCGGGCATGCTCGACTGCTTGACATCAAACCCCATGCCGTCATCATGAATGCAAACGTCGACTTTCTCTTCCTCGCAGCTCAGCTCTACTTCGACATGTGAAGCCCGAGCATGCCGGGCGATGTTGCTGAGACTTTCTTGCACGACCCGAAAGATACAGATAGTGACTTCGGCCGGCAGCGACGTGACGGGATCATTGTACGCATAGGTACTCTTGATGCCTGTCTGAGCTGAAAAGTCGTCGACCAAGCGACGCACAGCTTTCACCAGCCCCAAATCATCCAAGATGGACGGATGAAAGCGATAGGCCATTCGACGCACATCGTCAGAAACAGCGGTGAGGCGTTCGGAAACCCGGCAAATCTCTGTCCGTTGATGATCAGGATCGGTAAACGGAGTTTTCTCTATCTGCCGCAGATCCATTGTGAGCATCGCAAGTCGTTGATTGACGTCGTCGTGTAAGTCACGGGAGATTCTCCGACGATCTTCCTCCTGCGCCGTCAAGAGTTGCCCTGCCAGTGCTCGCAAATCCTCCTGGTTCTGCTGAAGTTGTCGTTCTCTGGCTTGCAACATGGCTTCGCTCGCGCGCAACGACCGTTCCGTCTCTTTGCGTTCGGCGATCTCGGTTATCAGGGATTGATTGAGAGTGGCTAATTGATGCGTTCGTGCGTCCACTCGCGCCTCGAGGTCGTCATGGGCCAACTGGAGTGCCTCCTCGGCTCTTCGGCGATGCAGGAAGAATAACAACGGCAACCAGATAGCTGTTAGGCTGAACAGTCGATTGAGTACAAGTATCCAAAGCGGGACGGGTTGAATGGGTGAGCCCAGCATGATGCCACCCAAGTCGAGTATGGAACAGATTGCCGCAGTGATGAGTGGGGCTTTTCGATACGGGAGCAGAAAGGAGAGGATAACCAGTCCCCCGTAGAGCACTCCATTACCTAGCCCACGCGGGAGATAGAGATCAAAACTGAACAGGCCGACGCCAAGCATGATGATGAGAGGCAACAAGGGGACATTGATGTGAGACATAAAGCTACCACTCAGGTTGTATTCATGGTCTGCCGCATAATTCTCCATCAAGAAGGAGGAATTCGTATCTCTTTATATTGAGCACCCTATAGTTTGTGCTTCTTAGCCGATTGCGGAACAATTCATGTTGACCCATGCTGCCGTCATGGATATCGAGGGCAAAACGACACTGACTAGCCGTGCAGGATGCGACCCAATACCGTCCAGCAAGGCCGCCGCCAGCGAAAAGGTGGAGCGTACTCTGGGCCGAATGTTGTGCCTCTAATCGTTGCGAGAACGCCGCTGGATGTCTTTCCCGATAACCTGTTAGTCTCATCAAACGCGACCTTGATCAAGGCCTCCCATGCGCTGAGCTCATGCATCAGCAGCTATTCCAGCATAACGACCTTTTGGCGAAAGTGTCACTAGTGAAAATCTCAGGTCTTTTTCGAAAAGTTACGAGGCTGCCGAAATACCGTGCACATCATCGTTCATCTAGTCTGCGGTTATTAGACCTCTTGCATAACTTCATGGTGACAAGTCCTGGTTGTACGCTGCAGCAATGAGCGTAAAGCGTAGGCCAACGCGCGTTCTGCGGTTTCGATATCGGTTGGAAACGATCTTGAAGCGTTTCACAGCGCCAATGACGTGCTCTGCGAGGATGCGGTCTCTGGAGATGGCACGGTTGTGTCGCTTGTCGTCCGCAGTCAGAGGATTCTTTTTGCTGCGCTGTTTCGGCATTGTACTGTTGCCATGCAGTTTCTGTAGGCCCAGGTAGCCGGTATCCGTGACGGCATGGGTGGCGGGATGGAGCCTCACGCCGAATTCCTTGAGCAAGCGGAAGTCCTGCCGCCGGCCGGCGGCATGCGCTAGGCAAATGATCGTGCCCATTGCTTTGTCGACGACGAGCTGGGTCTTCAGCGTATGGCGTTTTTTCTTGCCCGAGTAGTGGCGACGCTGTTTTTTGGGGTCGTTCCACGGGCGTTTCCGTCGCGTCGATGAGGACGATCTCATACGTTCGGTCGCTGGTGACGAGGGCTTTCCTGCCAGGCAAGCGTGAACGCCCCACGCTTGATGAGCGTGTCCTCGCACCAACGGATGTTGCGAGAGGCCGTACTCTCACGGACTCCGTAGCTGTGCCCAATGTGGAGATACGTCCGGTATTCCCGCCAGTCCTCCGGCGTCATCACAAGTCGCGTTGCGATGGCCAAAGGATTCGGCTTCCCACCCCGCGCTTTGCGACGAGCCTCAGTGGTGTGCAGAGCAGACATCATCTCAAGAACTGCTTGCTTCCGAACCTCCGTCAGCCGCCGAAACGTCGCATCCGGCAGGCCTTCAACCCCCTGTATTTCCATGACTGTGCCTCCTCTGTCCAGTGGAGAGCCTGGAAACAGATTCCAACAGGCGTGGGAAGCCTGAAAGCATGGTTATGCAAGAGGTCTAGTGATCTGTCTTCATACAGGCGGTGAGCATCCCGAGCACGAGACACAGCACAATGGAACGCATTTCTGTACCTTCATGGGACATCCTTGGGCAGATAGGATGCCGCCATGGCGAGTTTGTTGTGTGCATCCAATGCCGCAACCTTGTAGCATTTGGCCAACGTCGGATAGTTGGAGACCGTGCGCAAGAAATAGTCCAATCCACCACCGAGGTCGAGTACCGCCTGAGCAATATGGATTAATTCCGTGGCTCCAGTTCCGATGGCATACACCCCAAGTAACCGTCGATTCTCACGGTGAAACAGCAATTTCACCAGCCCGCTGTCATCGTCAAGGATCTGTCCACGGGCGATCTCGCGATAGCGTGCTATGCCTTTCGTAGGGGATGTAACGACTTCCACCTCCCGTCGCATGACATTTTCGACTCGAGTACAGAGTTGTGCTGCCGTTGCACGACTCCGGTAACGGTCGCCCACATGCTGCTCGAAATGACTTGTTACTGAATTGCACGACAGCACGGCTTCGCGAAACGTCTTACTGGGGATCGTGCCGGTCTCTACGCAGACGCCGTCCAGAATTCGCCTTCGTTCAATGACGGCGACGCGTTTGCCGAGTTTTGCCGCTTGGATGGCGGCCCGCTCCCAATGCTGAGCAAATCAAAATCGTACGTCTCACAAACCATGGTGAGTCATCCTCCAAGCTACAAGGCTTGAGACGAGAGACCCATGTTCACTTGTTTGTGCGGCCATCACTGCCAAATTCGTATTGTCGTCTGGCAGCACGAATAATATGAAATCACTGTCGCGTTGAGAGTGCCGCATTCCTTTCCTGTTTCACAAGTGATCGGTCACGGCCTCAATGGCCGAAAGGAATGAGAGGGAATCTCCTTTAGAGAGGAAGACTGAAGCACCGGCTACATAGGCCTCCACCATGCGTGCTGGCTTGTTTTGAGAACTCTTGAGGATCACGCGACAATTAGGAACAGCTCTTCGCAGTTCACGCATGATTTTGGCCTCGTGAAGCCTGATCATATCGATGTTCACGAGCACGATGTCTGGTATTAACAACAGGGCCGCATTAAACAGATTGGGCCAGTCGTGGACTGCCCCACCACATCGTAGTCACCCAAGGGAAAGCTCCGGAGAAGACAGAAGACCTGTGATTGAAGGTCTGCGAGCAAAATGCGATGTCGCCTCATTCATTTACCTCCAGTGGGTCCATTCCACGATCATACGCGACAAAGCTTACAGCTGAACCCGTCATGGAAGAAAGAGCAACTACTTGCGAGGCAGTATAGAATTTACCAGGAAGAGCCGAGCCAATTACGAGAATCCTAATTACGCGGCAATGAGAGGGTTCGCACTGAGCCAAGCATCACAATGCTGCTGACGAGGTCACCGGTAAAAAAGAAACACATTGGTGAGCATTTTTAGATTCTTCAAATCTCACTTCGAATGAGTGTGAACTACTCCTCATTTTTTGACAATCACGTTGGGAGCCTGTTTCCTCAAGTTGCCGACCCCTCTGCAGCACGTCACTTGGCCAATCCACCATTTCAACGGGCGCTGCATGATAAAAACTCTCTGTTGGTCTGAGCTGAGCGAAACAGAGGCGGAGTCCCCAAAGAACTCCGCCTCTCTCGAACAAGGAGCAAATTGAGACTTACAACCAGGACACCCGTTCGGCAGGCCGAATGTAGATCGGCTCTTCCACCTGAATTCGGGCCACTTCCTTCCCGGACTTATTGAAGCCCAAGACGGTGTCGTTGTACATCTCGAAGCGCTTACCGTGAATCTGGG
>NZ_JBUBKD010000043.1:76355-87909 GCF_054902215.1 Nitrospira sp. CMX1 | reverse complement strand
CTCCAGTATTCAAAGACATCATGAGGAAATGGTCGTGCCTCCTCAAACTTTTTGGCCATAATTGAATAGCTCATTAAATCTCGAATATGTAGCGACTTCCAGTCACCGACACACTCCTTGACCTTACCCACCCAATCGTGTTCTCGAATATCCAGCTGAGTACAACAGGATGATATTTGAGAACTATCGTGCGTACCTAGCGAAATAGTGGCTCGGCCGGTTTGAAGCCCAGCCACAATACGCATTAGAGACAACCAGTTCCAACCCTGCCGTTGAGGAATGTTCACGATGACTTTTCCCGATCGATTTATCGCATTGCGGCGATTTTTCGAGATAAATTTCTTCGGACATATAACTGACAGACCACTTGCCTCCAACAATCCGAGCCACTTTGTACGATAGTCCGTCATGGCCCCCGTAAACACGAGATCGTGAACGGCATCCGAAGACGACGTATTCTCTCTGCATAGATCACCGTCGATTGTGGGGAATGGGATCGTACGTACATCTAGGCCTGGCAACATGGTCGAGATATTCCGTAGCTCCGGCAAATCCCCTAAAACAAAGAAGCATCGAAGATAGGGCAAGCACTCCAAAAGGTTCCTGGTCCGTGCCAAGATTGTTCCGGAATGCATGTAGTCGTTTTCTGTCCCAAGCGGAGCTCCGTGAAAAAGCATCTGACCACGTTCGAAATCCATATGTTCGGTCATAATCACCGCAACCCGCTTTCGCGATGACTGACAAAACTCCATAAGTACGTCTCTATTGTTCCGCAACGAGAAGCCCTCGATGATTACATTGAGAGACGCATGACGAGGCTCTCGGCCAACGGAAACGGAATAGCCCTTCTGCTGCAAGGCCATGACAAAGAAACTTATTTGGTCACTGATCGTACAGAAGGGATGGTTGTAGATCCACAGATGGACGGGTGCCACGCCCACGGCCGGTTTAATCACGACTGAGTGTTCCTGTCGGGGATCGTTGGTAGGAATCGGCCTGCCTCGCTTCGAAATCCTGGGCAGCTCCAATAGCGCGCTCTACCTCCTCAAGCGAGTATCCAGACAAGCACGATGAATAGCCCCCCGCCTCGGCCTTTGTCGGACTGAATGCGCCCTCTTTCTGGAGAATCGCGTAATACCGGTCAAAGTGGCGAACAATATTGTAGCCTGCTACGCCGTGTCGGATAAGTTCGACATTGAAGTGATCTGCCCTATCAGGGTTTTCCACTTTCGGCTTCAGAAATTTCGACGAGACGTATGCGTGAACACGACGGACTCCTCTCCAGAAACGACCGGCATGTCGATGTAACACCGGATAGGGTTTAAGTATTCTCGAAATCGCATCAATTGACTCATTGATCACAGCTTCACCAGGATGTCCGCTAAAGCTGAGATAGCGTCCTCCCAACTCTTCCAGCGTGTACGCAAAGGTGATGGGAGGTGCAGCTGTACTGTAATATTTTGCGAACACGGACCAATCGCTCAGTCTAAAACTTGGGTTGCCGTAAGCTTGAATGAATGCTCCACCCATCTCCCATACCATGCTATATCCGGTATTGACCCTTTGCATAGGTTGCGTTGGGCTTTCGAACACTCGAGACCATTCATTGCTCTGCACCATACAATCAAGAAGCGACCGTCTCTCCAGACACGGCCCTATGGTGTTCACCCTGCTAGATTCGCAGAATCTCTCATAGAGGGATGAAACTGCACCCCAGAATTGATCGCTAAATGCCTGCCCAGAAAACTGCTTGTGCGCAAAGCTCATCATGCGATGTCGCATGTCGCTGTAGCTCTCTGGTCGATCCAACAAGCTACCCATGCGACAAGTCAGTTGAGAGACGAGATCATCGTCGAGGATAGGCGTTTTACCATATCGATCCACCAGAATACCGGTTACCGCGTCCTTATCCCAAATAGCCTCACGCATACCATGCAGAACAATGCCGTTCACAGTATCCGTCACATACACTGACGTTCCCACAGTATCAGTAACCACAGGAATAGCACCCAGCATCATAGCCTGCATAATGGAAACCGAGTGCAGGGATGCGCTGGGCAATAAAAAGAAATGTGCGCTTGCCATCAAGGCATTTATTTCGTGATTCGCCAGATAATCCTGCCCCCAAATGATACTGCGACCCGTTTGAGACCGGATAAAGGAAACATCCACACCATACTCAGCTAAATCTTCATCATTCGGCTTTGCACAGCGCAGCATGAGAAGCCCGCTTCGCCCCTCAGCCAGATACTCTTTCCAAAACCGTAACACGATATGCCCGCCTCGTCGAAAAAAATTGGACGGATTTTGGTTCGCCGAATTCACAAACAAGAATCTGGGACAGTGCAGCGAGGACTGTTTAGGAAGGGTTGGATCAGAAATGGCTTTTGCGCTCAAGCCGATTCGGGAGAGAAATAGCTTCTGGTCGATGCTCCTGTCAGAAAAAAATTGACTTAGATCGTGAAGCGTTTCAGGAACGTGAGAAAAAACTCCTAAACAAAGTGGACTGGAAAAGATACTTCGATAGTGCTCCCGAATCTCATTGACACGCTCCAGTCGACCGCTGCCTTGCTGAGAAAATGGAAACCAAACGGGCGCGAACATTTCGCAGTGAAGGACAAAGGGCCGTTTAAGCGAAGGAAACGGCGCCGTGTGGTGGAACTCGATCTCTCCCATTAACTCATTCGTCAGCACACGATTCGGCGGCCACAAGTATTCGTGATAAATTTCAGCGACAGATGCGCTCGACCATCGATCTAAAAGCTCACTCTCCGCCTTCGCTTCAGACAGCACTACCTCCCGTATTTTAGGATCAGAGGAAAACCGGCGATACAACTTGACATTATCCCAAGTGAAAATCGGCATATTTGCGGGAGCATGATCGAACAGCGCTCGATAGATGGGATGGAATCCATTCAAGGCGATGTAATGACTGAGACTCCATGGCGCTGCGATTGAAAGCTTCTTCTGATCACTCATACCAGATTCACCACAAAAACGTTCACCAACTCACACCTAAGACATAAAGCCCATACATCACTTAAGAAGACAGACAAAACCGCCTGGCGAAGCATGAGCGCCTTATTATCAGCGTTTATATAAGCTTATGACACGCGCTAGACATTCTTATGATGATGAAAGTAGGAGCGCTGACTTCGCACGCACAGTAACACTTTCTGAGATCCATACCACGACTTATTCAACCAGGATTCCTCCCAGGGAATCTCCGTTATTTCATCGAATCCCAGCATATCTAAACTTTTAAACAATAGTCCTCTGGAAAGTCCAACGTCGTTATCAAAACATACCGGGAATTTTGCATCCTTATAAAATCGGTTAGGCTGTTGGTAATACATTAAAAGCTCATCGGTGTCGCCCATTCCAGTAAAAAGCAATAGAGCCTTTTTAGCTCGACTTGCCACAAATGAGAGAAAATATAATGGGTCGCTAATATGCTGCATGATTTGCGAAGCCACAACAATATCATGAGGAGCAAAATCCTGAACTGTGTGGTTCCATGAATCGTATGATCTATGCCTAAACTCTACGTCCACACCGGTGAGTGAGCATAGAAATGAGACAGAAGAACTGTAATCAGCACGATCAAACCCCGTACACGTTCGTAAGCCGCGCAGGGCAGCACCAACAACAAAATATCCGTTATTGCATGCCATATCGGCAAGACTGCACCCTGGAAACCTCTCCGCGATACGATCAAGGAAGCAATCATACATAGTAGCAAGCCGCCTATTTGCGTCATAGGCTTTACGCCACACATCCTCTGCTTCGACCGAGCGGTCAAACACAAACTCATGAAGCCCATACGCTCGCCGCCCTCCATCTTGATGATGCAGCCAAGAGTAGGCCACTCCGGTAATGATCTCATCACTGAGAATGAATGGCTGATAGTTCAGACATTCTCTGGCCGCCTGAACTTGATTCTGAGTAATACCAAATTTTCGTAAATCCATTTAATGATCGGTCCTTTCTCCTGTATCCAACGATTCAAACTCAATGTGAGCGGGGTCTATAACAACTTCTGAATCGATGCAGAACGAGCAAAATACCTCGTCCACGGTTGAAAAACTTCCAACCCTTAAAAATTCACGCTTACTTTTGGGGAATATGCATCCAAGAAGCAGATGATGCTTAGTCGTTTACTACACCAGCCCTACATTTCTTAGTGTTTTCATCCAGGATAGCTCTTGCTTCACTGAGGGTTTCAACTTTAGTAATGAAGCCATCGGCCATGAGACGCTGGAGCTGCTCCTGATCATGAAATTCCACAACACCGACCGATTGGTCGACGACCCAGGCCTTTCCTTTATGGCTTATGATATTAAACCCACTCTGGGATTCGACGATATGAGGCGAACTGACGTCTTCCTTAGACACTCGATCTATCACTGTTCTTGCTTCTTCCACACTTTCCATCTCTAAAAGCCGCCCGGTAGCCGCTAGATCTCGTAGTTGTTCTCGATCGTAAAAGTCCACTTCCCCTGCCGACTGGTCTACAACCCATCCCTTTCCTTTGTAGCTTATGATATTGAAGCCTCCCTTGGACTCGACGAGATAGGGAGCACGAACTCGATCTATCGCCGCCTGAGCTTCTCCCACGGTTTGTGTCTTAAGAAGCTGACCCGCAGCAGTCAGGCGCTGTAGCTGTTCTGGATCAAGAAAATCTACACTCCCTGCTGATTGATCCACCACCCAGATCTTCTCTCTATAACGTACAAGATTAAACCCATGCCTCGACTCAACAAGTAACGGTGAGCTTAGTTCATCGACGCGCTTGAAAAATTCTATCGGCACCACCTCAATCTGATCGACCTTTTGTAGGCGGTCAATAGCCGCACATACGGCATCAACCGAATCGCACACAATGACGCTCTCATAGCCATGACTCGCCTGCAACTCCTCCAATTCCATCACGTGATTCTCCGGGGAAATACCACGCCGCACCCCCCAGAATCGTTCTTTATGGAGAACGATATTGAATCCGCTGTAATTGGCTTCTACTAAGAAAGGGATAGCCCGGCGGTGGCATTGGGCTTCTTCGATTTCGGCCATAAATGTTTGCACATTGACTGCCGTCGCTCTAGAGGGTTCGAGGAGATGACGACATGTCTTAGTCGTAGGTATACGTTTCAGTTTATATGAATCCAAGTATAAAACATCCAACTCCGACTCAATAAAGAACTTAACTGCATCGAATGGAGTCTCAACGATAGGCTCTCCCGGACCATTGAACGACGTATTCAACAGAATCGGCACCTTCGTGAGTCTGAAAAACTCGACGAGCACATCGTAGAAAGCTCCGTCGCTTTCATTGACCGTTTGTACCCTCGCAGAGCCGTCCACATGCGTCACCGCAGGTATATCCTTGGACTTTACCGTGGCGTTAAACAGCATATACGGCGATGGCAATTGGATACCCGAAAACCACTGCTCGGATTCAGACTCCAAAACCGCCGGGGCGAATGGTCGCCAGAGTTCCCGGCGCTTGATCTTGTTGACCCGTTCCCAGTTCCTGAGATCGCGAGCATCGGCAAGAATTGAGCGATGGCCTAATGCACGTGGCCCGACTTCACTTCGCCCATAGAACCAACCTATGACACGATTGCTTTCGAGCTCATATGCCGCATCACGTGCCCAATCATCTGTTTTCTCAAAAATGATTTGTTCCTTGAAGCTCTCGATCGCTGACAGAATTTCAGCTTCCGCGACACGCGGACCCAGGGATGGAGAGCTGAAGCTGCCTTTGGCCTTTCGCAGCAAGGGTTGATCCAACAGATTGTAATAACAGTTCAGTACGGCGCCGATCGCCAATCCACTATCGTCACATCCCGGCTCAACGAACACATTCTTGAAACGTGCTTCACGAACGACACGACTATTCGCCGGACAATTAAGAGCCGATCCACCTGAAAGGCATAAATTGTCGACGACAATCCCCTCTTGCCGCAAATAGTTGTGCAAGACTTCGGTTAGCGCCAGCACATTTTCCTCAAACAGTTTTTGCGTACTTGCGGCAATATCAGCATTTACCGGAGCCGTCATCCTGCCAACATCCCCGAACGGCTCCAAATCGTATCCCAAATCTTTCGCAAGTGACAGGCAGTGATAGAGCCACTGCTCGATGATATGGGCCGGTTCCGTCTCTTTGGTCAGGCTTACTAAGTCGTTCTTATTACCTACAAACTTTCTGTCGTAGAATACCGGCCTCCCATACGCTGAAAGCCCCATCAACTTTCCAGCCGATGACTCTCCAAGATTCATATGGAATGCAACCAGATCGTACAAAACACCTAAAATGGAATGGTGTGGCGCGATTGGATACAGTCGGTTTTCTTCGCCATAATAAAACATTCCGCTGTCATACCCCAAACCGCTCCCACCGTCTTGAGAAAAGATAGCTGCGACACGAAACCCCGACTGATAATAACTTGAAGACGCATGGCACATATGATGGTTTATGAAAAACGCGGGCACAAGACAATCTTCGAATGAAAGAGACACAGGGTAATGAAATCCAAATCTCAACGATTCGTTTTTTACATCAGCCGACAATCGCGTCGCTGACAAACCCTTCAATGTCTTTGAAGGCCGCCACAGAACATCATACGTATACTCATCAATCCAACCGGACAACTCATTGCTTTTTCCTTCAAAACTCCTGTATTCGGGGAAATATTTCGAATACAGGCCATTCGTATACCTTGCTGAGCTATTTAAATGCTGTTCGGC
Source organism: Nitrospira sp. CMX1 (assembly GCF_054902215.1). Classification (NCBI taxonomy): domain Bacteria; kingdom Pseudomonadati; phylum Nitrospirota; class Nitrospiria; order Nitrospirales; family Nitrospiraceae; genus Nitrospira; species Nitrospira sp. CMX1. Next base: position 81,162 of record NZ_JBUBKD010000043.1, on the reverse strand, counting down.
AAAAAGATTAGGCAGCACCCGCCTGCTCATCGCAGGAACTTGATCCCTATTCATGGTGCAAGGGACAGTGCTGGGATGTCCATTACTTCCTAGATAAATCGCAATTTCTTTTGGTTTATCAACAATGAGCTCGACACCTTGGGTGGACGTAACGGCACAGAAATTGACATCATGGATCGCCACATCTGCATCATGAAGCGCCTTCCTGATCGTGCCGAGATCCAATGTCATGGCATGCTTGACTCGCGTCTGTCTTTCGCGAATCACGCAGGACACCACTTGGCCGTCTCTGAGTACGGCCACGCCCGCGTCATGACCAAAATGCAATCCTAGAATGATCATGCAGGAGTCCACCGTTTCGTCAGCGCAGTCTGCGAAAATATTTCGCTCTTGGTTTCCATCTCAACCAGGCCGTTCATCCCCTCTTTGGCCGTCTGAACTCTGATATGCAAAAGATCGGTTCTGTGATCCGCCAACACGTATTGGTTATTCATTCTTTCCGAGACGGCCAATGATACAAAAACATCACCCCCGGCAAGGCTCACTTTGATCTCATAGCAAAAAATGACGATCTCACTCTTCGAGGCCGGGGGCACACTAACTTTGTCTAACCACGTATTCGTTCCATAAACTTTGACTCCGTCTACCGATTTTATAGACATGCCATAAACCGGCAATTGAATAGGCTGATGAAACAGAATCTTCATATATATTTTCAACGTATCCCAAGTCTTTACTTCAAGCACGTCGGCATCGTCATCTCGAACGCACATGTAATCTACAATCTCGGCACGTCCATCGCCCGTCCGACTCTCGTTTTTGTTATAACTTCTTCTATTTGAACAATTGTCAAAGGTGAGCACCTCACCAAAAAACACTTCTAAACCGCTTTTCTGATCGTGCATCATACCAGTGACAGCGGGAACTGCGGTTGTGTCTTTTCTGATGTGCGCTTCGACTTCCTCAATGGTTTTCCCGACTATCACACCGCCCAAGTTGGCCAAGTCGACAGCATGAAAATCTATTTCACCAAGCGCCTGCGGCACGGCATAGTAAGTTCCCAAATAACTCACCATGTTGTAATTGCCGGTAGCTTTAAGTAACTTTGGCTGTCCACCATTTCCGAATAAAAGGTCGAAGTAGGTGTTGGTGACATCGTTAGGCGATCCCATCTTCACGATCCGCCCATGCTCCAGTAAAATCGCTTGATCACACAGCCGGGTCACGGTTTCCATCGCGTGTGTCACCAGCAAAATAGTTTTCCCTTGCTCTCTGAACTCACGAAGCTTTTGAAAACATTTGTTCTGAAACTTGGCGTCACCGACGGCAAGCGCTTCATCAATGATTAAAATATCAGGATCAACATTGATTGCCGCAGCAAACGCCACTCGAACAAACATCCCGGAGGAATAGACCTTTGTGGGTTGATCAAAGAATGATCCAATATCCGCGAAGTTCTCTATCTCCGACAGTTTTCTATCGATCTCCTCGCGGCCAAGCCCTACCACCTCAGCCTGAAAAACGGAGTTTTCCCGCCCTGTGAATTCCGGATTAAACCCTGCGCCAAGCTCAAGAAGGGCCGAGACTCGCCCGCTGACCATCACGTCACCGCTCGTTGGCTGCATCACGCTTGCCAGTATTTGTAGGAGTGTCGATTTTCCAGATCCATTTCGTCCTAAAATACCGACTGTCTGCCCATGAGGTACCTCAAAGCTTATACCTTGAAGTGCCCAGAATTCCCGGTGATACCGCTTTGAGAACGGGTGCAATGCCTCCTTTAACCGATCGCGTGCGTTTTCAAATAGCCGATGTTTTTTAGAGACGTTTCTGACAGTAATGGCCGGGCGGTTGCGCTGTTCGATCATAGAACGTCGGCAAACTCCGGCTTGAGTCGCAGAAAAACGTATGCCCCGCTGATACCTATGAGCAAGGCGATAGTCCAGAACACTAACAGTTGAGACATATCTAACCAGACAGGATGGGAATAGAGAAGTGCGCTCCGATAACTCTCAACAATATGAAACATGGGATTAAGCATCAAGAATGGTTGCCATTTCACCGGAACCATGTCAATGCTCCATACGATTGGAGTCATCCAGAACCAAAAGTTGAGAACGGTAGGCAGAGATTGATTGATGTCGCGATGAAAGACATTCGTCGCCGCGACTACCCAGCCCAATCCCAAGGAAAGAACGACGGCGCACATATACGCATAGATAATCTGTAACCCGCCCAACCCAGGAATGATGCCGTGCATGAACAGTAACAGCATCGTGAAAGCCAATAAAACAAGATGCCCCACGGTGGCGGTCATAATTTCAACTATCGGTAAGGTTTCAGTCGGAAACACCATCTTCGTCGCCAAATGACGGTTGGCGAGAACGGTACTCGCTGAAGCGTTCAACACTTCGTTGACGAAATGCCACGGGAGAAATGCGGTCATGAAATAGAGAACGAACGGGACGCCCTTGGGGCCTTCCGATTTGAAGCCAAGTGAAAAAACAACCCAGAAAACAAACACCGTGGCGAGCGGATGAACGATGCTCCAAATGATTCCGCCACCAGTGCCGATGTAGCGGCTTTGAAACCCACGAACAGCCAGACTGAGCATAACCCTTCGGGATGCCATGATGGTTTTCCCGAACTCCATTATTGCATGCAATAGTCCTCCTCTTGCTCCGAGCACTAGCCCATGCCGAAATGAGGATTCGGTCATTCTCATTCCCACATCAATCGTGTCTCAATCCACAAAGAAGAACGGCACACCTCATACACATTGCACCATGAAAATCACTTTCTGCTTCTCACGCCTGACGTTATTTGACGAAACTACACATTCCCATAACACGTGTTCTTAATCATCGTGTATCCCTTGATCAAGTCGCTGATCCCTGCGTCAAGTGAATACAACGGCTTGAACCCGGTCGCTTCGATTTTAGCATTGGAGACAATATAGTTACGTTGATCCGGATCCTTACCGACCGGAGCATCGACGAATACGAAGTCCGGAACCTGTTTCTGAATATGTTCGCACAACTCTCTTTTCGACACATTGGCATCAGACAGACCGACGTTGTAAATCTGACCTTTCATCTTATCGAACTGTTCGATGCCGTGTTGGAAGACGCGCGAGATGTCACGCACATGGACATAATTTCGCTTGAAGGAACTCTCGAACAACACCACGAAGCGATCGTACACGGCCCGATAGGTAAAATCGTTCACCAATAAATCGATCCGCATGCGCGGCGACATCCCAAATACCGTTGCCAGACGAAAACTAATGGCACTTTCCCGTTGCATCAGCTCCTTTTCAATGCCGACCTTTTCCTTGGCATAGAGGGAAATGGGATTCAACGGGGATTCTTCCGTGCAAAAATTATCCTTATCGCCGGTACCGTAGGCGCTGTTGGTGGTAGGCATGAGGACCATTTGATGCTTCGATAAAAGCTTCAGCATCAGCACAATGGCATCATGGTTGACGGTGGTTGCGCCGACCGGATCCTGGCTGCACATCGGCGCTCCCACCAGCGCCGCCAATGGAATCACGACATCGGCCTTTTTGATCAACGAAGCCATCACGCTTTCGATACGGATATCGCCTTTTACGACTGAAAACTTGGGATGATGGCACACATGATTCAGACTGGACTGCTTGTACATAAAGTTATCCAGCACCGTGACGTTGTGGCCTTGCTGAAGAAGATCGGGAACTAGGGTGGAGCCAAGATAGCCTGCGCCACCGGTCACAAGAATGTTATAGCTCATCGTCGTACCCTCTCCGTTGATTGAGCGATCATGTCGGCGCTAACCTGCCAACAAGCTTGGTGCCCGATGATAGTCATCAGGGACTCCAATATCGATAAAGGTCCCACGAAACTCTCTTCCAAATAACCGACGTCCGGCCGCGAGCGCGTGAGGAAACAGGTCGTCCTCCAACGATATTTTTTCACCCAGCCTCCAAGCCCCGGACAACGCACGGGGATGCACCCAATAGACTCCCCCATTGGCAAGGCGAGGCCCTTGCTCAACACCGGACTTCAACGATGTGATCCGTCCTTGAGCGGACATCTCGATGCCCATGTACCGCCCCTTCTCACTCGTCCTGAACAATGAAAAACACCAGTCTGCATCGTGCTCCACGGCAAAGGCGTCCAATACAGTCCAGTCGGCCTCGAAATACGTATCTCCATTCAAGAGCAAGAACGGCTGACCCTGGTCGAGTTTCTCTACGGCGAGTAACAGCCCGCCACCGGTTCCTAACGGTCGCTCCTCAACAGCATATTCGAGCGGAATACCTTTATATTGCGACCCGAAATGACCGGTGATCGCTTCATACCGGTACCCCACGGACAACACAAACCGGCCGATACCCTGGCTGATCCAATAATCGAGCTGATATTCAAGAAAGGGACGCCCACCGATGGGAGCCATGGGCTTCGGAAGGTCGGACACGACGCTCCTCAGCCTGGTCCCCAACCCGCCGGCCAGAATCACAGCCGAAGGCATGGCACTCTCATGCGGAATTCAAAACCTTGCACAGCTCATCGATCTCTTCATCACGCAGATCCGGATAGTTGCCGATGTAGAAACCGTAAAAGTGGATATGTTCGGTTTCGGGGAAACGCAGATGGTGGTCCTGGGGAACGACGCCTTTCAGATACGGCTGGCGAATCTGATTACCACCCCCCGCACTTCCTCGTCGGAACTCGATCCCTGCCTCACGCATCACCTTCATCACGCGCTCCACCAAGACGTTGTCCGGACGCTTCAAGATAAGATTGAACGCATAATTACTGGACCCTTC
>NZ_JBUBKD010000043.1:0-76255 GCF_054902215.1 Nitrospira sp. CMX1 | reverse complement strand
AGACGTTGTCCGGACGCTTCAAGATAAGATTGAACGCATAATTACTGGACCCTTCTATCTTGAAATCAGTGCGGTACTTGCGTGAATCAAGCTGTTTCATAAACCGCAGTAGGTTGTCCGTCCGTCGCCTCACGTTGCGATCCAGACGCTTGAGCTGGCTTCGGCCTAGGATGCCGCCGATTTCCGTGTTGCGTGTGTTATAGGCGGGAAACGCAAAGATAAAATCCGGATTCAATTCCGGATTCGCTGAGCGGTAGGCCGCAAGCACCGCCGGATCGCTAGCCTCTCGAACCATCCCATGCGAGCGCAACATGCGTACCTGCTGATACACCTCCGAGTCGTTCGTGCAAATCATCCCTCCCTCGATCGTGCTCATATGGTGCGCGTAGTAAAAGGAGAAATTCGATATCCAGCCGAAACTTCCCAATTTCCGTCCTTGATGCGTAGCCCCATGAGACTCACAGACGTCTTCGATCAGCGGAACGCTTCGCTGCTGCAACTCAGTCAGCAACCTATCTTCCAATGCATCAAATCCCTGCACATGGGTTAAAAATACCGCACGGGTCCTCTCCGTAATGGCGGCACAAATGCTATCTGGATTCATCCCCAACGTCCTGGGATCGATGTCGACGAAGACGGGAGTGAATCCATTCTGCAGCACCGACGCGATATCGGAGACCCAGGCCAACGGTGGAACGATTACTTCGCCGCCCTCGGGGTAGCGGATTTTCAGAATCGCCATCGTCAAGAGATTCGCGGATGCTCCGGAATTGACGAAGACACTATGCTTCACACCTAACCAGGCAGACCATTCGGCCTCAAAATCCCGCACATTCTGACCGTGCGTCAAGATCGGATCGTCCTGTTTGAGATGCTCAATCACCGCATCCAAATCTTCCCGGAGAATATTGTTGCGCATAAGAGGATAGTTCATAACGACCTATTCACGTTCCATGGGAGCTATCGGTCCGATTTTGACCGCTCGAGAAAGCCGTCCTGCTGAGATTTCAAATACTGATCAGAAATGCGTTCAGGGTGGTCAAAAAGACCGTCCGGTGAGGCCGCAGCAAGCGAGGCGTACGCGGTTGGTACGTTGAGACCTTGAGCGAGGCAAGAACGACGCCGGCGGACTTGTTTACTCCCCTGCTATTTCTCGTTGTAATAGTCTCCATACTCAACAATGATGGTGCTGTGTCCGTCCTCACGCAGCAGCGCCCACTCATAGGCCGGGAAAACATCTTTGGGTTCTTCCAAACGAATGATTTCTACCGTGCTGCACATCATGCGGATCGCCTCCGTAAAGTCTCCCACATGCTGATGCTGCGGATGGAGCGGACGCTGCGATCCGATTCCCGTCCTGATAATGGCCTTCGTCTTGTACCCGCCATTGGACATCAGATGAATCTTGTCCAAGTGATTGACTAACTGATTGATCGCCAAGATCAGAAAATTCCACCTCGGGAACACACTGACGGGTATGAGTCCGGTGAGCGCCAGGCCGGTCGTCATCCCCATTTGCATTTCCTCGGCGACCGGCAGCTCGATCAAGCGATGGGAAGGCACCTCCTTGAGCGTGTTGCTCATCGCGGTTCCCGGAACAGCCACCGCCTGGCCGAGAAAAACCGTCCGCGGATCTTGGGCCAAGAAATTCATCGACCGCTTCAGCTCATCAAAATATTTCATGCTTCACCCTAAAACTGAACCCGCATGCCGGCACCGGCATGCGGATACTTCGTTTCGTAGCGGTAGTAGCTGATGTACTCATCATTGACTTCTTCATAGCTCAGGCGAGGTTGATTCCACGTCTCTCTGGTGTCGGTACAGACCGATTTTGCGTTGTCCTCGACGATAAAATGGATCGGTAAGCGGTGGTTTCGGCTGTACTTGATCGATTCATGCGCAATACCCGTCTCAGCCGTCATATCCCCCATGAAACAGTAGACCTTCGCATCCTCTTCACGCTGCTGGATCGACATGGCTGCCCCGACGGCAATCGGTAAGACCCCGCCGACAATCGCAGAAGAGAAGACACGCTGCTCAGGGAAGCACAGAGAGATCGACCGTCCGGCCAGGATCTCATCTCGAACGCGATCCTTTGGTACGCCCTTCAGCAAACACTGATAATGAGACCGCCATGAGCAGAACACCCAGTCTTGAGGTCGGATGGTGCGGAAGATTTGAATGATCGCCTCCTCATTCCCATAATACAGATGAATGGGGGCGCGAATTTTCCCCGCGTTGAACAACGCGGCGATTTCTTCCTCAAATTCAATCAACTCTTCTTTTGTCATCATTTCACCCTTCGTATGCCAGGCGCATGAAGCGGAAAACACCCCAGGTCCAGTCCGACTACCGCGAGCCCACAGGTATCGGGATGGGTGCGGTCTTGAGATGACTCACATACCATCGATACGTCTCCGTGAGTCCCTCGCGAAGCCCGATGCGAGGCTTCCACCCTAAGGACCTGATCCGTGCACTATCAAGGAGTTTTCGAGGAGCACCGTCGGGCTTGGTTGAATCCCAATTGAGCTCCCCTCGATAGCCGACCACGCCGGCTATCAACTCTGCCAATTCTTTGATTGAGACATCCTCCCCAATTCCAATGTTGATTGGGAATTCGACCGTGAGATCTTCCTCGACCAAGAGATGGACACAGGCATCCGCGATATCGTCGGCGTGAACGAACTCCCGTCTCGGCGAGCCGCTGCCCCACAAACCGACCGATTGGGCTCCGGTCATTTTTGCTTCATGAAAGCGCGCGAGAAGCGCTGAGAGAACATGGGCCGATTTCGGGTCAAAATTGTCGTGAGGCCCATAGGCACTATTAGGAATCACCGGAATAAATCGGGCATCCCGATCTTGTTTGTTATACGCCAGACACATGTACGTACCGAGGAGCTTGGAAACGGCATAGGGCAAGCTGGTCGGTTCGGGCTTGCCGGATAAAAGAGCGGCTTCGGCCATCGGTTGAGAACATTCCCTTGGATACATGCAGGAGGAGCCGAACAGAATCAGCCTTCGTACTCCGGTTTTACGCGCTGCCTTCAGCACATTCAGTTGAATAGCGACATTCTCGTCCATGAAATCAGCAGGGAATGACTGATTTTCCATAATTCCGCCCACTCGCCCTGCGGCGAGAATCACGTACTCCGGACGAACCTTCCCAAAAAAATCATTGACCGCCGCGGCATCTTGAAGTTCCAATTCATTCCGCCGTCTCGTCATGGGGGGTCGATACCCCTCCCGCTCCAATCGCCGAACAACCGCCGAGCCGATAAGACCGGCATGTCCCGCGACATAAATGACGGCATCCCGTTTCATCACCATGTCAAGAAAGCCCATTCGGTTGATACAAGACCACGCGACTCCCTGAACTCTCGAATCGGAACGGCACATGCACCAAATGCTTCAGCCGCTCTTGAACTTTTGGTTGCAACTCCGGCTTCACGAACAATAATAGAAAACCTCCGCCTCCCGCGCCGAGTATCTTCCCGCCCAAAGCGCCGACGTGTACCGCTTCTTCATACAGCTGATCAATTTCCGGCGTCGAGACTCTGTCCGAAAGACTGCGTTTACAGACCCAGCTTTCGTGAAGCAACTTGCCGACTTCGTCGATCGAAGTCCTTGAGCTTTGGAGGATCTTGATCGCTTCGTCAACCATCTCTTTCATGCGGTGGAGCTCGGCTTCTCGTCTCTTGAAATTGTCGATCTTGGATTTGGCGACTTCGGACGCAATTCGAGAAAAACCGGTAAAACACAGCATGAGATGCGATTGAAACTCATGCAACCGGTCCTTCGTCAAAATAATGGGCGACACCTGAAACGTGTCGTTTCGCTTAAAGTCGATTCGATTGAACCCTCCGAAGGCGGCCGAAATCTGATCCTGCGACCCGACATTCTCCTTGATGATGTGCTGCTCCATATTGATCGCTTGGGCGGCAAGCTCGTCTTTCGAAATATATTTCCCCCGCAAGGCGGCTAAGGCATGGATCAGTCCCACCGTAAATGATGAGCTGGATCCGAGGCCGGATCGTGCCGGCAGATCGCCGTCGTGATGAACCTCCAACCCCAGATCGTCGCACTCGGCCCAGGACAGAATGGCTCGAACGGCAGGATGCTTGATCTCATCAACCCGCCGCACATTCTCGATAATGGAGTAGACGATGCGGTGCTTGTGTTCGAAAAAAGGCGGCAGGTACCGGCAACTGATGTGACAGTATTTGTCGATCGAGGTGGCCAAGACCACTCCACCGTGCTCCTGATACCAAGCCGGATAGTCGGTCCCGCCGCCGAAGAAGGAAATGCGGAACGGCGTTCTCGTGATGATCATCTCTCGCGCCTCGCACGTTTCACTATGAGCGCGGTGGTCATATCAATCACCGAGTAGTTTCCGGCGCAACGGCACCTTGGCCATGGCTTCAACGTTTGCTCGTTCCTTTTCACCGAACTTCGTCTCGACCAGCTTGAGATACGCCGCGTTCGAAAAGTAGTGCTGCCACGCTTCATCACGGAACCGCAACACGTCCGCTGCCGTGATGTGCTTGGTGGGGAGAGGCTGGCTGTCGTAGGACAAGAATGCATATCCACTGTAGCTATTCGGCAATTTCCAGCCTTGCTGCTTGGCCAGATAATACATCGGACTTCCCGGCAAGGCCTGACAAGGATACATATTCGCCATCTCAGTATTCAGCTCTAGCGCCAAATTCAAGGTTTCCCCCATCGTCTCCAACGTATCGTCAGGAAACCCGAAAATGTAGTTACTGATGATGTTCATTCCCTCGGCCCGCACCTTATCGCAGACGGCTCGGATGTTGACCTCCTGGAAAGAGCCCTTCGAAACCTCCTGCCTCACGGTCTGATTACCGGCTTCTATCCCAAGCGCCAACCAATTAATACCGGCCTGCCTGAACAAATTGACATACTCATGTCGTACGGTATCGACTCGCGCATAGGCCCACATCCGCAATCGCAGATCTCGTTCAATGATATCTTGCAGCAGCGGCTCGTAATACTTACGATTCAAAAAAAACATCTCATCGCTGATCCGAATTGTCTGGACCCCTAGCTTGGCGAGCTTCTCAAGTTCAGCTGTGATTAACTTCGCGCTCCAAAACCGCATCCCGCGCGAATGGGACGCATCAACCCCGCTCCCGTTGTCCACTCGGTTTACAATGTTGATCATGCAAAAATCACAGGCAAACGTGCATCCGAGCGATGTATAGATGGCCGCAAAGGGAGTACGTTTTTGATGATCGAACTCGGCGTGCCAGAAATGCGCCCGATACAGATCAAGCGGTTGGGATCGGTACGGCAGGAGATCCCATGCGTAGCCGGGCATGTCGACATCCATCCGATCTTGCGGAACCACCGATTGCGGCTCATTCATGATCGGACGACTCTTTCCGTTGGAGTCGACGACCTTGTACCCGATCCCCTTCACGGCCTGCAGCCCGGAATGGAGATCTGTCTGCAAAAGATTATGCAGCGCATACACTCCCTCGTTCAGGAGTACGATGTCGACGAACGGGAGTTGCAGAACTTCCATGGGCAACGCGCTGGTGTGAGATCCCACGAAACAGATCGGGAGATGTGGATGCTGTTGTTTGATCTCCTTCGCGAGGGCGCTGGCACCGATCATTCCGGTCGTCCCTGAATTGGGATTTTGCCCGTAGACGACAAATACCACCAGGCGAGGATTCGCATCATGAATCCGATTCACGGCTTCGGGCAATGGCAACTTCTCTGCATCGCAGTCTAAAATCGCCACGCCAAAATTCTTGGCCCGACACGACTGTGCCAACAACAACGCCCATGTCGGTGGTTCAATCGCCGAATAGGTCTTCGCTAACCCTTGATAGGCTTGCAAAGACGAATCAGCATTGACGAAGAGCACATCAAGTCGGCGAGTTGCCATCGGTATCGGTCCGTGACTCGTAGAGTCGGGGAATCATCGTTCGTGTTATCCTATACTTTGACGAATTTTACAATATTTAGGTTTGCTAATTTTAAATTTTGAAGGTGACATTGGTATCACTGGCTCCTTTAGCATCACCATGAGCTGCTTGCAAGGCCGATGAACGAATTTCAGTGTGAACATCTTTCACGATCGAAGGTCCTTCCCGAACCTTCAGTCGAACCAAGACCGTTCCTATGGTAGACCTGATTCGTAAGAATGACACGACGGCAACGAATGTATAGCACGAACGAATACGAAGTAAGAGCTGCTCGGCATTGGGAAGCGGTGAATGATCGACCACGGTGAGGATTTTTCGGAGAAACCTCCACTGGTGTCCCGCGTAGAATGACCAGGAAGAAGACCAACTTTTCCCGTTGGACGGGTCAAACCCACGGAACTTATTCCGATAATAAAAAAGAACCTCATCAATTCCTTGCACCTTCGTCATGGTCAACAACTTGATGAGAAAAAGATTATCCACGTCGGCAATGGTTTCGTCGAATGTATCGAACGGTAGTGCCGCCAAATACGCCTCACTCCGATAGACCCCGAAAATTGTCGGGACCACCCGACGTTGTCCGAGGTAACGCCATACATTTCTGAAGGCGGAATCCTCCTTCTTATATAGATGGCGACCGGCCAACAACCGCTGACCCCCTCGATGACCGTAAACATCCACATAGCACGCGTTAGAAAAGACCAACCCGACCCCGGGATGACGCTGAAGATACCTGACTAGAGTCCCCAGAAAATTCGGTTCCCACAGATCATCATCGCAAGCAATCATGCAGAACTCACCGGTAATGAAGGTAGCCAGGTGGTTTGCGGCATCGTGCGAAATACGATTGATGGTATCGGGCACATACTTCACCCGCGTATCGCGGCGTGCATACTCGCGACAAATCTCAGGCGTCCGGTCCGTGGACTGATTATCAAGAATCACAATCTCAAACTGTGCGTAGTCCTGCACCAGCAGGGACTCCAGCGCCAACGGAAGAAACAGTTCCCCGTTGAGAACCGGCACCATGATCGTGACAAGCCCTGGCGTCTTCATGCGTTTTTCCACACGACCTGATGAAGCCATTCCTTTGCCATCAGATACTGAAACATCGTCATCGTCAATCCAGAAATCAGAAGAGCGACGGCGGCCTTACCGGCTGACAGGTCTCCAAACCCTGCAGTCATGATCCATCCCAGGAAGCATAACGGGAGCCCGAGGGCCACCGCGTAGAGAATCCTTCGAACAGGCCAGGCAATCGGTAGCGCTCGACAACTAATCGGGATGGCCATCATAAATACGACGACTCCTGCCATCAGAAGCGCCAGCGCCGTCCCTAGAAGGGGCTCATAGGACGCCAGAACGTACACGAGCATCGGAGCCAGAAGCGCCCCCATCATAAGGGGATAGATAGTGACTGTCATATCGACCTTCGCCAAACCGAGCTGGTGTAACGTCGAAGACATGGCCCGAAATGTCTCCGTCAGCGCGGGCCAGATGAGGATCGACGCGATCACTTGAAACTGTTCGCCTAAGAGGAGTTTCACCATGAAGGTTGCGTTTCCGACCAAAAACGCGCCGAACAGAATGACGGCTGGAATGTAGGCCGCCGCATAGGCGCTCCAAGCCCGTGCGATGCCCTCAGCATCCTGTCCCTTCAGCGCTCGAAACAACGTTGGGCTGTAAAACTCATTAAAAAGGTTTTCGAACGTCTGCATCGGCATTGAACAGATCATATACCCTGCCGCAAACAAGCCGACTGTCGTAATGTCCGCCACCCAACTGAGAATAAAGCGATAACTCTGGGATTGGATCCACCAAAATACAAATGCCACAGCTTGTGGCCCCACAAACATGATCAGGGTCCACCAATCGAACGGGAGCACACTGTGCAGAGGAGAGGCATGCGTAGAAACGGACGTTCTTGTATAACGCTCAAAAATCACATAGGAAAGAGACGAGAGAAGAAATCCGCAAAAGACTCCAAGTAGCCACACCTCTGGGCCCGTCTGGTAGGTTGACCACCATATCGCGAAGAAGAGACCTCCCCATGCGGCAATATTCCCAAACAGCACATATAGAAAGCGACGCCCTATCAGGTTGAGCCCTGAGGTCCCCATCGTCTGAAGTGCAAACCCCAGCGTATAGAGCGCGACCAAACCCGCAACCCAAACCGGGGTCATCCCCAAGACCATCGAGAAGTGACTCTGCATGACCCACGCTACCGAACCAAGTCCTACCGCAACGGCTAAGACAATACGCAGATACGCACCAAGCCGTTGGGTTAAGACACCGGCATCGATCCAATCCAAACAACCACGAACAATGTACGCAGCGAGAGGGAGCAGCAAGGCGGAGGTCCCGAGAATAGCCAGACTCATCACCTGGTTCATGCTTCCCAGCTCACCGGGTGACAACATCGTCGTCGCAATTTTAATCGTAATTAATCCCGCAAGTACTTGGAAGCCTCTTCCCAGACCGAGCATGACAAGAACACGAAATGGTGTCATTGACGCATCAATCCTATCTCAATAATCCGCGTCGGCCTTCCAAGGCGTCGGCGAGTGGTTGCCGAGCTGGAGGCACAATCTGTTCTGGAAATTGAGATGGAGAAAAGAAACGGACCTCTTCACTCTCCTGGCTGCAGATAACTTGACCGGATAGCACTCGTGCGCCAATGACCACATCAATGAGTTGAACAACATCGCCATTATCCGGATACGTGACGATACGACCTTGTGGGCTTGAATACACACCGATGAGATGCGTCACCTCCACGGTGAGACCCGTCTCTTCACGCACTTCCCGTACGGCAGCCTCGACAAGCGACTCTCCCGGCTCCACCCTTCCTCCAGGCAGTCCCCACCAACCACAATCACGACGCTTTTCCAGGAGGATGGTGTCATCTTGCCCGCGAACGACCACTCCGACTCCCGCTCGTACCCTCATCCCTTCCACAACGGTACTCCCGTACATGGAATCAATCTCGGACGCATTCATGTCGACTCCTCTACGTCCACGATCTGGAGCAATTCGGGTGCTTATACTCCCACTACATCGTTTATATCGATTTCGACCGCTGCCGCTTGTTGAATCAGATGCACTCCGATCACAAGCCGATGACGCTTTTCTTTCCTCAGCAGAATTCCATGCACTCCCTGAAGAGGACCACGAATCACTTCCACCTTCATGCCTTCATGGAGATAGGGGTGCGGATCATAGGGAAGGACACTGTTCATCAGACGCCGCAGTGCCTCGATTTCTGAGTTTGGAATCGGTTCGGGCCGACTTCCACTTCCGACGATTTCGACGACGCCTGCCGTTTTCTGCGCCGGCAGCTTCTCGTGTTGGGAAAGCCGCACGAAACAATAGCCGGGAAACAGCGGGACCTCGATTTCTTTCTTTCGATCCTTCCATTGGCTCAACCGCTTGACAGTCGGAAGTAACGGTTCGATTCCTTGTTTCTCCAACTGATCGCGCACCACCTTCTCATGACGGGACTTCGTTCGCAGCGCATACCATTTGAGATTGTCTGCCTGGTCCATCTGGTTTATCTCGTCTGTCTGGTCATTCATGAGACATCCTGATGTGCGACTCGTTTCATCGCACACACTTTAGCTCCGGCTATCATTTGCTTGATTAGTGCGCCGAGCATGGCGCGAAAAGCCTTGACCTTCGTCCTTCAATCCTTGGCACGCTCCTGACTCACCTAGTCAATGTCCGCTGCGATCAGCACCTGAGTTTTCAACTCACCTGCCGACCCTTTCGCAATATACAAGTATCTGATGAACTCCGCGACTGTCTCTCTTTCTTTTCCCGCTGCGATATTTGAAGCGATGGAGACCGCTGCTCTCCTCGCCTGATCCTTGAAACCGAAATCCTTATCAAACTCCCCATTATTGGGGATCTGATAACGTTCGACCGCGGAGAGCCTTGGCGTTTTTCCCAACATTCGAGGTCTTCAAATCTGGTCACAGGCATAGGTCTCTGCGCAACAAACAGGTCAAGCGCGAACCGCGCGATGCAGCAGAGAAGAGATTCCGGCGTTCCTGTTTTCCATTCCGCTCTCGAAAATCCCTCTTAAGTCCTGCTCGTCGCGCGCCCGACGGATACAGCTTCGCCCTCTCACTTACAGTGAAGAAAAAACGATCGTCTTCCGCGCTTACACCGACGACGTCAACGCGATGATCTTACTATCTGGGACCTGATAGTGTTCGAGTTTCGTGCAGAACCCACCTAAGTGATCAATGGTTGCCAGCAACACCGCGTCGAACTCCCACTGGTACAAGACGTCTAGCGACCAAACTGGATACGAGAGAAATGATTCCTGCCGTCCATCATCCACAAACCCGACCAACGTCATCTGCATCTCGCGGAGCGACAGATACGCCATCTCCGCAAGTTCACCGGTTCCATAGATGACGACTCGTTTCATTCCATTTCGAGCTACGTACGACAGTGTTTCTCGAAGTCGCGCGCGCATATCGCGATAATAGGACAGTGCATACTCCAGGTGAAGAGACGTCAGCCTCGATTTCTCGGCAAACCCTTGTGGCGTCAACACGTATCGAACACGGTGGGAGGGGACCGTGGAAATGGTGATGTATCCGTTCCGCACCAATCGTTTCAAATACTGATTCGTGAGCCCCAACGCGACCCCGAGCTTGACGGCAAGGGACCGCTGGGTGATCCCACCATCGCGCTCCACCTCGGTCAGCAAGAGCAGATCTCGTTGGCCTCGGAGATTCATAGAGTTATGAATTCGCTTGCTGCTCGTTCAGGATATGAACATATACAAATAATGGAGTCAAGGCCACTACCTAGAACCGATCATGCCCTGCCTCAATCCTTAACCTCACACGTGGTGGATGACGAGAGCTGAAGCAGCACCAATTACTTGCCTGACGGCAGCCATCACCGTGTCAACCGTCACTCGATCAAGACAATCCCAATATGAGCAGACTTCGCCGATACATTTATCACAGGTAGGGACATCGGGACGTAGGACAACTCCCGTCCCAAGAGGCTTCCATCTCACAGGCAAATTGTTTCGTCGAGGATCAAACAGGCTGACCGTGGGAATGCCTAGAGCTGCTGCCATGTGAGCTGGTCCCGTGGCTCCAGAAACGACCACATGAGCGTTGGCGATCACTGCCATAAGTTGGCGGAGTGATAGCTGTCCCATACCATTCTTGATCTCGGCAGGAATCTGCGGAGCAGGTAGGAGATATGGTTCGAATTGTTTTTGTTCCGACTCACTGCCAGTCAACAGTACACCATACCCGATTTCCGCCAATTTCACTGCCAAGTCTCGGTAACGCTCCGGCCGCCATCGACGTGCAGAGAGAGCTCCCGGATGGACCACAACTCGTGGGCTGGGCAAATTCGCCCAATAAGATGCCCCGATCGCTCGCTCATACTCCGTCACGAACAGAGCAGAAGGTTGAACCGTTTGGGGAGTCAAGCCCAGGCCTCTCAGCATCTCAACGTTGTACACTGATTCATGCTTTGAAAATTCACTGCGATGTTCGTAGATGCGCCGATTCGCCAAGAGGCTATACCAACGATAGCCTGTCGCAATTCGAATCGGCACTCGCGCCAACCAGGCTGCCCACATCAGTCGACGAAACGGTTTGAGAAACACCGCGACCTCAACTCCCTGGGAAAATGCACGACGGAGCTCCGCCAACGGATCCGTCAGACGAATGGTGCGAACACCATCCACATCAGGATGGTGTTCAAGCAGGGGCGCCACGGTAGGGCTGGTTAAGAACTCAACCTTGACACCTGGTACGAGTTGCCGGAGTTGCGTCGCCACGGGGAGCGACAGGAGGACATCACCGATCCCATCCGGGCGAACGATCAAGACGTTCATTGGCATGGGACGTGAGCCATTAACCGCGGACGAATGGCATCAACCACATGAGTCGGCGTAATACGATGAAGACATTCCAATTCTGGAACATGTCGACAGACACGGCTGAAACAGGGGCTGCATGGAACCTGACCGGTCAATACGGAATGGCCGTCCCCATAGGGTCCGGTCCGAACCGCACTGGTCGGTCCGAACATCGCGACCACAGGGACCCCCAGTGCCGACGCGACATGCATCGGCCCGGAATCGTTCGTAATCATTGCGGATGCCGTCGAAAGCAGCGCAGGCAAACATCCCAACGGGATCTCTCCACACAAATCGATAAACGGACTTGCTGTCAGAGTTCGGAGCTGATTCGCATACAGACGTTCCTCCGAACTTCCGATGATCACGACCGGTTCACGATACGACTCGTGCAGTTGATCCAGAACCGCAGCGAACGCCGTCAGCGGCCATCGCTTCGTCGGCCACCGCGCTCCAATATTCATTGCAATCCATGGCCGGTCCACGGGAAAACCGTGACGACGGCAGATTGCTCGAACAGTCGCGACATCCTCGTCCTGGAACTTAAACTGAAACCGACGTTTCTCAGGACATCTCACCCCCAAGGCATCCACCAGAGAGAGATATCGATCGACCGCATGAACATCGGAGTTCGCAACCGGAACGCGGTCGGTGTAGAACCAAGGACTTCCCTCGCGTCCATTCGCAAACCCGACTCGTATCGGTGCCCCACTGAACCACGCCAAGACGCCACTTCGAAACAATCCTTGCAAATCGATTGCGAGGTCAAAGCGCTCCGCCCTAAGCGCGAGTCCTTCCCGCAGCCAACCACTCACCGTCATGTCCATGGGCCAGACACGATCAACCCCTTCCGCTCGCCGGACAAGCTCAGCCCATTGACGTTTCACCACCCACGTCAGGTGCGCCCCAGGCCACTGCGCTTTCATTGCCGACACCACCGGGAACGTATGGACGATATCTCCCAGTGAACTCGGCTTAATCAGAAGAATACGGGCAGTATCCCAGAGTACGGAGGAAGAGGCACCGAAAGATTTGACAGGTGACACCGGACAACCTCCCTGGCTACGCAGCTGGGACAGTATCGGGGTACTACGTCAAAATGCGGGTCCCTCATCCGTGCCCAAACCATTTCTCTTCATGCACATAGGTGAGAACGGGTCCGCACCTGAAGGGCATAGAGTTCATCGAGTATCGCTTTCCCGCTGCCTAGGACTGCCGTCTCACGCTGCTCTTCAAGCGATCGACAGAGGCGTTGCCACGCGCGCACATACGGAGCGGGGCTGAGGTGATGCCGCAGCATGCTGTGCTGGCTCACGATTCGAGAGATCCACTCATAATTTCCAGGAATCACGGCGGAGAACTGATCGGCGAGCAGGGGCGCTGTTTGAGTAAAAAACATCGTGATGTTCCCCCCATCCTGGGAGATGAGATGCGAGGTTTCATACAACCCCTGCTTTTTGGCCAACCGGCGCAATGACACGACATTGAAATTGTAGAGGTGGGCTTCATGGAACGTACTGCGAGGCGCCTGACAAGTCGCCTCCACATTCGGCACCTCTACAACAAGCACCCCCTCGGGTTTCAACCAAGAACGGAGGCGCGCCAGGATGAAGCCTGGATCTTCTGTATGCTCAAGAACATGCCAGATCGTCACGACATCGAACGAGGCCGAAGCAAATGTCGCGTCTTGGACAAATCCAACTTGAACCGTCAGCCCATATTGTTGTATCGAATGGTCAGCATACCCCCGATTCGGCTCGATCCCATTGACCGCGTGCCCAAGCGATTGCAGCAAATAGGCGAATTCTCCACCCCCAGTGCCGACATCAAGCACTGCTTTCCGACTCGATAATAGCCGTTCGATCTTCCCAAACCGTGAAAGGGCGACCTTGCCGGCACGCAAGACATGTTTCGGCTTGGGACTGTAGGTATGCTTATACGCTAGGCGGTACTGTTCTTCATAAAACCGTCTGGCATCATGTGGGCGCGGATCTGACCAGACGAGACCACAGACTCGGCAAATGACGGTTCGTAACGGGTTCCCGCTTCGACTTCTGGTAGAAAGAGTCGCGACATCGGTCCCACCGCAGAGATTACAAGGAATGAAACAATCCGTCGCATCCTGGCTCACTGCCATCGCCGTTCCTCCCGCGTAACACCGCACCCTGAGCACCGTCTCCCCAGACAACTTACTCCCGCTGTCTAGCCAACACAAGCCCAGTCCGTCCGGCACCCCTTCAATTCATCCGGACTATCGTTTACCCTCGCGTCTATTCGTCATACCTTGGAGGAGGAATTCCTCGTTCCACATCGGACAACAACCAGTCCGCAGCCTCAGCGAGGGAGGCTGTAACCTTGTCCGGAATCAGATGAGCTTCCGCCAAACCTTCCAACTCTTGCAACCGAGTCACCCCGGTTGTCACGAGAACACTTCGTGCTCCCACCCGTTTAGCTAATTCGATATCACGCAGATGATCACCGATCACATAGGATAGCTCAAGATCCACCCCCCGTTCTTGAACCGCCTGATCAATCATTCCACGGTTCGGCTTTCGACACCCACACCCGTCGTCCGGATGATGGGGACAGAAGTAGATGCCGTCAAGCGTCACGCCGGCTTGACCGAGCTCATGTGCGAGCTTTCTGTGGATCGCCTCAAGATTGTGGCGCGAGAGAAATCCTCGTGCGATGCCCGATTGATTCGTCACAAGAATCAGGCGAGCACCAGCCCGTTTCAAGCGTCCGAGCGTCTCCGGCACTCCAGGAAACAATTCAAACTGGTCCGGAGACTTGATATATCCAGGGTCCGGATTGAGCGTGCCATCTCGATCGAGGAAGATTGTATAGCCTTCCAAGACCCTGTCAGGTATGAGGTGTGAGGTGTGAGGCGCAGATGAGTTTTTCTCCCCTTGCCCCTCACCCCTTACCCCTCTCACTTGTTTCACCGCCACATCGTACACTCGGTCAGCTGAGATTTGGGTCATACACCGGTGATCGATCGGGCATTCCCGAAGCAGGCAGGGGGCACAATCAACGGTCTCCCGAACCACCGACCGCTCCTGACCATAGGGAGCGGTCGTACATGAATCCGTCGGTCCGAACACCGCGACGACCGGTACCCCGCACGCAGCCGCCACATGCATCGGTCCCGTATCATTGGTAATCAGAATGCGACATCGCTTCACCACGGCCATCAATTCGCGAATCGTCGTTGTACCAGACAGCACCACCGATCGTCCGTTGATTCGGGCTGCAATGTCCCTCCCCAAGGACTCCTCACCCTTCGCTCCTAGAATGACCACCGCCGCCTGCCTACCCTCATCACGGCCGACTCGCTCCGCAAGGCGCTGCGCGACTTCGGCAAACCGCTCAGGCAACCATCGTTTCGCGCTGCCGTAGGTCGACCCAGGATTGATACCGATCACGAGATCCGATATATCGCTCCCGAGGGCAGCGAGTCTCGCATCCATGGCGTGACTCTCCTCCGTAGTCACACAGAGTGTTGGGAGTGGCGCACGGCCAGACAACCCCAAGGGCTTCAACAAATTCCAGTAGTACTCCACCTGATGGACCGATTGGTGAGACTCAGGCACGGCCACGGACTTGGTGAGAAAGAACATTCGCCCATCAGTTGCATAGCCATACCGCTGCGGGATGCCCGCAAGCCATGCAATCAATGCCGCTTCAAAGGCGTTCTGAAAAAGTACCGCGAGATCGAAGCCTTGCCGCCGCAACAGACCGGCAAGCGCCCACTTCCCTGAGATCCCGGCATGAGCCTCCCTGTCCTCGTAGACCAGCACTCGATTCAGCTCTGGCGCGGCACGAAACAATTCGGCAACGGCCGGTTTGGCCAGCATCGTGACGTCTGCCTCCGGAAAGAGCGATCGCAGACCTCGCAGCGCAGGCTCACACATCACGGCATCACCGATCCAATTCGGCGCCCGCACCAGGATGTTTCGAGGCGGTGCGCTACCCACGAGTCACCCTCAGCATCACATTCGACGATGCTCTGTCGATCAAGAGACGCAGCTCTTCTTCTCCACGCACGACGCGCGCCTGCAACCGGAGCATCCACCAAGGATCGGTCGGCTTGAGCAACGGAGCCAGCTTGCCGCCGTCTTTTTCGGTCGTCACGACGATATCAGCACCGCCAGTCCGCATCGCGAGACGAATGCGCCCGACATCATCCTGGCTGTAGCCATGATGATCTGCCAACGCGGTTTCGCCGGCAACAGTCAGCCCGATGGACTCAGCCGATCGACGGAACGACCCGCTGTTCCCGATACCGCTGACCAGCCATACGCGTTTCGCGTAGCCCCAGGTGATTGGATGTCGCTCGGTCGAGAACACCGACACCATACAGTCAGGTGCAAAGACAACTTCCGCAATCGCTCCGGAAAATGCTGAGACGGCATGTACCCGACGACGAATCGCCTCCACTTCGACGGGCATATCGGCTCGCGTGATCACAACGGCGTCGGCCCGCGCCAGTCCCCGGAACGGTTCACGTAATCTCCCGGCCGGCAGCAACGCATCGAGTCCCTCCGGATCAGTGGCATCCAGCAAGACGAGATCAAGGTTCCGCTGCAACGAACGATGCTGGAATCCATCATCAAGAATCATGCACTCCACGGGAAATTGCGCCAGCACCCATCGACCGAGCGCCGCCCGGTCGGTCCCTACAGCGACAATGGCTCGCGGACACCGTTGCGCCATAAGAAACGGTTCGTCGCCCGCCTCCGACGGACCGACCAAGATGCGCGACCCATCCGAGACCAACAGATGCGGTGCCGTGCTCGTCCGCTTATAGCCGCGACTCAAAATCGCGACTCGTAACCCCTTAGCCTGCAACCATTCCGTCACAAGCATCACCATCGGTGTCTTGCCCGTTCCGCCGACAGTGAGATTCCCCACACTGATCACAGCGCAGGGTAATCGCGTTGAGGCTAACCATCCAAGGCGATAGCACCAATCAGGACAGCGAACGAAGAGGCCGTAGCACCACGAAGCCCAGTACAGCCACGTACGGACCGGTTGTCCGGGAGAGAGCAATGACATATCAGGGCTTAGCCACGAGCGACCCTACTCCCGTTGTCACCGAATGCTTGGAGTACAATGGAGCAGTACGAAGGCACTGTTCTATCTGCTCCACGCTTCGCATGAGCGCACCTTGGTTGTCCGACACCACCTGTTTCGCTACCTGGCCATCTCGATTTCGTTTGTCGGGCTGCCCTAACCATTCCTCAATCGAGACAACAAGGTCCTCCACCCCCGTCACCCGACGCCCGCCACCGGCCTCGGACAAGAGTGTTGCGATCTCAGTACAATGGTCCGTGTAGGGTCCAAACATCACCGGAGTGCCCCACACGGCCGGTTCGAGCAAATTATGCCCCCCCACGGGAACTAAGGTCCCGCCCACATAAGCCACAACAGCCTCGCGATACGCACGGGCTAGTTCTCCCCTTGTATCCAAAATCACCACCCGCGGACCGGATAGGTTCTCTCGAATCTGACTCTTCCGCTGTACGACAACCTTAGCCTCTCGCAGCATCGCCTCAACTCGGTCGACCCGTTCAATATGACGAGGGGCCAACATCAGGACGACATCGCGATAGGTCTGAACAATTTTCTGGTATGCGGAGACCAGCAGTTCCTCTTCACCCTGATGCGTACTCCCCGCGAGAATAAGCTGCTCATTCTCAGCCAGTCCCAAGCTGCGACGCAGTGACCTATCTGATTGAACCTCCGGCACCGGCTGATCAAACTTGATGTTGCCCGTCACATGCGTACTGGCGGGTTCGGCGCCTAATGCCACGATCCGCTGTCGATCCCTCTCGGTTTGCATCAAACAAAGTGTCAGCGTCTGCAGCACAACCCGATAGAATGAACGAATCAGCGGCACATCCTGACGGCGAAACGACCGAGAGGACAACCGGCCGTTCACCAACACGGAAGGCACATTGTGTTCTCGTAAGGTCCACAACATGTTCGGCCATAGTTCGGTCTCGACGAATACGTAGAGTACTGGTTGCAGGCGTTTGACCATGCCGGCTACGGCCCATGAAAAATCAAGTGGCGCGTACCGATGTTCGGCAATCCCGTCTAATCGCTGTTCAACCGCTTCGCGGCCGGTTTCAGTCACCGTCGTGACGATATAACGAAACTCCGGATGCCGTGTCTGCAACGCCTTCACAAGCGGCGAGACCGCGACCACTTCGCCGAGCGACACAGCATGAATCCACACGAGCGGTCGAGACGACACACCGACATCAGAGGGATGGACTCCCCACCCCATTCTTTGAAGAAAACCAGGACGGCAGCGTGGCTTGGCCAGGAGAACACCCGCGATCACGGGTGTCGCGAGAAGAAGGCCGATGTTATAGAGAAGCTTCCACATGGGAACGAAGTGAAAGGGAAGAGGTGAAAGGCCAATCAATCACCTCATTCCTGAACCTGTATCGCATCACCGCTCACGTTTCACGCATCACCGCTGCTTCCGCCTGATCCGTCAGCTGATTGAGGGCTGTCTCAAGTTCCACCCGAAGCGTTTCAAGCATGGCCCCATCGGCTTCTCGCGGGACCCAGAGCGGTCTGCCATAGAGAAACAGGCCTCTGGAGAATGGGTACGGGACCATGAAGCGATCCCAGCTCGCAAAGAGTTTTTTTTTGAGCAGGCAAAGATCATGGGCACAATCGGAAGCCCAGTGGCCTTAGCCAACTGCACCACCCCCAGCTTGGCCACCCGGCGAGGTCCCTTTGGACCATCCGGCGTCACACCAAGATCCCAGCCGGACCGTCCCACCTTGATCAACGTCCGCAAGGCCGTCGCCCCGCCCCTCGTACTCGACCCCCGCACGGCCTGATGCCCGAATCGCGAGATGATCCGTGCGATAATCTCACCGTCACCATGCTGACTGATCAACATCTGCGTCCCGACACCACGGTACCCATGCAACATCATCAGTTGCTGCGCATGCCAAAAGGCAAAAATCGCGTGGCGTCCTTCTCGATACAATGCGTCGACCGATTCGTGACCGCGAGTCTCGCATTGTATCGTACCAGCGACGCCTCGAATGAGCGCCGCCCCCACCGGGGGCAGCACAGAAAGTTTCAACCATTTCAAGAGAGCTGAATGTTTCATCGGTTCAGCGTGTCAACTCTTCGGATTGGAACTGCAACGCATGCAAACGGCGATACACACCGCCCAGCCGAAGCAGTTCGTCATGGGAGCCGACTTCAACAATCCTGCCTCGGTCCAAGACGACGATTCGATCCGCATTCTGAATCGTCGACAGCCGATGAGCAATCACCACCGTCGTTCGATTCTTCATCAAATTACCCAACGCCAGCTGCACGATCCGTTCAGACTCGGTATCAAGCGCGGAGGTTGCCTCATCAAGGATGAGAAGCGGTGGGTCGCGAAGAATAGCTCTGGCAATCGCCAACCGTTGCCGCTCACCACCCGATAGCTTGAGCCCCCGTTCCCCGATCACCGCATCGTACCCCTTCGGGAGACGCAGAATAAAGTCATGCGCATAGGCCAGCTTCGCAGCCCGTTCGATCTCGGCCTGATCGGCACCGGTTCGCCCAAACGCAATGTTGTTGCTGATCGTATCATCGAACAGGACAACCTCTTGCGAAACAATTCCAATGTGGGCCCGTAACGATCGCAGTTCGTAGGAGGTCAAGGGAACGCCATCCAGCAAAAGAGCCCCGGACGTTGGTTCATAGAACCGTGGCAACAAACTGACCAGCGTCGTCTTTCCACTTCCACTGCCTCCAACAAGCGCGATGACCTCGCCAGGCTTAATGGACAAATCCACGTCGGTGAGGGCCGGAACTGATTGATTCTCATACCGCATGGAGACGTTCTGAAACTCGATCGCCCGACGGATCTGGACCAGCGGGATCGTCCCGCGGTTCTGAGACTGCTCGGTTTCTAAATCCAGCATGTCAAAGACCCGCTCAGCCGCTGCCAGCGCCTGCTGGATCAGATTATTGGAGCCAGAGAGTTTTTTGATCGGTGTATAGGCCATAAACATGGCGGCCATAAACGAAAAAAATGCACCTGGGGTCATCAGCTCTTGAATAACCAGATACCCTCCGTACCAAATAATCGTGGCGACACCGATGACTCCGATGATCTCCATCTGTGAATGGCCGAGCGACCACACCTGATTGGACTTCAATGTCGTCGAGAGAAACGCATGGTTCCTCCGATGAAACCGCTCAGCCTCCGCCTCCTCCCGGCCGAACGCCTTCACCACCCGAATGCCGGAAAAGGTTTCTTGAAGCGTCGAGGACAAGTCTCCCATCTGTTCCTGTCCGCTGGTCGCTAGTCGTTTCAACCGCTTTCCCACCCGCGCCATTGTCAACCCCGAAAGAGGAATGACGACCATCGAGATCGCCGCCAACCTCCAGTTCTGATAGAGGATGACGCCCACCATCGCGAGAAAAGTGAGCCCGTTTTGGAAAATATCTTTCACGACACTCGACGCGGCATTCGCCATGATTCCCACATCATTCACGACGCGTGAGACGAGGCGCCCCGATGTATGGGTATCATGAAACCCAACCGACTGCCGCATGAGTTGCTGGAATAATTCCTGTCGGATGTCCGCCACGACCCGATTCCCGACATACGCCATCAAATATCCCACACCATAACTAAACACGGCTTTCAGCGTCGCCACGCCGAAGAGTACCAGCGGCAGTACCATTAACATCTGCTCGTTCTTTTGAATGAAGATATCGTCCAACACCGGCCGAGCAAGCCACGCGTAGGCCCCGCTCAAGAGCGCCACTAACCCTGAACAGGCAAAGGCTGCCAGAAACCGTACCTGATACGGTTTCACATACCCCATCAGCCGTTTGAATCGATCTAAGCCCGACATGCCGCCAACACCACCTCTGCCGCTCTCATTGATGCGCCGGGTGCGCCTAAGGCTTCCCGTACTTGTGCCAAGTTCCGTTTCATTTCAGCATACACGGTCGGATCCTCTAAAATCCGCAGTGCCTCTTCATAGAGCCGCTGACCGGTGGCCTCAGCCTGCAACAACTCCGGCACGACGGATCGACCTGCCACGAGATTGACAAGACCGATCCATTTGACTCGCATAAAGAAGCTCCCAATCCACCATTGCCATGCGCTGATGTGATAGAGCAGCACCATGGGGGTCCCCACCACAGCTGCCTGCAATATTGCCGTACCCGACTTGACCAATGCAAAGTCGGAAACCGCCAGCACTTCACTGGTTTGTTCTTTGACCAGAGTGACAGGAACCGCGCTGTGTCGCAAGAGCGGCTGTAAGAGATTATCCTGAATTGTGGAGGCTTGTGCCAGGAGAAACTTCGTTCCTGGCCTATGCCGCGCCAATTTCTCTGCTGCTGCAAGAAGGATCGGCAGCAGAACCTGCACTTCATGCGTTCGACTCCCTGGCAATAAGGCAATGACACGCTCATGATCAGAGAAGCCAAACCTCCTGCGAAGCGCCGTCCGATCATCGGCCCCACCGACTGCATCAAGTATGGGATGGCCGACAAACGTGCATCGCATACCTGCTTTCTCAAAGAGCGGTTGTTCAAACGGCAGAATCACCAACACCTGATCGACTCGTTTCTTAATCCAGTACATCCGCCAAGGGCCCCAGGCCCAAATCTGGGGCGCAATATAATAGAACACACGCAACCCAGCGCCCTTGGCAAAATAGGCGTACCGTAGGTTCAATCCTGGGTTGTCGACAAAAACGACCGCATCCCATGGCTCCGACCTGAACAATCGCCGCATGAAGAACAACCGTCGAATAATCGCCAACAATGCCAGGGGTCCGACCATGCCCATGACATCGAACTGCCCCATCTTGCAGACCAATTCCACCCCGGCATCCTCCATGGCACGTCCGCCAATTCCTGCCACAGAGACATGAGGATCACAGGCCTTCAGCGCCTTTGCCAGGTTTGCCCCATGAAGGTCACCAGAAGCCTCGCCCGTTACAATCAGAATGCGTGCCATGGTGGCCTATCAAGCATGATCAATATGAGTATGATGGTTCGATGAGCTCAGCCGACAACACCTGACCCTACTGCTTCGGCCAAGGATCCTCAGGTCGTTTCTGCTACCCAGGCCTCTTCACTGCAGCCAGCACGCGATGAGCCAGCTCCACTGCCGCGGCTCCGTCTGCACCAGATACTACGGGAGAAGATCGCTCACGAACGGCATGGAGAAACGACTCAAGCTGCAATTTGAGAGGTTCGGCATCGCCGGCTTGAATCTCCTCTACGAGCATTGTCGGTTTTCCAGCAACCGCATCGGTTCGACGCCCGATTACGCCCTGCCGAGACTGGAAATCGATCGTGGCACACCCATCGGGTTGGAACACTCGCCATTGGCGCATAGCTTTCGGCGAGATACGACTGGCAGTCAGCTGCGCCACACACTCCTCCCTAAACTGAATGCGTACGTTGGCGACATCATTGGTTGAAGAAAGCAGAGCCCCACCTGTCGCCCACACCGCCTCGACAGCGCCAGGGTTGCAAGAAAGCACGAGATCAATGTCATGAATCATGAGATCGAGCACAACATCGACATCGGTACCCCGTTCACTATACGTGCTCAATCGATGACATTCGAACAACATCGGAGTGCGGAGATACGGTCGCATCAACGACATGATGGGATTGAACCGCTCACTGTGCCCCACTTGCAACGTGCAACCGTGACGGCTGGCCACCTCGACAAGGTCCCACGCCTCACTCGGCAACACCGCGATCGGCTTTTCTACTAGGACATGCTTTCCGGCTTCAAGGCAGGCCTTTGCGACAGCGTAATGACCGGAAGTAGGTACGGCAATACTGAGGACATCGACCTGTTTGAGAAGCTCCGGCAATCCGCGGAAAGCCTGTACATGGTATTGCTGAGCGATGGAAGAGGCCCGTTCGCCGTCTTGATCCACGACACCAACTAACGTGGCATCCGGAGCTGAGGCATAGAGGCGCGCATGATGTTGCCCGAGATGTCCGACCCCAATCACACCGGCACGAAGTTTGACCATACACCTCTTTGACTGAATTGGGGAATCTCTTGATTCGATTGATCCGGCGAGTGTCGGAAATCAATAGGTCAACAGATCTTCAGACTCCGGAACTTCTCCGTCGGCTTAGGTCCCCATGCCTGATTCTTCTTCGCGAGCGACGCCGACGACGACGATCCCGGCATCTTCGGCATTGCGAAGGAGCACGTCTCGATCCAGCATCACAGACCGACCTGCTTCAACGGCAAGCACGGACGCCTTGACCGATCGCATGACCTCAATAGTTTTAGGCCCGACAGCGGGCAAATCAAATCGGAGGTCCTGTTGCGGCTTGCATCGCTTCACGACGACCACTCCCTCCTTGGCGAGTGCGCCTCCACGCTTGATTGCCTCATCAGTTCCTTCAACCGCTTCGACCGCCACGATTGTGTGATCCTTGACGATCACACATTGACCGATGTCGAGACGCCCGGTCTCTCTCGCAACCTCCCACCCATACCGGATATCCGCCCATTCTTTCTTCGTCGGCTGGCGAGAGGTCAACGTGCCTTCCGTGACGAGAATCCCGTCAAGGCCGAATGTCGACTCACAAATCGTGAGGCCATCCTTTTCGAGCTCCGCCGCCAACGCACGGAGAATATCGTCATCCTTCCAAAGAACCAATTTCGTAGCCAAGGCCAGCACGCGAAAATCAGGACGGGCGTGACTATAGATATGCGTCTTCTTAATACCTCCCAACATGACGACATGGCGTACCCCGTCGGCCTTGAAGGCGTTAATCAATTTATTAAGTTGGCCGAGCTTGACCCAATGAATCCGGTCGACATGCTGTTCGAGCTCCGGTTCTGTTTCACCTTCGTGGGCCACAGCAGACACGTGAAGACCCATCTTGCGAGCATTATCGGAAAAGATGATCGGGAATCGCCCGTTCCCGGCGATCACCCCGATTCGACCGTCCGTTATAGGCATGGTCAAACCCATCGCAATCGATGTCATACCGGTTGATCGAATTCACGTTCAAGGTCTGAGCTGACTGCCCTCGAGATTCCACGCTTAGTCCCCTCCATAAACGTAAGAATCTTGGCCACATCTTCCTGTCCCTTGAACTCCTTCTTCGCCAACTTGATCGCCTCAGCCGTTCGATGACCTGTTCGAAAGAGCAGATCGAATGCTTTCCTCAACGAAGCAATACGGTCCGTCGAGAAGCCGTGTCGTTGCAACCCGACCGTATTGAGGCCGTACAGATGCGCACGATACCCACCGGCTGCGAACGTAAATGGCGGAATATCCTGACCGATCGCACAGCACCCGCCGACCATGACGTAGTCTCCGATACGCACAAACTGAAGCACACCGGTCAACCCTCCGATAACGGAATGATCTCCAATGGTGATATGTCCGGCCAGGCTCGCCGCATTGGCCATAATAATATGGTTGCCGAGCCGGCAATCGTGCGCCACATGCACATACGCCATCAGGATGCCCTTGGACCCGAGAGAGGTCACTCCCCCGCCTTGGACGGTTCCCCGGTTAATCGTGACGTATTCCCGGAGGATGTTGTCATGGCCGATTGTCACCTTGGTCGGCTCCCCTTTATACGCGAGGTGCTGAGGAGGCCCTCCGATGGAGGCAAAGGGGTGCACTTCGTTCCGTTCCCCAATCTCCGTCCACCCTTCGACATTCACGTGAGAGAGGAGGCGGCTCCCTTTTCCAATGACCACGTGTTCGCCAACGACACAGAACGGCCCGACCTCGACATCAGTATCGAGCATGGCCTTGGGATGGACAATCGCTGATGGATGTATCTTCACACCTTCCCCCTTTAAGATACGTCAGCCGTCAACTGAGCCCCTTCAACCACGAGATCCGCATTGCGCCCATCCGACCTTGCAGCGTAGAGGTTGACACGTGACGATGATTGATTACTGCGTGTCGGTCTTTTCTTCCATCACCATCGCCGTCACCACGGCCTCGCACACCACCTCATTGTCGACGAATGCCTTCCCCTGCATCTTCCAGAAAGGCGGACGCGTCTTGAGCACATCGATCTCCAACCGGAGCTGATCACCTGGAACGACCGGTTTCCTGAATTTGGCGTCCTCAACACCCGTCAAATACATGATGGTCTTGCCGACCGTCCCTCCCGACTTGAAGACCAACACCCCCCCCACCTGCGCCATGGCCTCGATCATCAACACCCCCGGCATGATTGGGCGCCCTGGGAAATGGCCTTGGAAGAACGGCTCATTGACCGTCACATTCTTGATCCCGACGATCCGCTTATGCGGCTCAAACTCTTTCACACGATCTACTAACAGGAAAGGGTACCGGTGGGGAAGTAATGCTTGAATTTCAGCCTGCTCGACCGACGCCATTGCCCTGCCTCCTCTCTGTCCCTGATTTAAGGGTTTTGCCGATCAAATTCTTTGACAACCGACTCCGTCACATCCAACGCAGCCTGATGATAGAGTACGATGCGAAGCATCGCGTCATTGCCCTTATCGAGAATGGCCGCATAACCTTCTTTTTGAGCGACAGATTGCGCCGCTGCCGCAATCTTTCGCGAATAGTCTGCGACCATTTCACCTCGCTTCTGCTGCACCTCACGATTAAACTCTTGCACTCGATGCTGATAGGCTTCTACCTTGCTTCGAAGCTGTTCCTCCTTCTCTTGCCGAACCGCATCGGTGAGCTTGGTATTCGGATCCTCCAAGGATTGTTGCAATTCCTTGAGCTCCTGCTCATCAGCATTGATAATCTTCTGCCTGGTCTGGGCATAACCCGCCATATCATCCAATGCCGCCTTCCCCGCCTTGCTTCGCTCCATGACGGTCTGTTGATCCAACACCCCGACCCTGGCCGAGTCTCCGGCATATAACGGCGTCGCCCCTTGGGCCATGCACCACAGAACGGCCAACCCGATCATGTTCGTACGATTCATCATGACCTACCTCCCACCGACACTTACGGATATTCTCGGTTGAACTCCTCAATCACTTGGTTTGAAATATCCAACCCCTCTTCGTGATAGATAGTTGGACCTCCCTTACTCCTATCGACAACTACCTGTAATCCCAGACGCTTTGCAACTTTTGCCACCACGGCTTCGACCTTGTCGCGAAACCCTTCCAAAACATCCTTTTGTTTTTCCTGAACCTCACGATTCAATTCCGCGGCCTTTTGTTGATACTCCTGCATGCGTCGACGAAATTGTTCCTCTCGCTCCCGCTTCCCCGTCTGGCTGAGGATGGACGCCTGTCGCGAAAAATCCTCCTCCATCCGTCGCAACTCCCGTTCTTCTGACTCCATCAAGGCCTGTCGATTCTTGGAGAAAGAGGCCAGATTGTCCTTTGCCCGCTTCCCCACGTTCGTTTCGTTCAGAAGACGCTGCGCATTGATCACCCCAACCTTGTTCTCCATCTTGACTGCGGTACCCGCACAGCCGCCAACAACGTACGCGAGAACGCCCAGCCCAGCCAGCCATCCGATCCGCGAGATTCCCCCCCAGGGCCGCTTCCAGTTCACAGTACACCTGCCACAATAAGACTCCGTTTAGAACAAGGTTCCGATCGTAAATTCAAACACACCGAATCGCTCACCGGTTCGTTTATCTAGATTGATTCCATAGGCAACACGCAATGGACCAAATGGCGAAATCCACCGTCCTTCTAGACCAGCTGCAGGCCGAAGATGGATCGACAGCGGTTCGTCGTCATCAAACCCTTTGCCGTAATCGAAGAAGAGCACACCATTCAATTTAGCCTCCGCGGAGATCGTAAAGATCAACTCGCTGCTGAAGATCAACTGTTTTGCGGCACCAAATGGAGCATGGGTGGTTGGAACCGTGGGGCCGGCTCGGCCAAAGGAAAACCCGCGCATGGTATTGATGCCGCCCACGAAGAATCGTTCACTCAACGGGATCTGCGTCCCACCCTGTGCTCGAACCTCGCCAAAACGCGCACGCAGCGATACTCGCAGGTCGTAGGGAAGCGGCGTGACCTTGATCACGTCTGCATAGTACTTGATGAAGTTGTTGCTCCCCCCCATCAGGGGCGTGCCGATATCAAACCCACCGCCGATCCGCCAGCCGGTCCTGGGATCGATGTAATAGTCTCTGGTATCCCGAAAGAGTGCCAATCGAAAGCCCGTCGACGACCGTGTGCCTAATTGGCGACAAACGATAGGGACCAAATCAGGACAAAGGCCGTCTTGCGGATCCTTGTACGTAATTTCTTCTGCAAAGATACTGATGCTCCCCGTCACATACTCCGAGAGCCAACGCCCGAGTGTGATGTTCCCGCCTGTTCGGTTCTCAAAATAGGAAAGGTAATTCGTCTGACTGCGATAGCCGTCGACCTGGAGCGAC
Organism: Nitrospira sp. CMX1; assembly: GCF_054902215.1. Classification (NCBI taxonomy): domain Bacteria; kingdom Pseudomonadati; phylum Nitrospirota; class Nitrospiria; order Nitrospirales; family Nitrospiraceae; genus Nitrospira; species Nitrospira sp. CMX1. The sequence goes on along the minus strand of NZ_JBUBKD010000043.1, from coordinate 49,006 downwards.
GTCAACGAATCATAGAGATAGGGATTGCGGAAGGTGATGGACCCGAGACTTCGCCGCTGCCCGAGCTGCCCGCGGATGCGACCAAGATACCCATATCCGCCCAAATTCCCCTGCGTAATATCAGCGATCGCCACGAGCCGGTCAAGAGTGCTAAAGCCTCCCCCCAGGCTGAACATGCCGGTCGGCTTTTCCTTGACCCGTACGTTCAGATCGACTTTGTCGGGCGCAACCTGATTCGGCAGAATCTCGACCGTCTCGAAGAAGTTCAGGTTATTTAGTCGCTGAAAACTGCGCTTCAGCGAGGCGGTATCGATCACATCCTGTTCATCAACCCGAATCTCACGCCGAATGACATTGTCTCGCGTCTTATCATTTCCATAGATATTGATTTGCCGGATACGCATCATCTCGCCTTCTTTGACGTTGAGGATGATGCTGACCATCCGTTCTTCATTGTTCGGAATGACGCTGGGCACTACTTCAGCGAAGGAATACCCCTTACTCCCGTACAAATCGGTCAACCGCGTCATCTCATCCCTGATTTTCGCCCGTTGAAAGATCTCCCCTTCTTTGATCTTCAACCCAGCACGAAGCTCAGGATCCTCGAACACCGTGTGCCCACGAAACCCGACTTCCCCGACCGTGAATGGTTCTCCCTCGGAAATCGAATAGTGGACAGTGAACCACTTTTTATCTTCGGTCAATTCAACGGACGGCTGGCTGACTCGAGCGTTGAAATACCCCTTATTCAACAAGACTTCTTTGATCCGCTCGACATCATTCCCCATCTCTTCGCGTTTCAGCACCCCGGCATCAGAAAAAAAGGAGGGGAGCTTCATCTGTGTCATGAGTCCGTACCAAGGAATCCATTCCCTGGTTGCCATGACATTGAGCAATTCAGCCTTGCTCACCCCGGTAATCCCTTCAAACACCACCGTCTTGACTCTCGCCTTCTCTCCCTCAGTCACATGAAAGATCAGGCGCATCCGATCCTCATCGATGGCCTGAACCACCGGAATGACTTGCGCACTGTAGTACCCGTCCTGCTGATAGGCGAGACGAAGCCGCTCGGCACTCTCCTTCACCTGTTGTTGGTCCAGAAACGTCTGGCTCTTAATGGTCGTCTTTTCCTTGAGCTTCTCGTCACTCAGATGCTCATTTCCGTCAAAAACGACCTCGCTGATGAAGGGCTTTTCTCGCACAACAAAGGTCACCGCCATACCGGCTGCAACTGACTCGGTTTCCACCTGCACATCTTCGAAAAATCCTGTGTCGTACAGAATTCGAATCTGGCCACGCACATGTTCTGAGGTATAGGGATCATCCGGTTTGAGGGTGAGGCGACCGACAATAGCCGGCACCTCGATCCGCTTGGCTCCCCGGATATCGATCGAAGCCACCTTCGGCTCAACGCCTTGCCCATACACATCGAGCCCACCCAAGAAGACAGAAACCAACAGTGCCGCGACCAGCAGTGATCGGGATCTGTAAACGACATGCCCGGTCACCAATGAGGAATCCTCTGGCGCAAAATGGAGATGGACGGCAGGGGCGACATCATTATCATGGGTTCCTCACGATACGTAACACGCTCAGCTCGTTTGATCGCACACCGATTGCACACCAGCCCCCAACTGGTGACGTTCTCACCACCACATTCTTCACTCACACCCCGCTGGAGACAACGACCCTCCACGTCTCCGAATCACCGCACAGACTCGCAAAAATTCTGGATTATATTGAGGTCGTCACACATTGTAAAGCAGCGATCGAGCGCGCGCTTGGAGAATTACCAGTGCTCTGCGCATCAATCTACCCATCGAACCAGATACACTGAGTATCAACCATACCTACACGCAGATCCCGTATGGGTTCCCCTACGCATGACGTCGGCTCTTGTCCAGAGCAAGACGATTCGGCACAAGTGCTGCACCGGCGCAGGTGATGGGGCCCCGTAGGAGGAAGGGACCATCGTAAGTATCCCAGCGCAGTCCCAATAATTGCCTGAGATCATCTACCACTCACTCTCACACTCCATGCAATCAGTTTGTCTGTTTCTTGACTTCACTCCACTCATCACATACTATCCTCACATGTCTCGCCTCGCAGTCAGAAAAGCGGTCATCCCAGCAGCTGGCCTGGGAACACGATTTCTTCCCGCGACCAAAGCCTCTCCCAAGGAGATGCTGCCCCTGGTCGACAAGCCGCTCATTCAATATACGGTTGAAGAAGCCGTAGCCTCAGGGATCGAAGATATTATTGTGATCACAGGGCGCGGCAAACGTGCCATTGAAGACCACTTTGACCGTTCCGTGGAGTTGGAAGAAAATCTGAAGGGAACTGGAAAGAGCCAAGTCCTCCATCAAATTCGACAAATTTCAAACCTTGCGAACTTCTGCTATGTCCGCCAGTCAGAGGCACTGGGTTTGGGACATGCCGTCCTGTGTGCCCAACACCTCATTGGGGACGAACCCTTTGCGGTGATTCTGGGAGACGAAATCATCGACGCCGATGTGCCGGGGCTCGCTCAACTCATCCACGTCTATAAGAAACGCCACGGGGCAGTCCTTGGAGTGCAGGATGTTCCGAAGGCGGATGTCAGCCGATATGGCATCGTCACTCCGAAACGCCTCTCTCATGGGTTACATCGAGTGGAGGATTTGATTGAGAAACCGTCACCCACCGATGCACCTTCTACGCTCGCTGTGATCGGCCGCTATGTACTTCCTCCGGAAATCTTTCCGATCCTACGGAAAACAGCCCCAGGGAAGAACGGAGAAATTCAATTGACCGATGCGCTCAAGACACTGGCAAAAAAATCTCCGATGTATGCGCTCGAGGTAGAGGGCCAGCGCCACGACGCTGGAGACAAGCTTGGATTTTTGATCGCAACCGTGGAGTTTGCACTCAAGAACCCGGCATTGGGTGCAGAGTTCCGCGATTACCTCTCGACCAGGATGCATACCACATCGAATAATCGTCGCGGATGACGCTGTCGGTCCTGATGGCCACTCTGTCGCTAAGGATCTTGCAACGACCAATCTGCACCCAGTTTGACCGTGAGCAGATTGTTCGCTCGGCACATCACACAATCTCAAATTGGCACTTCTTCCTGAACGTGGCGTACGACAGAGTGAGCAAATCGTTCCCAGGCACGATAGCAATAGCAGCCTTGGTCCCTTGACCCGGAATTCCATGTGTAGCGCAACCAAACAGGTCCATATATTATGACCGACCCAAACGAGCAAGATATTCAACCCCCACAAAACATTGAGGTTCCCAGCCAACTCCCGCTGTTACCAGTCCGAGACATTGTCGTCTTTCCGTATATGGTCCTTCCGTTGTTCGTTGGACGCGATATGTCGATCAAGGCCATAGAAGCGGCCTTGGCTGGCAACCGGATGCTTTTCCTTACCACCCAAAAAGCGTTGGATGTCGAGAATCCGACCCCCAAGGATATCCACACCGTTGGAACCGTCGGCATCATCATGCGGATGCTGAAGCTGCCGGATGAACGCATCAAAATTTTGGTACAAGGCATCGCCAAAGCCAAGATCAACAAATATATCCAAACCGACCCGTATTACTCCGTTCGAATCGATAAAGTCCCGGACACGAAACCGACGGCCACGCCGCTGGAGGCCGAAGCCGTGATGCGGACCGTCAAGGAACAGATCGAACGGATCGTCAGTTTGGGCAAGGTCCTGATCCCCGATGTCATGGTCGTCATCGAAAATCTCGAGGAGCCGGGGCGTTTGGCCGACATGGTCGCTTCCAATCTTGGGCTCAAAGTCGACACGACCCAAGCCGTCTTGGAAATCGCCGACCCGATTCAGCGACTTCGCCAGGTCAGCGACATCCTCGGAAAAGAAATCGAAGTCCTCTCCATGCAGCAGAAGATCCAGGCACAAGCCAAAGGCGAGATGGACAAAACCCAGCGCGAATATTTTCTCAGGGAACAACTGAAAGCGATTCAGAAGGAGTTGGGTGAACTAGATGAACGAACGGAAGAAGTCACTGAATTCCGCAAACGCATCAAAGACGCCAAGATGCCCGAGAAGGTGCTGAAGGAAGCGGAAAAACAGCTGAAACGCCTGGAGAAAATGCATCCCGACACCGCCGAGTCCGCCACCGTCCGAACCTATCTGGAGTGGATGGTCGAGTTGCCCTGGTCGAAGCGTTCGAAGGATAATCTGGAGCTGAAAGCTGCGGCCAAGGTGCTGAACGAAGACCACTACGATCTTGAAAAGGTCAAAGAGCGCATCCTGGAATATCTGGCGGTTCGAAAACTCAAAGAGAAAATGAAGGGACCGATCTTGTGTTTCGTCGGCCCGCCCGGAGTCGGCAAAACCTCGTTGGGTAAATCAATTGCCAAAGCCTTAGGTCGGGAATTCGTGCGGATCAGCTTGGGTGGTGTGCGGGATGAGGCAGAAATCCGTGGCCATCGCCGCACCTACGTCGGAGCATTGCCCGGCCGTATCATCCAAGGCATGAAACAGGCGGGAACCAGTAATCCCGTGTTTATGCTGGACGAGGTGGACAAGGTGGGAATGGATTTCCGAGGCGACCCTTCTGCCGCCTTACTCGAAGTGCTCGACCCTGAACAGAACACGGCCTTCACCGACCACTACCTCGGAGTCCCCTTTGACCTGACCGAAGTGATGTTCATCACCACGGCCAATTTGATCGATCCGATCCTGCCTGCACTGCGCGATCGGATGGAGGTCATTGAAATCCCAGGATACACCGAGGAGGAAAAACTCGGCATCGCCCAGCGTTACTTGATTCCGCGCCAACTCGACGAACACGGCATCACGAACAAACATGTGCAGCTCACGGAACCTGCCATCAGACAAATTATCTCGCACTACACTAGGGAAGCCGGGGTTCGGAACCTCGAGCGCGAGATCGCAAACGTCATGCGCAAGGTCGCAAAGAAAGTGGCCGAAGGCAAAGGGCAGGGCTTCTCCATCGATCCATCCAATCTCAATAAATACCTCGGTGTCTCGAAATATGTTCCGGAAGCCGAGCTCGAGCAAGATGAGACCGGCGTCGCCACCGGTCTGGCCTGGACCGAGGCAGGGGGCGACGTGCTGTACATTGAGGCGACCGTCATGAAAGGTAAAGGCCAATTAACCCTCACCGGCCACCTCGGGGATGTCATGAAAGAGTCCGCACAAGCGGCCCTCAGCTATGTCCGTTCAAGGGAGAAAAGCCTGAACATCGATCCCACCGTGTTCAACAAGCAAGATCTGCATATCCATGTCCCGGCCGGGGCCATCCCCAAGGATGGACCCTCCGCCGGCATCACGATGGCCACAGCTATTGCCTCGGCCTTCTCTGGTATTCCTACAAGGCGGGACCTGGCCATGACGGGAGAGATCACCTTGCGCGGCCGCGTCCTTCCGATCGGAGGACTAAAAGAAAAGATCCTGGCAGCCAAACGGGCCAAGCTCACGACCGTCATCCTGCCTCGCCGGAACAAAAAAGATCTCGAAGAAATTCCCAAACACCTGCTGAAAGGCATTCAGTTGGCGTTTGTCGATACCATGGATGACGTTATGAAGATCGCGCTCCGTCGACGTGGGAAGACGCCACCAGCTTCGAAGAAACAACCAGCCTCTCCGGCACCAGCCCGCATCCGTCCGCTACGATCAGGCAAAGGGCGGCGGTCTCACGAGCTGCCGGCCACGGCGATGGCCGACCGAATCCCGGCACGTTCATAGGATCGCTTTGTGGCCAATCGCAAGGCCAAATCAGTCATTCAGGAATTCCCTCTGATCCAAGGCCTCGCGGGCCGGTTCGCTCGCCCAGCGCCTGGCCTTGTCCAGGGCATCGGGGACGATGCCGCAGTCGTTAAACCCACCGCACAGACCTGGTGGCATGTCACGACAGACCTGCTCGCGGAAGGAATCCATTTCAACTTCAAGTCTGCGGCCCCCGAATCCGTCGGGTATCGAGCCGCCATGGCCAACCTCAGCGATCTGGCCGCTATGGGGGCCACCCCTCACTATCTGCTTGTCTCACTCGCCATCCCAAAGGCACTGAAACCATCGCACATCTTCACACTCTACAGCGGCATGATGAGCGCATGCCGCCGGTATCGCGTCGCACTCATTGGTGGAGATACCTCTGCCTCCAAGAACGGGCTCTTTCTCAATATCACGCTCATTGGGACCACCCCCACACAACAGGCTCTCTTTCGCCACGGCGCTCACGTTGGAGACCTGATTTACGTCACCGGTACGCTTGGAGACTCCCTTGCCGGCCTTCGCCTCGTGATGCCGCTCCACAAGGCTCAAGGCTCGAGGAAGGAGAGGATCGCCCTCTCCCCCTCGCATGAACGATTTCTGATAGGCCGCCACTTCCGCCCAACGGCGAGAGTCGCCGAAGGACAGTGGGTTAATAGACAGCGGCTGGCCTCTGCCGCCATTGATGTGTCCGATGGTCTCTCGGGAGATCTTCGGCACTTATGCGAGAAGAGTGGAGTCGGCGCCGAAATTGAAGCTGAGAAACTCCCCATCTCGGTGGCCTGCCAAGCCTACGGCCAAGCAACGGGCTGCTCACCGGTTCAACTCGCACTCACCGGAGGCGAAGACTATGAACTGCTCTTCACCGTCGCTCCGGGCTCCCGAAGGACGATTGAACAGCAGGCCCGCACCCGTGGCTATCACATGACCTGTATCGGTACCATTCGCCCAAAACGATTTGGCCTTCAGTTGTCATCCGACGGGCAGAGACGCCCGCTGCTGGCCACCAGTTACGAGCACTTCCGGTAAATGTCCGAACTCAGCAAACAACCAGTGGGTGGTGGTCGATCCTTCCGTGCACTGTTTCGCCAAATTCTTCATCTGCAAGAATCGCCGCGCCGTACGGCCTTGGCCTTCGCTCTGGGCGTCTTTATCGCGTTCTCGCCGGCTTATGGCCTACATACAGCGATGGTAGCGTTGTGCACCTGGTTGTTCGGTCTGAATTTTATCGCGTTGTTGGCTGGGGCATGGATCAACAATCCCTGGACAATCATTCCGATCCTCGGCGCAACCTATTGGACCGGGGCCTTCTTGCTCGGACGAACTGATGCACCCACCTTCAACTGGCAGGACTTGAGCTTCAACGGGATCTATGACCAAGTCCTCCCGTACGCCGGTCCCTTTGCGCTTGGAGGACTCACCCTGAGTATACTTGGCGCCTTGATGTCATACCCTGCCGCGTATTTCTTCATTACAAAATACCGGCCTGCGCCGCCATCCGATCAGGCCGAACCATTGCCCCCCTCTGACCGAGTGGGCTAAGATAATCGGTACCCATGGAATCGGTAGACCGGCCTGATGCTCCCTATGATGGATCCGCCCTCATCGCCGATCCAATTCATAAGTACGTTACCTTTACCGTTCCATTTGCAAACCCGGACCCACATGAACATACCGAGAAGGACCTGATCGATTCCCCTTGGGTCCAGCGTCTACGATACATCTACCAGTTGCAGAGCGCCCGCTGGGTCTATCCATCCGCTGAACACACCAGATTCGTTCACTCCCTCGGAACCATGCATGTGGCAGGACGATTTGCTCGACATTTGTACCCCTTTCTCAAAAATACCCTCAAAGACGTACCGTCGGCCAACTATGTTGAAGAGCTCTTACGGATCACGGCTTTGGTGCATGATATCGGACACGGTCCGTTCTGCCATTTCTTCGACGACAATTTTCTCCACGGATTCGGTCTGACCCATGAACGTTTGGGGCAAATTATCATCCGAGACCATCTCGCCCCCCTGATCAAAAGAATCCGCCGAAGTCCTTCTGGCCCCTTCGCCAAAGGGGAAGAGTTAAATCCTGACCAGATCGCCCATCTGATTCTGAAGGAAAAAGACAAAGACAACTCTCGCCTCCCTCGATGGCTGAACATGCTCCAACCGGTCATCTCCGGAAGCTACACCGGGGACAATCTTGATTACGTCCTGAGAGATTCGTACATGTGCGGCGTCGCGGTGGGACCGGTCGATCTCACACGGCTCATTCATTACACTATCGTGACCGAGAAAGGATTCACCATTCATAAGACCGGGCTCCCCGCACTCCAGATGTTCCTCAACACCCGGATGTATCTCTATTCAAATGTGTACTTCCATCGCACTACCAGAGCCATCGATATCCACCTTCGCAACATTTTCGGAGACACGATGAAGCACATCTGTCCCCGCGATCCACGAAAGAATATGGGTGGTTATTGTCGACTGACCGACTGGTCGCTCTTGGAGGAAGTCCGAGGGTGGGCGAACAGCCGCAACAGAACCCGCCGACAGTTGGGACAGGAATGGGCAAGGATCTTGGACCGTAACGTCAAATGGAAGATGGCCTACAGCACGACCTTAAAAGAAAAGGGACAGGAGCGCGGAATGGCCTTCCCCAGCCATCAGCACTTTGAACAACAGATTCTCAAGGAGTTACCAACTCGTCTGAAGCAAATCCCCTTTCGAGTGGATATGGCGCTGTTGGATCCACGGCCAGACCCCAAGGACTCGCGGGGAAATCCGCTGTATGTCTATGATCCCGGCACAGGCCAGGTTTCGACTGAGCTATTGGAAGAATGCTTAGATCTGCTGCCCACGAGACTGGTCCAATTTCGGATTTACTCGCCAGACCATGCCCACGATGCAGCCCTCTCACAAGCCGCTGCAACCGTGCTGAATAAAACACCAACCAGCCTGGAATCGCACTACTGAACGCCCTTCGCTGAGCCGTTTGACCATGAGGTTTCTCAACCCACTTCGTGGTAGCCCCAGGCTCGACCACACACCATTTACATACCTAATTCTGCCCCACTACTCTGTTAGAGCCACACCCTACATCTGCTCCCGGCTCATGCAAATTTGAACACTCCTGTACCAATATCGACAGAGGCTTCATGGCGAGTTCCGAACTCGGCCTTATTTTTCATTGACATAGCCATATCGGTTTTGGTCTGTGATTTGCTGCTCTTATGATTCGTTCACATATGTCTCTCGTAGCCCATTCACAAGCAAGGAGCCGTGTTATGTCTATGCTGAAGCACTCCCTTAAGCGAGGACTCATGCGGTCAGCTTCGATTGTGATGTGCACCCTGGCACTCTCCCTCACACCAGCGCATGCAGCGTTTGTGTCCTACTCGTTCACTGGCATGACCGATGCTCAGAACCCTGGCGACTCGCTTCCCGTTCTCGGCTCCTTTCAATTTAACAAAGCCACGGATGGGAACGGTGGCGTTTATAATGGCGCCGTGACGAACTTCCGTGTGACCATCGGGACATACACTTCGTCCTTTTCCCCTGGGATCAATGGTGTGACGATTTCACAGGGCACTACTCTGGGAGGAGGGCTGAGTGGTGATCGTTGGACGCTGGTGTCTGCAGCAACCGGATCTGAATTAAGTGGTACCGTACCATACAACTTTGACATTCATCTTGACCGTAACGGGGGAGGACTGTTCACAAATACGGCTCTCCAGGATCCGCCAAGTTTCGAAAGCCTGACTCAGGCGAGATGGCGACTCTTCTTCCAAGATGAACACGGTGCTCCCTTTGCCTCTATCGGATCGATCACGAGCCTGACAGCCGTACCGCTGCCCCCGGCAGCGATTCTCTTTGGTGTCGGACTCATTGCGCTGGTCGGTCTGGGTGTGGGAGGGCTGAGAAACCTTCGAGATTCTCAGACGTGATCGGGACAAACCCTACGGATGGGCAAAACAACGGTTTCTACCCCAAGAGCTGTTTTTCCTTTGAGCGCTGGTCGAGTTGAAACCACCTACCGATATGCGGCAGAAACTATCGATCCCATTGAGCAAAGTCGAGGTCTTGGAAGATCCCACCCCCTATACCCTCATCCCGACAAGCCAGTACAATTGAAACATCTCCTCTTGATCGTCAAGGACAAGCCTTCGTTCAGTAGTTGTTTAAGCCCCGCGGAGCAGTTCGTGAAGAACCACTGAAGAACGGCGAATAACAAAAGGAGATTGCACCAGGTGAAACGGCCCGATCGGAAATTCTCGATATAGACCGTCGTATCAAGGGGTACGAACTTAGTGGTCTTCACCGAACGCATCGGGCTTGCCTATTCCGCTGTATCGTTGGGAAATTCGATCGCGCTCGGCCTTTTCTGTGACCAAATCCAAGGCACGCTGTAACGTTTCGCTCCTTGCCTTGGCGCCGAGTGCTTTTTGGCTCTCCGAAGTTGTGTGGGATTTAATCGGGCGGAAACCTGAACAAGCGCCATACGAACCTCTTGTCGGACGGAGTATCAGAATTTGTCTGACAGCGTCAAGAGATCCTGGCTGATTACGACAATAGAAACGGATGGTGCGATGAGACAAAGCGTCCGATTCTTGGGATGGCGGCTGTGACGTTGGAACCCCCTGCACCTCACCTGCGGAAGAAACTATCGATCCCATTGAGTGAGGTCCTGGTTTCAGAAAGTCCCTCCACAACACATGCTATCCAGACAAGCCGGTACGATTCAATCGGCTGCTGTCGACTATCAAAGGCAAAGACCCAGCTATTGTGCATTGAGACACGTGACCTGCGCAGAATCAGCAGCCTGCAGCGATCACCGTTCACCCTCCACACACATGCATCGCTTTGCCTAATACGAGTATCCGACGCCATATCTATCATCCCATGGAGTGAGATCAAGACCTCCGAAGATCCCGCTCACGACACGCGAGATCCCAACACACCACCACAATTTGAACGCCTACTCGTAACCACCAAAGGCAAACGCGCGCCTATAGTGCACTGAGACCTGCGACCTGAAGATTATCGTCAGACTGCTGGCACTACGATCACTGTCTACACACCAACATTGGCTGTCCTGAGAAATGTACCGAGCCAGGTAAACTTTCGTAAGTATGTTGAGCAATTCACTGATTCTTGAGACACTACGCTCAGGTCCTCACCGACCCAATGACACTTCAAGACACACGTGCGCTCTTGGCACCTAACCCATGAGGCGAAGTCTATGACAAACCCTACCAGCACCGCCCCAAGAGCCCTTCAACGGATCACAGTCTGTGTACTCGTGGGTATGCTCTGGATAGAAGCTGGCTGCGTCGGTCAGAGTGCCTATGAACGGCTCAAAGCCCAGGCCAAAGAAGATACGCAAACGCTTGAGGTGGTAAGAGGCGAGGTAAAGGAACTTGATCAGCTGATCGCTGAGCTGCAAGCCGCCAATCGACAAGAAGATGCAACGACAGCCGAAATGCGTATTGCGCTTCAACACGAAGAAGAACAGTTGCCGGTCATGAGACAGCGGGCAGAGACGATGCTCACCTCGCTAAAAGGGCAGGTTTCGGTGTTGCTGAACCAGAGCTGGCACCTGGCACGCAAGATCGCAGACCTTCGGCAGGAGAGTGCCTCCTTGCACAGTACGGCCGCACAGTATAAGCAGGAGATGGAAGATGCCCAAGCTGCTGTACCAATACGCACGGATGAAGAAGATCCAGTCGTCGTGCAGGCCATTGCCGTTCAACCACCCGTACCTGCCGAACCACCGGTGCAAGCACCCATCGTGACTCAACGACCAGAACCAGTGGTTCCTCTGCCAAGTCTCTCCACTCCTCCACCCTCAGTCTCATCACCGTCGATGAATGCGAACCCGCCTGATTCAGGCAACTCGTGGGTGAGCATGATTCTCAGTTGGTTCACCACATTCTGGGAATGGCTCCTCAGCTAGCATGGTCCTTGCTGCTCGTCATTGAGGCTCTCTTCCGTGCCTTGTCCCGTCACACGAAGCTTACTCCACTGTGTCGAGTTGGTCCGTACAAGACGCGCCCGTGGCAAGGCAAGCTGTGAAGTAAAGGTATCCAACCCCCTTCCCCTTCGTCATAGGAGTTAGGCACTTGTGGTGATCGAGCCTCTAGCAGTTTGCTGAAAAACTCGGCTTCGGCTTCGCGCATCGTTGCAGGTTGTTGGAAAGCACTGTGGCACTCTACACCTCAGAATGCTCATAAAAGCCGTCCCGCAAGGCCACAGCGAGCGAAGAGGCGAGGCGTACGCTTCGGTACATTGAGCGTCTGAGTGATGCGAGAACGCCGCTGGAGGACTTTTTCAGCATTCTGATAGCTTCTTATGTGGCACGATCGACAGTATCTCATACTACTTCCTCAGTCACGATAAGACCTGCACACGCCTTATTGGAGACAATGTTGATGATCACTGCGGGAATTTCCGAGTGACTTCGCCGGGGTCTTGAGGGTAAGATGACAGCATGGTGGACGATTCCTCAACCATGAGCCGAGCAGAAAAGTTAGCTCTCATCACCCCGTGGATCAATCCGGAGGAACGGATCACCGTCCAGTTTGACGACCAAGGCGATATCAATACGGTCGTGACCAACTGTACCGATCAGTTAGTCGACCTGGAGCTTGAGACACCCGTCCCTCATATGCGGCAGAAACTCTCCATCCCGCTGAGCGAGCTTGAGGTTTCAGAAGATCCCACCCACTATACCCGCGATCCCGATAAGCCCTTACAGTTTAAGCGGCTGCTGCTGATCGTAAGAGGTAAGCGCCCGACGATCGTGTATTGATGAAAGCGATCTGGATAGTGTTTCACTCTTCTGCCGAAAAGATTGCATGACTCGGATCCTTCGACTCTCAGGGAGCCATGCCTCTTGCAAGGCTCTCAGGTACGGCCCAAGGGGCACGTCCAGTCTCCAGTGCATGAACGCTTGAAAGGGCATCAGATCTTCCTTCATGGAAGCATGGTCAAGCGCATCAAGATAGGTTTTTGGTCTTCAGATCGTAGAGCAACCAGCGGATGCCCGCCACGCAAGCGTAGGACATTCATCACAAGCCTAGCGATGTGCCCGTTCCCATCCACAAACAGGTGAATAACTACGAGGCGCGAATGCGCATCAAAGCTCGTCACCGGTTCAGATGCCAGCCGTGAAACCTATTCGCCATAAGCCCACATCAGTTCGGGAATCTTTACTGCGTTGGGAAATACCACCAAGGAGCTGGCAATGCGGCGGGGAAGAGTACTATACACTCCTCCAACCTCAGGCTGACTGCTAGACACAATCCGTCGATGCAACTCACACACGGCGACTTCTGCAATCAGTGTCATCGCAGCCATAAGTTTGCGCACCCATGAGACCGCCTCATGGGCGTCGGGCACTTCAAGGTAGTCGCACAAGGGTCGCCCAACGGTAATCCCATGTTCGATCAACTCCGCCGTTTCGCGTAAAGTCAGCCTATCGCCTCGATGGCATTGCTTGGAGGTAGAGATCAAGTCGACAACTCACGAAAACGTCCGCCGGACACGCGGACGAAACACCTGCCCACGGCTTTTATGTAAAGATCACTAACCAATCCTATCACAGCTGCGTCTCGCTGGTTTCAGTAGAAGCGTTCATTACTCATGACGGGTAGGATCAGCACACTACTTCTTTGGGTAATTCACCGAACAGTCCCTCAGGATTTCCTCCCTTGTTCTTCCAATTCATTCACCGCATTTGCCTCGGTTACTTTTGAACCTTCCTTCTCAGTCTCCGCCTCTGACTTGAGATCTCGCTCGTCTTGATGGTCACCGATGAGTGCTCCGGTGATCAGCATCTGGATGCCGATGAGGAGAAAGAATAACGCGCTCTTGTACTGGCCACTCGGCTCGGCCAGTGAAAACTTATGCGCAGAGATGAGAAGGGAGAGTGCCGAGCAGAGGAATAAGAAATTTCGCATGTCAGATAACTCATGGTGAATAATGCTCCAAAGGGTATGCCTGTGGTGAGACTCGGGTCAACTGGAAATCTTGGAGTGGGACAGCGGCTGAAAACAGTCCTGTGACTTGAATTCTATTGTGATACTCGACCACCCTTCGACAAGCTCAGGACGAATGGATTTTTGACACAACACTATGGGGTCGGCGAACCCATCCCGGAGGCAGGTTCGGTAATGAGGGCTGGACTTGCGGACTGTACGGCACCTTTGAAGGGAAGATCAAGCAGTGCGTATGGATTCACGCGCGCGCCGTTGAGTTTCACTCCCCAATGGAGATGCGGACCGGTCGCCCGACCAGTGGCACCGACTCTCCCCACGATTTGCCCCGCCTTCACCACATCGCCGTCTTTGACAAGAACTTCGGACAGATGGAAATACATCGAGTAGAACCCCAGTCCATGGTCGAGAAAGATGCCCTTCCCAGAGAAAAAGTGCTCGACGGTGAGCCGTACCACCCCATCATTTGTGGCAGCGACTGGGGTGCCGAGGGGAGCGCTGATATCTTCTCCGTTATGAGGATTTCGCGGTTGGCCGTTCATGATTCGAACGCTGCCGAAGATCCCGGTGCGTCTGCCGTTCACCGGCTCTATGAAACCAGGCTGCCATAGTCTCGCCCGTGAATCGACGGCCAGTCCCGTTTTGACCTGCTCCTGTTCTGCCTTCCATCGAGCTACGGCTTTCTCATCTAAATCGACCTTGTCTTTGGGCAGCGAGAGATGCTCCACATGAAATTTCTCTTTGACGACCGTCACGCTGTAACTGAAGGTACGACTCTGCTCCCCCTGTTTCAGCTCCACAGTCAACTCATGCGTTCCTGGCTCATCCTGCAAGTCAATCCCGAGTAACCCCACAGATCCTTTCGGCTCGTCGAGTCGCGGCTCAGGAAAGAAACGGATGGAACGCCCAAGGAACGTTCCCTGTACCGTGGCCGATTCATCGTCACACGGCACTTTCACGACAAGCACCTGACCCTGTTTACCGCTATAACGGCCCTCTGTACCGTGAGCGACCGGTATCGAGCCAGGCAAGAGAGCCCCGACAATATGTGCTAGGAGCACGACAACAAACGCGCACTGAGTCAGCCAGGCTGGCCGTAGACGATAGGGATCGGACAATAGTGTCATCGGTAGAATCGTCCTCCAGAGACTTGGGAAATCAGCTCTTCAACCCGTCGATTCACTGCGCTAAAGGGATCCATACAGAGGATCGTCTCCTCCCAGTACCCATTCAGCTTCAGATACGTCCAATCAACCGTATAGGATCGGTTCTTCGCGCGAGCAAAGCGAATGAAGTCTCCCCGCACCTTTGCCCTCGTCGTTTGCGGAGGGGTCGACATCGCCCGCTGGACAGCCTCTTCCTCCACAACTCGGTCGACCAACCCGCGAGACTCCATCAGATAGTACAGCCCTCTCGTCCGCTTCACATCATGGTACTGCAGGTCCAACAGCAACACCCTCGGATCGTCCCACCCGCAATTCCTCTTGTCGACGTAGGATTGGATCAGATGCTTCTTGGTGACCCAATCGATCTGATGCGTCAGCTGCATCGGATCGTCTTCCAGCTGCTGCAGCACCGTTTCCCACTTACTACACACATCATCGAGAACCGGATCATGCGCTTCTTGCGCCAGATAGTCTCTCGCACGGCTTAGATAGACTCGCTGAATCTCAATGGCGGTCATCTGTCGACCGTCATCGAGCCGCACCTTCTTTTTCAAGGTTGGATCGCGAGACACCTCTCGGATTGCCTTCACCGAGTCTTCCAGTTCCATCCCATGGACTGCATACCCCTCTTCGATCATCGACAAGACCAGCGTGGCGGTTCCCACCTTGAGGTAGGTCGCGAACTCGGACATGTTGGAATCCCCGACGATGATATGCAGACGGCGATACCGTTCGGCGTCGGAATGCGGCTCATCGCGGGTGTTGATGATACTCCGAGAGGACGTCGTCGATGACGACGTCTTTTCATGAATATGTTGCGCGCGCTGCGAGATAAAATACTGCGGCTTCCCTGAGACTTTTAATACCTTCCCGGCTCCGCTGAAGATCTGTCTGGTGACGAAAAACGGAATCAACTGTTCGGTGACTTTCCAAAAATCGACGTCCCGCCTCATCAGGAAGTTTTCATGGCATCCGTACGTATTGCCCAACGAGTCGGTATTATTCTTGAATATATAAATCTCCCCGGACAACCCTTCCTCACGCAACCGCTCTTCTGCGGCAGGCAAACAGGCTTCCAGCAGGCGCTCTCCCGCCTTATCGTGTACGACCAGATCCACAATGTTGTCGCATTCCGGGGTCGAGTATTCCGGATGACAACCGGTATCTTGATAGAACCGGGCTCCGTTGACCAAAAAGGCGTTCGACGGCCAGCTGTTCGGAATCAGTCCCTCAAAGATATATCCCAGGACCTTTTCCATCGGCAAATAGATCCTGCCGTTGGGGGAGAAAATGAGGCCGTATTCGTTCTCGAGGCCGTAAATCCGTTGTTTCATGGGACCCACCGTCAACATGCGCGAGCCACACTCAGATTATACGCCCGGACCGGGATCTTCAACAAAGGACGCCAATATGAACGGCAGAGATCAGGCAGAGAGCGCCTGTCGAATGTCACTGATCGAGAGGCGACGGAACTTTCGGCCGGTTCGACTGCGGTCCAGCACCGCAACCTCCAACCCCTCCGGCTGAAGCTTTTGATTGGTCGTTTGATCGAGAGCTGTCACACAAAGCCGTAAGGCCTCTTCGAGTGTCGGAGTATGGCTCGAGTTTTTCTCTTTCAGGAATCCCTGCACTGCTTCCGCCCGGCCCCCGATCACCGCAAAGTTCTTTTCGTCGATGATGCTCCCATCAAAGGAAATCCGATAGATTTCATTTGGATGGCTGTTGGCGCCGGTCTGTACGACGAGAATTTCCACCTCCAGTGGTTTCATTTCCTGACTGAAGACAGTTCCGAGGCTTTGCGAATAACCGTTCGCCAATGAACGGCCGGTGACGTCTTCCCGGCTATACATAAACCCCTTGAGATCGGCATGGCGAATCCCCGCCTTCCGAAGATTCTCAAACTCGCTGTACTTACCAGCCCCGGCAAAGGCGATGTTGTCGTAAATCTCAGAGACTTTATGAAGCGACGCGCTCGGATTATCGGCGGCCAAGAGAATCCCCTCGACATACTCCATCGCGATGATCGAACGGCCCTTGGCAATCCCCTTCTTGGCGTACTCCGCCTTATCCTGCATCATCTGTTCAGGGGAGACGTAGTAGGGCATGGGCATAGGTTAGGCCTCCCGTGAACGACGAGCCGACATGACGGCGTCGCACACTGACCGAAGTGTATCCTCCGAGACATCCGTAATGCCGTGAGCGGTCACTATCTTCGCCGTAGGATAAATCCCCCGCACAAGGTCGGGCCCACCGGTTCCAACGTCGTCGTCCGCCGCATTGTACAGGGCGAGCATCGCGAGTTTGATCGCCTCGGCCTCCGACAGATTTCGCTGAAAGTGCTCCCGCATCGTGTTGCGGGCATCTTTTCCCCCGGACCCGATCGAATGATAATCGGACTCTTCGTATCTCCCACCGGTGATGTCGTACTTAAAAATACGCCCCTCCCCACGTTTCAGGTCATACCCGACATAGAGCGGCATCACGACCAGCCCCTGAAACACCATGGGCAAGTTCGCCTTCACCATCTGTCCCAGCTTATTGGCCTTCCCTTCGCACGAGAGGGGCATGCCTTCCAACTTTTCGTAATGCTCCAACTCAGTTTGGAATAGTTTGGCCATCTCGATACAAGGACCAGCTGCCCCCGCAATCGCCATCGCCGACCACTCATCGATCTTGAACACCTTCTCAATCCGGCGATCCGCAATCTGAAACCCTTCTGTGGCGCGGCGGTCTCCGGCAATAATCACTCCCTGCTGATATTTGATCGCGAGTACGGTGGTGGCAGAGGGTACGGACACGGAACCGGCGGCTCGTGCCGGATCGGAATTCGGAGCCAGCGCCTGCGTTCCAAGCGCCATACCTGGATAATGTCGCGAAAGAAACTCCACAAAACTGGAACCGTCGTGGTCGGGAAGGTGGGGTAACTTCATCGTCGTATCAGCACCAGTCGTCACACCTTGAGTTTTTCGAGAAGCACATCAACCGAATCGGAAGAATCGAGCAGCGCCCCAGTCAAGACTTGAGTCCCACGATGGGGATCCATCAAGGGGACTTTCTTGATCGTGGTATCACCGGCATCAAACAGAACCGAAGTCCAACTGGCCCCGTACAACGATTTCGCAAACTTACTGACACAGCGCCCACGGAAATAGGCTCGTGTGCCCGTCGGTGGATGGAACTCGGCCTGCTGGATCTCTTCCTCGTCAACGATTCGTTCGATCAGCTGACTACGCTCCAGCGTGTAAAAAAGCCCTTTTTCTGGACGGACGTCATGGTACTGTAGATCCATCAATTTCACGCGGGGATCGTTCCATCCACACCCTTTTCGTTCCATGTAGGACTCGATCAAGTGTCGCTTCGCCACCCAATCTAATGAATGGACCAACAACCGTGGATCACGCTCAAGTTTATTCAAAACATCTTCCCAACGGAGCAGCACATCCTGGGTAGTGGATCCATGCGCCTGCGAGGCGTAAAATACCTTGGCCGCACTCAGGTAGGCTCGTTGGACTGCCAGCGCCGTGGTGGGCCTTCCACCGGCTAACTTCACCGTCTGCCTGACTTCTAAGTCGCGCGACACCTGTTTAAACACCCGAACCGGCTCTTCGAGTTCGATCTGCGGCAGGTCGGCACCGGCTTCCAGCAGATGCAGCACAATGTCCAAGGTCCCCACCTTGAGATAGGTAGACAACTCCGCCATGTTGGCGTCGCCGGTAATCACATGCAGCCGCCGAAACCTCGCCGAATCTGCATGGGGTTCGTCGCGCGTGTTGATGATCGGACGCTTGACCATCGTATTGAGGTCCATAAGACATTCGAAAAAGTCCGCGCGCTGAGAGAGCTGATATTCCGTTGGGGTGGTCTGATTTTCAGCACCGACTTTTCCCGCCCCAGCAAAGATCAGCCTGGTGACAAGAAACGGCGTCAACGTCCGTGCAATCCGATCGAACGGCACTGTCCTCGCTACCAGATAGTTTTCATGGTATCCGTAGCTGTTCCCTTTGCCATCAGAGTTATTCTTATAGAGGGTATAGACTTCACCGCCTCGTGCGCGGGCCATCGTCTGCAGACACGAAGCCAGAATACGCTCCCCCACCCGTTCAAATGCGACGACCTCTCGAGCGTGTGAACACTCAGGGGTCGAGTACTCTGGATGAGCCCCATCTACATACAGCCGCCCGCCGTTCGCCAACACCTTGTTCAACTGGCGGTTATAGTCCGGGTTCGGACGCTCACGCTCTCCCTCGACCTCAAACCCACGTGCATCGACTAAGGGGTTCTCGTGTTCATAGTCCCAGATCGCAGTCGGAGCCGGCAAGTTTGGATAGTGCCCGATCACGGCACAGGACCCGGACACTGGGTCCTGTGCCGACACATCTCTCGAGGCAATCCCGAACTCAGTTTCCGTCCCAAGCACCCGGGCGGAGTTCATGGCAGTCTGTTCGTTCATAACTTCGCTAGAGATAGTGCCCGGTACTGATGGTTTCAATCTGACGATGTTCCGTCGGTCCACCGCTGATGGTTCGAATATGGATGATCTTCTCACCCTTCTTGCCGGCGACCTTGGCCCAATCGTCCGGATTGGTCGTATTCGGAAGATCTTCGTGTTCTTTAAACTCCTCACGGATGGCGCGAATCAGGTCATCCGAGCGCAAACCGTTTCCCTCATTCGCAATCACCCGCTTTACGGCAAACTTTTTCGCTCGCGACACAATCCCCTCGATCAACGCGCCACTGGCGAAGTCCTTGAAGTACAACACCTCCTTTTCGCCGTTGGCATAGGTCACCTCGATGAATTTATTTTCTTCGCTGGCCGCATACATGGCCTCGACGGTCATCGAGGTCAAGCGTTCCACAAGCGCGTGCCGATCCCCTCCATGACGCGCGACATCCTCCTCGGCGAACGGAAGATCCGTCGAGATGTACTTGGAGAAAATGTCCCGTGCCGCGTCAGCATCCGGACGCCCCACTTTCACTTTGACGTCCAACCGCCCGGCGCGCAGCACGGCGGGATCGATCAGATCCTGACGATTACTCGCCCCGATGACAATGACATTGCGCAGCCGCTCGACACCGTCAATCTCGGAAAGAAATTGAGGGACGATCGTCGATTCGATATCCGAGGACACGCCAGTCCCACGAGTGCGAAAGAGCGCATCCATCTCATCAAAAAAGACGATGACTGGGTGCCCATCCTCGGCCCGCTCCTTGGCCTTCTTGAACACCTCACGGACTTGACGCTCCGACTCACCGACGTACTTGTTAAGCAGTTCCGGACCTTTGACATGCAGGAAGTAGCTCCGAATTTCTTTTCCTGATCGGTCACCCAGCTTCTTGGCGATCGAGTTGGCCACCGCTTTGGCAATCAGCGTCTTGCCGCAACCAGGGGGGCCATAGAGCAGAACGCCCTTCGGCGCACTGAGTCGGTATTCGGCGAAGACCTGTGGGTGCAGAAACGGAAGTTCGACGGCATCGTGCACCTGCTCCAGCTCTTTCTGCAGACCCCCGATATGCGCGTAATCGACATCCGGAACTTCTTCCAATACCAGCTCTTCCGCTTCGGACCTGGGCAGCTTTTCGATCACGTAGCCGGAACGGGCATCGTAGAGCAGATGATCCCCCACACTCAGCCGTTCAGTCAACAAAGGATCTCCCAGATCGGCCACCTTTTCCTCGTCGAAATGGAGCGTGACCAATGCCCGCCCCCCTTCCAACACATCCTTGAGTCGCACGACCTCGCCTTGGCTCTCGAATTCCTTGACCTCAATCACATTGAGGGCTTCGTTCAGGACGACCTCTCGTCCCTTCCGTAACTCGGTCCGTTTGATCGAGGGATGGAGGCTAACTTTCATCTTCCGACCAGAGACATACACATTGCCCGTTCCATCTTCGTTCAAACTGGAAAAGATGGCGTAACTCGACGGAGGCGCCGTCAGCTTTTCCACCTCAGCCCGGAGAGCCTCGATCTGAGCCTTGGCGTCTTGGAGCGTCGCAACGAGTTTTTCGTTCTGTTTGGTAGCTTGATCGAGCTGGTAGCGAGATTGATACAGTCGCCGGATCTCTTCTTCCATCGACTGAATTTGCACGCGAAGTTTGTCGAGTTCTCGAGCCTGTTCGCCGCTTTTGTGAATCATCTCTCCCTCCTCCCCCTCGGACAACTGCTTTGTAATCTTCTTAACAGAATCTCGGAGGGACCGGAGTCGGTTTGGCTGACTCTTGCTATCCGCCATAGTGAGACGACACGATCAGCTCGAAATATCGAACCTAAGCGAGAGTACGTTTGGTGTAAGGGATTCTAACACCCGACCTAGGGGTGGTCAACTCCAACAGACGATCTGACGCGTCTCAGATTCACCTGTTGCCACATCACGTCTGCAACGCGTGAATAAACTCTCGAACTGCTTCACCGATATCGTCACGCCTCAACACCGCCCCGATCACCGCCACTCCGTGAGCACCGGCTCGACGAACAGCTGGAACCCGTTCACACGTGATGCCTCCGATGGCAAAGACCGGAATGGACGATCGACGACAGACCTCGGTCAGCAATGCGAGTCCCAGCGGAGGTCCGAACGATCGTTTGGACGGCGTGTCAAAGATGGGCCCAAACACAACATAATCGGCGCCGTTTTGATTTGCCCGTTGCATATCTTCGACCGAGTGCGTGGAAACCCCAAGCAATCGTCGCGGCCCGATCACCTCACGAGCGGCATGTGTCGGCAAGCTGTTGGATCGAAGATGCACTCCGTCCAGGTCGAGCGCCATCATAAGATCGATGCGGTCGTTGATCAACAGCGGTACCGAGCGCGGTGTGCTTATATTATGAATCGTTTTCGCCAGCGATAGGAGTTCAGTGGTCGGCAGATCTCGTTCTCTGAGCTGAATGGCCTGGACACCAGCTTCGATCGCACAATCGAGCAGTGGGACAAGCGGACGGCCTTGAGTGTGGTGGCGATCGGTGACGAGGAGCAGGCGAAAATTGACAGGAGGCATCAGTGAAGGGCTGAGTACCGAGTGCTGAGTGCTGAGGTGTGGGAACTCTCTATATTATATGAGAGCTGTTCGCTATTGATGCTGGAATATCTCGCAGGATGTTCAAAAAAACCTCCCGGCGAGGCCGCAACGAGCGCAGAAGCAGAAGCGTACTTTGAGCCGTACGTCGAGCCTCTACGCGACGCGAGAACAAAGCTGGGAGATTTTTTCAACATCCTGCTACAGCATTCCTTCAATCGGACTACTCGCCGTCGCATAGAGTTTCCTGGGGATACGACCAGCTTTGTAGGCCAGGCGACCGGCATCAACCGCATACTTCATCGCTTCCGCCATGGCAATCGGATCCTGTGCGCCGGCAATAGCAGTATTCATGAGGACTGCATCCGCCCCCAATTCCATCGCCAAAGCTGCGTCGGATGCTGTTCCGACACCGGCATCGACGATGATCGGCACCTTCACGGTTTCCATGATAATCTTCAAATTGTACGGATTACGAATCCCCAGACCCGATCCGATCGGTGCGGCCAAGGGCATCACAGCTGGACAGCCGATGTCCACAAGCTTCTTCGCGACGATGGGATCGTCATTCGTGTACGGAAGGACGATGAACCCTTCTTTAATCAGAATCTTCGCTGCCTCGATGAGGCCAGCCGTATCAGGGAAGAGAGTCTTCTCATCCCCGAGCACTTCCAGTTTCACCAGGTCAGAGACACCGGCCGCACGAGCCAACCGTGAGTACCTGACCGCATCTTCCACAGTGTAACAGCCCGCGGTATTGGGAAGGATCGTATACTTTTTCGGATCAATGTAGTCGAGCAGATTCTCTTTCGATCGATCAGTAATATTCACTCGACGAACGGCGACGGTCACCACATCGGCTCCCGACACTTCAATCGCCTTTTTCGTTTCCGCAAAGTCTTTGTATTTTCCCGTCCCGACCCATAGCCTGGACTTAAACTCTCGTCCTGCAATAACCAGTCGATCATCTGCCATGTTGCCCTCTTGAGGATGATCCCCCTCCGATGAAACTCATAATCTCCACCCGATCTCCGTCCTTGATCTGGCGTTGCCCAAAGGTTGCACGATCCAGAATTTCAAGATTCAGTTCCACAGCCACCCGTTCGGTCTTGATGTCCAACTCTCTCAATAAATCCGCGACCGTTGTACCGCTGCGCCAGGACCGAGCTTCGCCATTCACATGGATTTTAATGGCATTCTCCATGCCTGTCATCCTATGGGACGGGAATTCGCCTTGTCAACAAATAGGGCTTGCGCGGGTCTCAACGAAACCCGCACAATAGTCTGCCGAGAGTTTATCCATGCAAGACAACAACCAGCAACTCGCCACCATCTTTCGATCAATGGCTGATCTTCTATCGACTCAGCGAGCGAACCCCTATCGGGTGCGGGCCTATCGACGTGCAGCCGATGCGTTGCTTGCTCTCGAGGAAGATGTGGCAGTGGTAGCAGAGCGCCAGGCGCTTGAAGAAATAGACGGGATCGGCACGGATTTGGCCAAAAAGATCGACGAGTTTCTTGAAACTGGGACTATCCGCGTCTACGAGGAGCTGAAGACTCCGCTTCCGGAGGAGGTCAAGAGTTGGGCAACGCTTCCGGGACTGTCGGATTCACTCGTGTCCTACTTATACTTCCGACTGGGCATCAAGACACTGCCTGACCTAGTGCAGCTCATCCAATCGCACTTACTTCGCACCCTCCCGAGCTTCTCAGGGTCGGAAGAGAAGTTGCTTCAAGCCGTTCAACAACGGATTAAAAATCCCGAGCATTAGCAGGCTTGGGCCAAGGAGAGGGTCTTGATTCACTGAACCGATCCCTCAGCCTCATGAGGCTGAGGGATCTTCCTAATAACGTACCGACTACGATGGCTTGAGCTCCTTGAAGATTTTCCAGCTCTTCAACAATTCCACCGCCTTCTGGAGCTGAACATCCTGCTCAAGCGACAGCTCCCCGCCCGCTTCGGGTAAGGCTGGTGGGGGCGTCCCATTCTTCGATCCTCCCTCCTCCGGAGACTTCCCATTCTGTGGTGCGGCATCCTTCCCCGTTGGAGGCTTGACGGCTTTCGGCTCGGTTTCCTTGTCTCCCGATTTTCCTTCAGAACCCTTGGCTACCACTGGCATAGCCAGCTTCACTACAATATCGGGCGTGATCCCGGTCGACTGGATTGAGCGACCTTTGGGCGTATAATACTTCGCCGTCGTGAGGCGAAGACCAGACCCATCTCCCAAGGCCAAGATCGTCTGAACCGATCCTTTTCCAAATGAGGTGGTCCCCACTACGAGGCCTCTCCCCCAATCTTGGAGCGCTCCCGCGACGATTTCCGATGCGCTCGCCGATCCTTCATTCACAAGGATAATAACGGGAAGATCCTCCAATTGATCTTTGGCCTTCGCAAACCATTCATCCTTCTTCCCTTCTCGACTCTTGGTATACACCACCAGCTTCCCAGTCGGCAGGAATTGTTCGGACACATCGACCGCCGCGGTCAGCAATCCGCCCGGATTGTTTCGCAGGTCGAGAATCGCGCCCTGGACCTTCTGCTCTTTAAATTGCTTGATCGCTTTGGCCAGGTCTCTCCCTGTGGCTTCTTGGAACTGGGTGAGCCGGACATAGCCAAGGTTATCGATCACCTTCGACTTGACACTTTCAATCTTGATGGTATCCCGAACGAGCGTAAAGACTAAGGGCTCTGGGGCACCTTCCCGTTGAATGGTCAGATTGACTTTACTCCCTTTCGGGCCTCGCATCTTCTGCACGGCATCCATCAGCGTCAAATCTTTGGTCGGATCCTCATTCACCTTGACGATGAAATCCCCTGCCTTGATACCGGCTCGATGAGCGGGTGTGCCCTCAATCGGTGCAATCACCGCCAGACGGTTGTCCTTCACACCGATTTGGATTCCGACTCCTCCGAACTCTCCCCTGGTCTCCACCTGCATCTCTTTGTACATCTCAGGCGTCATGTAGGCTGAGTGCGGATCGAGGGTGGAGAGCATCCCGCGAATGGCACCTTGAATCAAATCTTTTGGTTTGGTCTCGTCGACATAGTGCTTCTGAACCTGGTTCAGCACTTCCGAGAAGGTCTTGAGTTCCTCATAGGTTTCGCTGGCATGACCGGTCCGCTCCCAGCCCTTCCCGATGATGACGCCACAGAGCAGGGCAAGTGCAATCATCGGCCCGACCACCCAAGATTTCCGCCGCGGCTGCTGTTCCATCATCGTTTCATCCCTTCTTTCTTGCGTCGTCGGACCGTTCGGCCGAGAGACGCGTTCACGACCTCGCCTATCTCTTCGCCAGCCAGTGGAGCGGATCGACCGGCTCAGCTCCCTCACGCAACTCAAAGTATAATGTATTTTCCCCCGTCATGCCCGTGTCTCCGGTTTCGCCAATCGACTGACCTGCGACCACCTGATCACCAACCTGGATCAGAATCTTGGACGCATGGGCATACAGCGAGAAGAATCCATTGGCATGGTCAAGGATTATAACGAGTCCGTACCCTTTCAACCAGTCCGCATAGACGACGCTCCCGGACATCACCGCATGAATCAAACTTCCCTCGGTCGTACGAATATCAATTCCTTTGCGCTGGACATAGGTATCGAAGGTGGGGTGTTTCTGCCGCCCGAAGAACGACACCACCTGCCCTTCGACCGGCCACGGTAGTGCCCCCCGAACGCCGCGTGGAAGCGATGCCGTCGTGGGCGGGTGCATGGCTACGGTTCGTCGACGCGATTCCAGGTCTTGCAGCAAGTGATCGACCCGTGAAGCCGACCGTTCCAGTTCTTCGACCGCCCGTTGATAGGCATCCTTCTGATGGGTGATTTTTGTCAGATAGAGCGTTTTCTCTTTTTGAAGGACTCGGATATCGGTCAGCTTCTTTTCGATGCTTTGCTTGAAGACCATCAGGCCATCTCGGGCATCCGCCCGCTGACGCTCGCCCTGCTCCATCCTGCCCATATCGGTTCGAAATCCCCGCAGGAGTTCGTAGTCTTTTTGCGAGACAGCGGAGAGATACTGCCCGCGACGTTGAAGGTCATTGTACGAACCAGCCGTCAAGAGCGCCTTTACGTATCCGAAGCGACCTTCCATGTACTGCACGCGAAGTCGGGCCAAAATGGCCTCTCGCCGTGTCTGAATGCTGGTCCGCATCGCCACCAACTGTTCCGTAATTTCCTCCAGTTCCCGATCCTTTTGCCGCAATTTCCGATTGATGTCGTGGTGATCTTGCCGATGACGAACCAACCGTTCATCCAGGGATTGGAGTCCTTGCAGAACGGATTCCCGTTTTTTTTCCGCTGCGTCGGCCCGCTTCCGCTTTTCTTCTATCTTGTCTTTCAGCGTTTCAAGATGCTTTCGCTCACGCTGAATTTTTTCGGCGAGGGGATCTGTGGCCGCATCAACGTTCACGCCCCATCCGCTGAACACCAGAACCCCTATCAGCAGCAGGAGGGGGGATCTCATACACGCCCATCTCCGACACGCAGAAGAGAGACAACACTCCCGGTAAACCCCAGCGCCATTCCAGCCAAGACCAGCGTGAGACAAGCTGAAAATGGAAAAAATGAAATCAGGCCCTCCATTCCGCTGAAGCGGCTAACAAACTGAACTTGTTGCCGAAACAACTCGAAGCCGAGTTTAAGAAT
Organism: Nitrospira sp. CMX1; assembly: GCF_054902215.1. NCBI lineage: Bacteria > Pseudomonadati > Nitrospirota > Nitrospiria > Nitrospirales > Nitrospiraceae > Nitrospira > Nitrospira sp. CMX1. The sequence continues at coordinate 22,437 of NZ_JBUBKD010000043.1, read as the reverse complement.
GCCCAAGGATAAGGCGCTCCCACAGGCTCCGAGCACCGCCCCTTCCATGAAGTATGGAACACGAATAAATGTCCCGGTGGCTCCGATCAAGCGAAGAATTTCGATCTCTCCCCGTCTGGCAAACAAGGCCAGCCTGATCGTATTGCCAATAATCGTCACTGCAGCGGCAGAGAGGAGAATCCCCACACCGATCGCGGCCAGCTCGATATAGCCAATCATGTCGGCCAAGAGGCTGATCCATTGTTGATTATAGTCGACCTTCGCTACCCCTTCCATGGTTTGAACTTGTTCGACCCAGTCTTTCACGGCCTCGGGAGAACGATAGCTCGGGGCGAGCGTCACGACGAACGAAGCCGGAAGCGGATTCTCGCCAAGCCCCTCGAGCAGATGAGAGTCGGCGGGAAACTGCGTGCGGAACTCCGTCAGGGCTTGCTCCTTTGAAATATACAGCACACTGGCAACCATGCGATCGGACTTGAGCATCAATTCCATCTGCAAACGCCCATCCCGCGACAGACGATCCTCCAAATAGACCATGATTTTCACGTCTTCTTGGAGCCATCCCGCCACATGCTGCAAATTCACATAGAGTAAGAGAAAGATTCCGACACACGTCAACGTAAAAGCCGTGGTCAAGATGGCGACAATCGTCGTCATGCGATTGGTCCGCATGTTGGCCCAGGCCTCCCGAACAAGATAAAAGAGCCGTCTCATACGACAACACGCTCGGGCACCGCCCGTTCCGGAAGGACGACTCCTTGCGTCAGGGTAATCACTCGGCAATTGACCTGATGCATGACATGCGGATTATGCGTCGCCACCACCACGGTAGTCCCCCGAGCATTGATCAGCTTGAACAGCTCAATGATCTCACCCGTGAGTTCCGGATCGAGATTCCCCGTCGGCTCATCCGCCAACAGGATAACTGGTCCGTTCACGATTGCTCGAGCGATGCACACCCGCTGCTGTTCGCCCGTGGACAAACTGCTCGGCGACTGGTCCCGTTTGTGCTCAACACCGACCGCCCGCAACGCTTCCGTGACTTTGCGTCGAATATCTTTTTCGGATACTCCCTGCACGATCAGAGGGAGTGCCACATTGTCGAACACCGATTTCTTCGGCAGCAACCGGAAGTCTTGAAAGACTGACCCCACCTTCCGTCGCAGATAGGGGATCTCGGACCGTTTGAGTTTCGTGACATTCTTACCTTGAACAAAGAGTTGCCCTTCGTCCGGCTGCTCCTCGCCAATCAGCATCCGTAGGATTGTCGACTTTCCTGATCCACTGGGGCCCATGAGCAGCACAAACTCCCCCTTCTCGATTTCGATCATCACATCGGACAATGCCGATCTTCGATCGTACCACTTCGAGACATGAATGAGCTGAATCATCGCGTCCACAAAAACCCCTCTCGATAGTGTCGAGACCGGTCACTGTTCAGTGACATCGAACGCGTTGGGGATGTGTTCAATGTGCTCAGAAATTGACGCCTGCCCTTGAACCAAAACAACATCAAATCGACAGAGCCTGTCAGACCAATGCCGCTGCGCCAAATACTGTGCGGCCACCTTCAAAAGCTTCGCCCGCTTGCGACGATTCACTGCCAACAGCGCACCGCCAAACGCCTCTGTACTCCTCCCCTTAACCTCAACAAACACGACGACACCCCGATCATCTGCGACCAGGTCCAATTCACCAACTGACAGCCGCACATTTCGATCGAGGATGCGATAACCCTTGGCGATCAAAAACTGTTCCGCCCGCATCTCACTGGCTTGGCCGAACTGGTGACGCGGGTCTGCAACGAACATGAGATTTAGGCCTCGGACAACGTGGGATCAGACAGATGAGCCTGCGCCATCTTCCTGACGCTTATAGCAAGTTTGACTGGAGCAAAACTTTGACGATGGATAGAGCAGGGGCCGTAATGCGCAAGCCGTTCCAGGTGTTCAGCTGTCCCATACCCCTTGTGCGAGAGGAAGCCGTACTCCGGGAACGTGTCATGGTATCTCGCCATTAGCCGATCTCTCGTGACCTTAGCCACAATAGAAGCCGCAGCAATGGAGACAGATAAGGAATCGCCTTTGATGATCGGACGAATCGGAATGCTGACACCGGGAAGGGTCACGGCATCGATAAGCACATAATCAGGCGACGGAATCAACTGCCCGAGAGCCCGCCGCATAGCAAGACGAGTCGCCTCAAGAATATTCAACTGGTCGATTTCCGCAGCGTCGGCCCATCCGATTCCCGTTCCCACCGCTTGCTCGAGGATGGCGAGGTAGAATCGCTCACGCTCACGCTCCGAGAGTTGCTTCGAATCATTCACCCCAGGGAGCCGACTGCGTAACGGAAGGATCACTGCAGCGGCCACCACGGGGCCGGCTAACGGACCACGCCCCGCTTCATCGATTCCAGCAACACGGCGATACCCACAGAGCCGTGCTGCTCGTTCGAATTCATCAGTGGGTCCCATCAACTGCTCTTTACCGACGATCCGGTCAATCGGCCAGCCATGATGGAACGCATGCGCTGAACCGACCTATGCTGTGACGGCTCCTTCTTCTGGCGCTGCTGGCTGTGCCGAGGATTTGCTCTCTCCAACAAACTCTCGCTCCTCAACCTTGGCAAACCGCCCTTTCTTCCCGCGAAGGTAGTACAGCTTGGCACGTCGAACGCGTCCCTGGCGCACGACATCGATCTTAGACACGATTGGAGAATGCACGGGGAAGATCCGCTCGACACCTACACCATACGAGAGTTTTCGGACCGTGAACATTTCGGTGTTCAAACTGCCCTTACGGGCGATCACCGTTCCTTCATACACCTGAATACGCTCTTTCTCTCCTTCCACGACTTTGACATGGACACGTACGGTATCGCCGATCTCAAAGTGCGGAACCGATTTTTTTGTCAATGATCGCTGAATTCGCTCCAACTGATTCATGTCCTCAACCCTCCTCCTCGCATAATAACGGGGCCGTCAACAGGCCTTCATTCATCAACTCTTCCAACAATTGCCGATCCTCTTTCGTGAACATCCGATCCTTGAGAAGATCGGGGCGTCTGAGATACGTGCTGCGTAAGGCCTGTTTTCGACGCCACAAGCGAATGGCCTCATGATGGCCAGACAGCAAGACCTCCGGTACCGTGATGCCTTCGATCTCCGCCGGTCTCGTATACTGCGGATACTCCAAGAGCGAGTCTGAAAACGACTCGTCAACGGCAGAACTTGGATCGCCCAACACGCCAGGGACGAGCCTTGTCGTGGCGTCGATCAAGACCAACGCCGGCAACTCACCTCCCGTAAGTACATAATCGCCGAGCGAAATCTCCTCAGGCGCCAGCGCCTGACGGACCCGCTCATCCACGCCCTCATAGTGCCCACACAGGATCACCATTCGACGAGACTCGGTCGCTAACTCTTGGGCATAGGCCTGAGTTAATGGACGCCCATGGGGAGTCGGGAACAGCAACCGAATCTCTTCTCCCTGCAACTGCGCGTCTCTCCGCACAGCGGCAACCGCCTGGAGAATCGGTTCAGCCTTCATGACCATCCCCGCACCACCTCCATATGGCGTATCATCGACGTTCTTGTGGCGATCCGCCGTAAAGTCTCGCAGATTATGCACACGCACCGCGAGTAGTCCCTTCTCCTGGCCACGCTTGAGCATACTGTGTGCCAAGACCGGTGCAACCATACCTGGAAACAGAGTCAGGACGTCGAACCGTACCATAAACTAATCGTCAAGCCCATCGATCAACCGTACCGTCATGATTCGAGCAACCAGATCAACCGCCACAACAAACTCTTTTGCGGCCGGAATCAAGACCTCTTTGGTTCCATTACGCAGGACAACCACAGAATTGCCAGGCAACTCCCAAATTGCTTCCACAACACCGAGCGATTCTCCTGCCTCCGTTCGGACGTCAAGTCCCACCAAATCACACTCATAGTACTGCCCGGCTGGAAGCTCGGGAACCGACCCACGAACCGTTCGAATCAATCCTCCTCGCCAAAGCCCCGCCTCCTCTGGTGTGGAGAACGCCGACAACCCAAGAATAAAACGCGTTCCCGCCCGCCTCACGTGGGTGACGCCGGTCTCCAGTGTCTGCCCGTTTACTGCCAAAAGGCTGACGCGCGTCAGCCCTTCCAGTCTCCCGGGGACATCGGAGAGGGAAAGAACCTTGACTTCTCCCCGGACACCAAACGGCCGCTCAATCCGGCCCACCGTCACGGTTTCCAGCTGATTCACCATTCCGTGGTCAGGCTTTTACCGAAGCCTTCTTCTTGGCAGATTTTTCAACCGGCGCCTTTTCCTTTGCGGACTTTTCAGCCTCAAACTGCTTCCAGACGCCCGCGCGACGGAGCAGTGTCCGCACGGTCACCGTCGGCTGCGCCCCATGATGAAGCCATGTCAACACCCGCTCCTGCTTAAGCTCCGGCACACCAGCTTCCTTCAACGGATCGAAAATTCCAAGAATCTCGATAAAACGGCCGTCGCGCGCCTTCCGCGAATCCGCCGCCACCAACCGATACATCGGTCGTTTATGTCGTCCTGTGCGAGCGAGCCTCAAATGTACAGCCACAGCCATTCCTCCTTTACACTAGTTCGAATGATCTAAATCGATTACCGCGCACGCAAGAGCTGAGCGAGTTGCCGACGCCCTCCCGCACCGGTCATTGCCTTTGCCAACTTCTTCGCCGATAGAAATTGCTTGATCAGCCGGTTCACGTCCTGCACGGTCGTACCGCTTCCCCGCGCAATCCGTTTTTTTCGACTTCCATTAATAATCGTATGATCGCGGCGCTCCTTCACGGTCATCGAATCGATCACGGCGACCACTCGACCGATCTCTCGCTCTGGCTTATCACCTTCCATCGCCTGCTTGAGCTTTTGGCCACCGGGGAGCATGCCCAAAATCTGTTCAAAGGAACCCATGCGATTCATCTGTCCCAGTTGGGTCCGGAAATCTTCTAACGTGAAGGTATTGCTCGTGAGCCGCTTCTGAGCTTCCTCCGCCTGCTCCCGGGTAATGCTTTCCTGCGCTTTTTCAATGAGCGACAATACGTCGCCCATTCCGAGAATACGGGAGGCCATCCGGTCCGGATGAAAGGGTTCAAGCGCATCGAGTTTTTCCCCGACCCCCAAAAACTTGATCGGCTTTCCCGTTGCAGCCCGAATCGACAAGACCGCCCCGCCGCGCGCGTCCCCCTCGACTTTGGTCAAGATCACGCCGGTGAGGCCGACCCGTTGATCAAACTGTCCGGCCATGGTGACCGCATCCTGGCCAGTCATCGCATCGGCAACTAACAACACCTCATGCGGGGCCACGGCGGCCTTCACCGCAGTCAATTCCCCCATCAACTCGTCATCGATGTGCAGGCGTCCACCGGTATCCAAAATGACAAGGTCAAAGCCCTGTTCTCGGGCTCGGTCCACGCCACCACTACAGATCCGCACCACATCGGATTGTGACGCGTGTGCCTGATCAACACGATGCACCTCGACACCAAGATCTCGCCCCAACGCACTCAATTGCTCTCCGGCGGCAGGACGACGCGGATCAGCGGCAACCAGCAACACTCGCTTACCTTGATTCTTGAAAAGACGAGCAAGTTTCCCGCTGGCTGTCGTTTTTCCCGCTCCCTGCAGTCCAACCATCATCACAATGGTCGGTGGTTGGGAGTTGAGGGCAAGACCAACCCGATCCTGTCCCATCATCGCCCGGAGCTCATCCCAGACGACCTTGACAGCCTGATGCCCCGGAGTCAGACTCTGCAGGACTTCCTGGCCGATTGCTTTTTCTCGGACACGATCGATAAACTCTTTGACGATCTTAAAGTTGACGTCTGCCTCGAGGAGGGCAAATCGGACCTCCTTAAGCGCTTCGGAAATATTCTGCTCAGTGAGCACACCCTGCCCACGTAGTTTTTTCAGGACCTTTTCAAACTTCTCACTCAACGCATCAAGCATGACACCGTACCGCAACACAGAAATAGGCCATCGAGGCCTTGCACCAGACCTCCGATCGCCTCGAAAATCCTAGAGAAAGAGCATCGGAAAGTGTATAGAACCACGGAAAGCAAGTCAAGGTCACCAGAAGTCAGTAGTTTTATTGACATACTGAAACCCGTCAGATATGGTGCCACTGTAAGACCGTTAGACCTCACAACTCACGTACAGGGAAGTCGTCAAGGAGGAGCGAACGCGTGCGAAAATCGCCCTGGATTCTGATTGTTTTCGTGATCATCGGAGGTCTGCTCGGTGGAATTCTCGGCGAAATTCTCCATGTAATGGCGCCTCAAGGCACCATCCAAAGTATCTTCTCCACGCATTTTATGCCCGGCATTGATCCCCCTTTGACTGTGGATCTTGTGCTGGCCAAACTCGTATTAGGGCTCAGCCTCAAGATCAACATCTTGAGCGTCCTTGGCATGTTTGTCGGCATCTATCTCTATAAGCACGTCTAACAGGATGCTCAAAAAGACCGTCTAGCAAGGCCGCAGCAAGCGAAGAGGTGAGGCGTACGCTCCGGTACGCTGAGCCTCTGAGCGATGTAAGAACGCCGCTGGTGGGTTTTTTCAGCATTCTGTTAATCCTTCGCCTGTAACGCCTGAAGTCGCAAGGCCCGAATCTGATTCCGCAGCTCTGCTGCCCGCTCAAATGCCAGCTCCTTCGCAGCCACTTTCATCTCGATCTCCAGTCGCTGAATGAGTCGATCGGTTGATTCTGCTTGTCCGTACTCTGCGCTTGATTCAGCCGCAAGCGGCAGTTGCACATAATCGAGATCAGCCACCGCATATTCAAGAGACGGGATCCCTTTCGTAATGCCAACCGGCGTAATGCCGTGGATGCGGTTGTACTCAGCCTGAATCCCACGACGGCGATTCGTTTCGTCGATCGCCTGTTTCATCGAATCCGTCACACTATCTCCATAAAAAATCACCCGACCTTCGAGATTCCGCGCCGCTCGGCCTGCCGTTTGAATCAACGCACGGTAAGACCGCAGATAGCCCTCCTTATCCGCATCCAGAATCGCGACAAGACTCACCTCGGGAAGATCGAGCCCCTCTCGAAGCAAATTGATTCCAACCAAGACGTCAAACGTTCCGCACCGGAGAGCGCGGATGATCTCTGCCCGCTCAAGCGTTTTGATGTCGGAATGGAGGTAGCGGACCTTAATTCCCAAGTCGTGATAATACTCCGTCAAATCCTCCGCCATCCGTTTCGTCAAAGTGGTCACCAGCACTCTCCCCTGCTTGGCCGCCTCCGCACGGACCTGTCCCAGGAGATGATCGACTTGCCCTTTGGCCGGTACGACTTCAATGTGCGGATCCATCAGTCCAGTCGGACGCACGATCTGCTCCACGACTTCATCACCTGCATGCTTGAGTTCGTAGGTACCGGGGGTGGCCGATACATACACCACCTGATTGAGACACTGTTCGAATTCCGAAAATTTCAGCGGTCGATTATCGACCGCCGACGAGAGTCGAAACCCATACTCCACGAGCGTTCGCTTTCGTGAAAAATCCCCCTCATACATGCCTCCGACCTGAGGAATGGTCGCGTGCGACTCATCGACGATCAATAGAAAATCTTTCGGAAAGTAATCCAGCAACGTGGGAGGCGCCTGACCCGGGCTTCTTCCGCTGAGATGGCGGGAATAGTTTTCAATCCCATGGCAGTACCCCATGGCTCGGATCATCTCCAGGTCAAACTTCGTGCGCTGCTCAATCCGTTGAGCCTCCAGCAGCCGTCCAGATTTTCTGAAGTAGGCGACACGCTCGTCGAGCTCCTCCTCAATGCCCGTAATGGCTCGCTCATAGCGATCCGGGGCGATGAGGTAGTGGGTGTTGGGGTAGATCGCAATCTTGGGAAGCCTTCTCAAGGACTTGCCGGTGAGCGGATCAATTTCATGAATCGCATCCACCGTATCCCCAAAGAGTTCGATGCGAACGGATTTTGCTTCTGACGACGCAGGGAAAATTTCGATCACATCCCCGCGTGCCCGAAAGGTTCCACGATGAAAATCCACGTCATTGCGTTCGTATTGAATTTCCACCAACTTCGATAAGATCTTTTCTCGCCTCGTTTCGAGGCCCACCTCCAGATAAATCAGCATGTCATGATAGACCTCCGGTGATCCCAGCCCATAAATACAGGAGACGGAGGAGACAATCAGGACATCGTTTCGCTGCAGCAGCTCCGTCGTCGCGGAATGCCGCATCTGATCGATTGCGTCGTTAATCGAGGAGTCCTTGGCAATGTATGTATCGCTCTGCGGGATATACGCTTCCGGCTGATAATAATCGTAGTAACTGACGAAATACTCGACGGCATTATGAGGAAAAAACTGTTTAAACTCCTGGTAGAGTTGACCGGCCAGAGTCTTGTTGTGCACGAGCACCAGCGTCGGCTTCTGGACGCGTTCAACAAGATTCGCCATGGTAAAGGTCTTGCCGGACCCCGTGACGCCAAGCAATACCTGATGCTTCTTCCCCGCATGAATTCCTGCCGTGAGCACCTCTATCGCGGCGGGCTGATCCCCACAGGGCTTGAACGGAGCATCGAGCTTAAAGGGAGGCACGACGACCTCCCGTGAGATGCCAGAATGAGTACTCGATCAGCATCAAATCTCTCCGAAGTCCCCCAAAAACAAAAAGGGCTGCCGGAACCTCCGGCAGCCCCTCATCAGCTACGAACTAGCTCTCTGGTTAACCGCGACCACCGCCAAATCCACCGCGGCCTCCGCCACCGGAACGAGGTTCTTGCGGACGTGCTTCATTCACCGTCAACGTACGTCCCCCCAGTTGCGTCCCGTTCAACGCCGTAATCGCCGCCTGTGCCTCAGTATCGGACGACATTTCCACAAATCCGAACCCACGAGATTGTCCGGTAAACTTGTCTGTGATGATCCGGGCTGAGGCCACCGCCCCATGCACCGCAAACAAGTCACTCAGTTGTTGTTCGGTTGTTGCATAGGGCAATCCTCCGACATAAATCTTCGCACCCATCAGGCTCCTCCTTTGACACAACGATGTTGTCTTGGACTCGAGAAAACAACGAGGAAGGAATGGGCCGAAGACGTCAACACAACGGCGGCTTAGCTCTGGCTTCCGATCAGATTCCCGGACTGGCCCAATACAACATCTACCCAGGCCTCATCACTTTCTGCGCCGAGCTTGCGCAGGCCTTTCACAAGCCGGCATTTCAATCGTACCTCAGATGCAAAGATAAAGGCAAGTTTGAGACCAACTCCAATTACCGGAAGAGTCGCGTTAGTACGCCGGCGGCGGAGAAAGTGGCCGGTGCGAAAAGAGCGGAACCGCATGAAAGCTATCAAACAGCATGGCGGACTTATCCGTCACGACAAAACCGACTTGCCCCAATCCCAACGCTTGGTCCTCAACAGAGAGCACGAGCGTGCCATCTACAAACATCTCGACGAAATCTTTGCTGATGATCGTATTGCGTTGCACTCTGAGGGTGTGCCAATCAACCGGTTTGAGATTGACGGGCGCTTGCCCGAGCATCGTTGCGACTCCGCTGGAAAGCCGAATAAATCTGACCTGTTGAGCAGCCAGATCTACGATCGCACCATAGAAATTCTTCGCATCACGTGCCCCGACCACCACTCCGCCTGATCCGCCAGTCCCCGGGGCGGCATGGAACCGAACACTCACGTCAGGATATTCATACTGCATTCCTTCCGCCAACAACACCTGATAGCAGAGCTGTCGACAATTCGATGAGGCGGCCACGATATTGGGCGGAGAAGGAGCCGTGGGATGCTGTTGTACCACCCATTCAGCAAGCCGCTCCTCACCGGACACGGCGCTGACAAAACCATTGGGCAACCTTCCAGGCGATTCTTGATCAAACGGCCACTGCTGAAAAAGCCCGCCCTTCGCCTGTTGCTTGAGATTGGCTGCCTTTTCCTCCTGCGTCTCCCGTTGAACGCCATAGCTCAGGGAAGGCTCTATCATGAAGGCCGTTCCGACCACCGACAACAGGGCTAATGTCGCTAACAGGTTTCTTCCGATATGTGACACGTGAACACCCATCCCTCTCAATACACCTTGTCCTACTTCGAGCTTCCCGGTTTCTTGATTTGAAGAATGTCGCGCTGCAACCGGTCTCGCTCAGCAAGAATCGTTCGTCGACGTTTCCAGCGATCCCAGGTCCACCACCGAAGCTTCTCTCTGAACGTCACCATCGGTGGCGCTGCACTTCCTCCCGGAGCCTGCTGGAAGGAATACCCTTCATGGGTATCACGCTCGGCAAAAAACCGTCGGTACAAGTGATCGTACAGTCCTTTTCCCTGTTCACCCCCTGCCATCCTGAATCTCCATCCTCACGACATAAACAGCCATCCATACCAGTTGATCGAATAGTACCTGGGCTCGGTACGGCGCTGCAACCAGCTTTCTCCACGTGTTATGATCACCCACTATTCTGCGGTGGCCCAGAGATCATCATGAACGCTGTCGTCCCCTGTCTGATTGTGCCGCTCATTCGAATTGTGATCTGCGCTGCCATCGCCCTCGTGCTACAACCTCAGGTCCCTCTCGCACAAGCACCAGAGACGGCTCTGCAGGCCGCGATCACTGCACTCTCTCCAGAACGGATGTTGTCCGATATCCGAACACTCAGTGGTCCCTCGTTCAATGGGCGGCAAAGCGGCACAAGCGCCGACCTCGAGTCTGCACGGTGGGTGGCACAAGGGTTTCTTTCGGCTGGGTTACGCTTACCACTCGTTCGCGACGACTCACTGACCGTACCGTTCTTCACAAGCAAGGACCTTGCTTCATCCGGTGCGATGGCGAGCCCGATAGCGACTCCCCTGATCACATCAGATCCAACGTTGCGAGCCGGTTCCGGGGAGCATCTCACCGCTAAGGTTCTTGGCTCAGACTATCTTCCTATCTTTGATTCGCCCTCTGCGGATGTCCAGGGCCAAATCGTTTTTGTTGGGTATGGCATCGTCGACCCTTCCCACGGCATGGATGACTATGCCGGTGTCGACGTACATAATTGCATCGTGCTGTTTCTACGCGGCAAACCGGAGCACTATCCACACTCGGTCAGCCACGCCGACAAGGTCCGGGTCGCACGCGAACGTGGTGCCGTCGGCTATCTGACGGCAACAGGTCCCATTCTCCACCCCTATGAAATCCGTCGCGGCGTCACGGGGAGTCCCAGTGCCTTTTACGGACAGCTACCTCCGGACCAAGCGATTCCCGGCGTCTGGATCAGCACAACCCTGGCCCAAGAGCTTCTCCAACAATCGAATGGGAATGGTCCGGATCGCCTGCGTGTCCTTCAGGAGCACCTGAATCAAACAACCTCATCACACGCAACAAGGACTGAGCAGGTTGCCTCGCTCCAGTGGGAAACGAAGACTGAGGAGGGGCTTCTGGTCAATGTGCTGGGAATGATCCCCGGAACAGGACCAGAGACGGTGATCATCGGAGCCCATCGAGACCATTTCGGTCGTCCCGGCGGACTCCTCTTCCCTGGTGCCGATGACAACGCCTCTGGAACTGCTGTCATCTTAGAACTCGCACGGGTCCTGACGAAGATGGGAGTCCAGCCTCAGCGCACGATCCTGTTTGCCTCGTTCAGCGGCGAGGAACGTGACCTACTTGGTTCCCGGCTCTACACCTCGCGTCCGCCTGTCCCATTCAGTTCAACGAAGGCCATGATCAATATCGATCACGCTGGAGTTGGAAACGGGCGACTCACCGTCGGAGTAACCGGAATTGAGAAGGAGATCGCATTAGCGGCAGGCCAGTCTTCCGGTGTGAAGGAGAAGCTGGATCTCTATGGGTTTTTCCCTGGCGGCGATCATGTCCCGTTTAAAGAAGCCGGCGTCCCGACCATCACAATCGTGAGCGGCGGCATCCACCCACACTTCCATCAACCAACTGATACCGCAGACACCATCGACCCCAAGATCCTCAAAGCTGCAACCCAATTCGCCTTGGCAGTGACCTGGCACTTGGCATACGAACCGACGGACATAGCGGGCGAGTCCGCCACTGGATCTCCCGTACCGCAGCAAACGAACTGACGTCCCGCCCCCTGTTGGCATCCAGGCTGCAACCAATGGAATTCTCTCCCTGTCTTGCTTAGCCGGTTGCTGAGAAACCCAACGTTGTTTCCAAAATAGAATTGGTGCACACGGTGGCCGACCGGACAAAGATACTCCGCAGACTGTTCAGAAAGACCGTCCAACAAGGCCGCAGAGAGCGAAGAGGCGAGGAGGTACATACCGCACTTCGTGTGAACCGTTCACCCATCGAATTGATCTTTGGAAAACGGATAGACTCCACCAGTGTGATACTTCTTCGCGGGTGAGCCTCTGAGCGAGACGAGAGCGCCGCTGGCGGACTTTATCAACAGCCTGTTAGGGAAATGGTTCAAGCAACTCAGACTCAATCGGCGGTAACAGATCCGTTTGGCGCGGTGGCGGAGGTAGAACGGTCGGGCTCCCAATCTGATTCGCACCCTGGATCAGTCCAATGGAAAGCTGGGGTCCGAATGTCATGATAGCCCCACTCCAGGCTTGGCCGATCGTGGGATTTCTGAAATTGTAGGTTTGCACGTTCGGTCCCGGTGCATAGATCAAACCCTGCGTGCCCTGGTTGTCGATATACAAACTCCCTCCGGGAAGCTTCAGCAGCGGAGAGACCCCGCCGGCGAACGATCGCACCCCCGAGGTACTTTGCGCCCATACAGACACGTCGGTGCAGAGGGTCATAGCGGTAAGCAGACACAGTACCCCGCCTAGTGAACCGACCTGACACTTCTGAGCACCTACGTGTCGAACCGGATATCTTTGAATAGCCATGACGTGAACCATACAACACTTTATAGTATGCTCTTGTATCGATCATTGATCAAGGAGGCACCTATGCATAGCACATCCTCGGCGCACCACTATCGTCTGGCGATCATTGCGATCGTAGGATGGGCATGCATTGTCTGGCCTCACATGAGTTGGAGTCTGGACGTGACCCAGCCGATCACGACGGAACGGCGCGAAACCGTGTCCCTGGCTGACGCTGCAGTGCGGGCGTTGCAAAGCAATCTCGATATCAGCATCAGCCGGCAGAATCGCGAAAGTCGACTGGCCGATATCATCATCGAACAATCGAAGTTCGACCCAAACCTGAGTATCAACGGCCAATATAACCGAACCGTGAATCCGCTCAATCGCCCCGTCTTCGGAGGAACTATTGGGGTCCTTGACCAGATCACCACCTTCGATCAACGGAACCATTCGTTGACGGTGGATGCACAAACCAACCTGATCACCGGCGGCAATTTCGACATCAACTATAGCCCGGCCCGAAACAGTGTGAACCAAAACGTCGCGCGTGGATTTCTGTTCAACCCGTCCTGGACGGGAGGGCTGGCATTCACCTTCACCCAACCGTTGCTCAGAAACGCGGGGATCGCCATCAACAAGACCTTCATCACGGTCGCGCAAAACAACGCGATTGTCGAGCAACACGTCTTTCGAGATCGAGTCATGACCGTCATCACCTCGGTGGAACAAACCTATTGGGAAGTGGTATTTGCCAATGAAAACCTGAAGGTCGCTCAAGCAGCTTTGAAGGCCGCCGAAGAACTCTTGGCCGCCAACCGGGCGAAGACCAAGGCGGGTGTCATGTCGATCGTCGATGTCCTCCAAGCCGAAGCTGCGGTGGCCTCACGGGTGGAGCAAGTCCTCGTGGCTGAGAAAGCCATTCGCGATCAAGAAGATCAACTCCGGCGACTCTTGAATCCTGGTGAGGAGGATCTGCGGCAAGACGTCCGCCTCACTCCCGTCGATCCTCCCGTCACCGTGCTTGAACCCCTGAGCCTCCAGGAGGCCATCGATACCGCGATCGAACAACGGCCTGAAATTACACAGGCCAAGAAAAACATCGAAACCGGTGAGCTCAATAAGCAGTTTGCGCGTAACCAGCTGCTTCCGACGCTCTCCCTTCAAGGCACGGTCGGACTAGCCGGCCTGGGCGGAGACTATAGCGAATCTTTCACTAGAAATTTCAGCGGAGACTTTTATAACTACGGCGCAGGATTGGTGCTCAGTTATCCCCTCGGAAACCGAGCTGCCGTCAGCACCTACAATAAACGGAAGCTCGAGGCTCAAAACGCTGAGGTGGCTCTCGCGAACGTGCGGCAGCAAGTCATCGTCGGCGTTCGTGAAGCGGTGCGCCGGGTGCAGACGGATTTCAAACGGATCGAAACCACTCGTTCCGCCCGCATCATGGCGGAGAAACAACTCCAGGCCGAGCAGGAACGATTGAAAGTGGGACTCAGCACGACGCGCTTCGTGCTCGAGTTCCAGCGCGACCTCGCAACCGCGCAAGGGAACGAGTTGCGTGCGATCGTCGATTACAACAAGTCTTTGTCGAATTTGTCTCGACACAAGGCAACCACCTTGGATCGCTATCACCTCGAACTGTCGTAGCCCATCCATGACGCCCGAGCCCCATCGGCTCGTTCACCGTCACGTTGTTCAGACGGGAGCAGCACTGACGCTACTCCCCATCGGAGCTACACTCGGCTATTACGCCCTGCCCGCTTCCCTCCAAGACCACCTGCTGCTTCAATTCACCCCGCAGTTGCTAGCCTATCTGGCAATGGGCATCTGGGCTTCGCGCACAGCTGATCTCTCGACTGACCTGGGATTGGAACAAACGAAGATTATCGCCGGGCTGAACTGGGGGTTGCTTATAGGGCTGACCCTGGGTTGCCTCAATACGTTCGTGATCCTCTCGATCTATCCAGCACTCGGCTACGATATCACCTTTTTGCAACAGACCCCTCACGGTCGTCTGCCGGTCTTACTGATGGTGCCCTGGTTCATCTGCGGCATCGCATTCTTCGTGGAGATCACCTTTCGCGGGTTCGTCTTAGGTCGATTGGCCGAATACGAACGGCAATGGAGAGGGGCTCATTCCGGGCAACAGCTTGCTCCCCTTGCGTTGCTGGCGACGACACTGACGTTTTCATTCGACCCATTCATGGTGAATACCTTTCGTTATCTCCATTGGATCGCGCTGTGGGATGGACTCGTCTGGGGAACAATCTGGCTCAGAACGCGCAACCTCTGGATCACGATCATCGCCCACGCCGTCGAAGTCATCATCATGTACAGTGCTGTCAGGGCAGCGATCGGATAAAATGGAGTGTTCCTTCGCAATGATGGCCTCGTCCACATGATCTGATGAATCCCTCCTTCTCCAGCTACCTGGTCAACGATGTCTTCGGTGATCCTGGTGTGTATGTGAACATTCGGTGGTCAAAACGAGCCTTGCTGTTCGATCTCGGACACAACGACAACCTTGGGCCCACGAGGCTGCTGCGAGCTGAAGAGATCTTCATCTCCCATACACACATGGACCACTTCATCGGATTCGACACGATTCTTCGTGTGGCATTAGGACGAGGGAAGACGCTCAAACTGTTCGGCCCTCCGGGCTTAATCGACAACGTGCAAGGCAAGCTGCGCGGCTACACCTGGAATTTGGTGGATGGCTACCCCCTCACAATCAAAGTCCGCGAGTTCCACAAAGATGAAATTCGCCAGGCAGTGTTTCTCGCCAGTAACGGATTCCAGTCGCCTGAACAAGTAACGATTCCGGCACCACGCCACGATGATCCACCTTTTATCGTGCTGGACGATCCGATGTTCACCGTCAAGGCGGTCGCTCTAAATCATCGCATCCCCTCGTTCGCATATTCGCTGGAGGAACAGTTCCATATCAACGTCAACAAGCAGAAACTGCATGAGGCGGGGCTGAGAGTCGGCGCGTGGCTCAAAGAGGTCAAGCGGTATATCTGGGAGGGCAAACCGGACGATTTCCGATTCACCGTGGCGCTCTACGACGAGCATCGACGAGAAGACCGAGAGTTTGTGCTGGGTGAGGTCAAGGAGCGATTCTTGGCGATCTCACGAGGGCAGAAACTTACGTACGTCGTCGATGCGCGACATGACGAGGAGAACGAAGCCAAAATCGTCGCATTGGCCCGCGGCGCCGATGTCTTCTATTGCGAATCACCATATTTGGATTGTAATGCAGAAAAGGCTCGTGACCGGTATCATTTGACGGCCAGACAAGCCGGCTCCATGGCCCGCAAGGCTCAGGTTCGAGACCTCGTCGTGTTTCACTTTTCACCCCGCTATACCGGCCAAGGGGAGGCGGTGAAGCGAGAAGCCATGGAGGCGTTTCACGGGAACGAAGGAGGATAGTCGGTGAATGATCTCGGCAAGTATCTGCTCTATTTTCTGTTGGGCGGCTCGATTGTCAGCTTCTCCACGTATCTTGGCTCGCAGGGTAAATCCTTCCTGGCAGCCATGGCGAGCACCTTTCCCGCCATCACCGGCGTGACATTCATCCTGCTGTATGCAAGCGGAGGCGGTACAACGACGGTCGACTATGCCAAGAGCCTCCTCTGGTTTGTCCCACCGTGGACGGTTTATGTGGTTGCCATGATCATGGGCATCCCACGCCTTGGCTTCTGGCCCGCAATGGCCGGGGCGCTCGTCCTCTATCTGGGATGCGTGGGGCTGGTGAAGGTGATGCTGCGTTAGCCGCACGAGCTCAGGTTTACCAGAACTCCGACTTTCCAAGAGTTACGTGGTTGCATATACCGCTGAGAAGCCTTGCCGCATTGACTAACTTTGCGCCAAGACCAACTTGAACAAGCCCACACCACAGTATCCAATGCAGAGCTGGAAAGTCATACTTGAGAAGCATCTGGAGCCGGCGTTTGCTGCGCGCTGAAGGCCCCTTCTCCTGCAGGAGGCTCAAAATGACCGTCAGCGAGGCTGCAGCAAGTGAAGGGCCGAGGCATACCCTCTGGGGTATGTTGAGGGTCTGAACAATGCGAGAACGAAGCTGGCGGGCATTTTCAGTCTCCTGCTACTCCACGACCACCGCCGTCCCGTTCGCACTGACCATCAACATGCTGCTGTTTGTGCCGATAGTTTCATAATCGATATCAATCCCGACGATCGCATTGGCCCCCAAGTTCTTGGCTTGTTCCTCCATTTCTTCCAGCGCAATGTTCTTGGCCTTCCGCAGTTCTTTCTCATAACTAGCCGAACGCCCACCGACGATATCTCGGATCGACGCGAAAAAATCTCGAAAAATATTCGCGCCGAGAATCGCATCCCCGGACACCAAGCCTAGATATTTTACTGCCCTCTTGCCCTCGATATTGTTGGTCGTCGATAGAATCATGTGCCCTCCTGGTTCAGTACCCTTATCCGATCATTCATCTTGAAGAATTGCCAAACCCTTTCCCGTTTCCACAGCAGCAAACGGCCTCGTGCACAAGCCCAACGGCATTTTGATGGACACACTACCCATGGATAATCACGCAACTCGCGGGTGGATCATTATGGATTCTCCCCCCCAACTGTCCACGGACTTTCACCGACTCATGCACAAAGTCTCCGGAATTGATCGTGCGCTGAGGGTCTTTTTTGGGATCAAAGTTCTTGGACACGGCAGCATCCGCATTACACAGAGCCTCATGTTCCCGCAACTTTTCCTCAACCAGCGGAAGGCCCGCTTCCTTGGCACGCCGGAGCATCCAACAGAGAGCAATGTTTGCCAGCCCGGCACATTGTCCACCCCCGACATCGGAATGAACCCCACGGAACCATACTTCTTGAAGCCGATCACCGATGACACCACCCTTTCTTAGCACAACCCGAGTGGGAGTGAAGTTCCGGCGGCGTTCATCCAGCGCCATCGCGTGGTAACAGTGTTGAACATTGTCGGGCAGCGTCAAGTGCCAACCGATATTCAGATCGTTCCCTGGAATGCCGAACGAAGCGACCACATCCCACAGCCCGAGAAAACGCACCACGGCCCCAGGCTGCTCCTCCTGCACTTGATTCGCAAAATGCAACGCCAGCGCCGCTCCTCGACTGAACCCGATAATGTCGACCGTCCGATCCCCTTCCGCAAAATACTGTCGCAGCTTCTCCATCGCTTCGTGAATCCGAAAATGCCCTCCCGCCCCGGTGAGACCACCGAGCAGTTTACCGACAAAACCAAGCCGCGTCCCCACACCTTTTAAGTAGAACTCTTTCGTATTAGGGGAGAGGCATTTGTAGAAGGCCAGAACATTCGTTTCCTTGGCTTCATCGGCTTCATCTTCGTTCCATGTACCATCAAACGCGTACAGTGCCATGGTGAGTCCCTCCTTGCTTAAGCTTGAACGGTCTTATTTCTCAATATCCGGGGCAAGACGGAAGCCGATATTGAGGCTCCGGTCGACGGCGAAGTTCCTGAACCGATACCATGCATGCAGGAGCACCGATCTGCTGCTCCAGGGACCGCCCCGGATCACGTGCTCGCCACCTCCTTTGTCGGTCTGTAACACCTTCTCGTGTTCAGGCTTGTCGTACGTATTTAAGCATCACTCCCACACATTGCCTGCCATATCCAGTACACACCCTGAAGCGTGGCCCCCGTGGATACATCCCGACAGCGGTCGTGTGGCTCAGGCGACTCTCCTCGCTGTTACATCGGCCTGAATCCCAGCCTCCAGGCCACGGAAAGTCGCGCTGCAGATCTCCGCCCGTCGCTGCTTGCTGCCACTCCCACTCAGTGGACAGACGAATGCTGGTTCTGGCCTTGGCACTCGGCCATCGGCAAAAAGGGACGGCTTCGTACCCCGACACCGTCTCCAGTGGCGCATTCGCCTCACTCCATGCCAGCCTATCATCTTTAGGGCTCTGTTCGAGATTCTTCCACCACACCTTGTTTCCAAAGCCGTCCTCTGACTTAAGAAACGCCTCGCACTGTTCGTTGGTCACTGGATATTTGGCAATACGGAATGGTGTGACTGTAAACAGGTGGCCAACATCCCGCAATCTGACCTGCTCTCTGGGGATTTCAATCCACACGATATCCGGCAAGCCGTCCTTTGCGAGCTCAACCCCAGGCCATGCATCACCAAATGCTGCGAGATACCGATTAACCTTGAGGCGCTCGTCAGGCCACAAATAGTTAAGATCATAACTGTGGTCTTTCCATTCATTGGCTTCGATCTCCGCCTGACGCAGGACAAATAAACTCTCTTGGTTGGCCTTAATCCACAGGGCCAGCCTCGGCCAGCCCACGAAGCGCCGTTCGTGAGCGACGGAGATAAGACTCTCATGGTCCAGCATATTGATCACATGATACTCGCTTTGGCGAAGCGCACGTATCACCGCGGATCGGAAATCCTTGGATCTTCGTAGGTTGATGAGAGATAGATGGTGGCCATAACAATTTCAGGCTAACCGAGGAGGCTACGTACGAGGCGCATTCTACGCCTCCACCAGACAAAGGCAACCCTTCGGCGAGCCTGCTCTGAGCTTGTCGAAGAGCTCAGGGCAGGCCCTTCGAATGGCATGACTCGATTTTCGGCATCCCCCTCGTTGAACAGATCGTCAGGTATTGCTACGATGGCCGGTCGTTCCTTCTCTGAAACAATTGCCATGCCGACCCCTCTGAACCCCAATCCCTCAACCAATCACCTCATCATCGAGGGGGCTCGGCAGAACAACCTCAAGAACGTCTCGCTGCAGATTCCCCACAATCAGGTCACGGCGATTACCGGTGTGTCAGGATCCGGGAAATCTTCGCTTGCCTTCGACACAATCTTTGCCGAAGGCCAATGGCGCTACGTCGAATCCCTCTCGACCTATGCCCGCATGTTTCTCGACAAAGTGGCTCGCCCGGATGTGGATCGGCTGATCAATGTGCGGCCGGCGATTGCCATCGAGCAGAAGAATCAGGTGCGTACCTCCCGCTCGACGGTCGGCACGACGACGGAGATCGCCGATCTGCTGCGTCTACTCTTTGCCAAGATCGGTAAACCCACTTGCCCTGACTGCAAGCAGGAAGGCCGGGCATTTCAACCCGACTCTGTCACGGACGACCTGCTCACGCGGTGGCCCGATACTAGAGCCATGGTGTTGTTCCCCGTTACGACTCCCTCGCGCAAAGAGGAAGCTGCGTTCGTTCAATCGCTGCTGACTCGTGGCTTTACCAGACTCAAAACGCAGGACGACGTCATCGACTTGCATGAAGTGGACAAGCCATCACTCCACAAGTGCTCCTCAATCCATATAGTCCTTGATCGCCTGGTCATCCGAGAGGACAACCATACACGCCTGATCGAAGCCATCGAAACAGCGTTTCGTGAAGGAGAGGGCCGCTGTTCTGTCGATATCATCGACCACGGACGGCAATCCTACAGCACTAAGTTTCTCTGCCAGAGTTGCGGGCGGACCTTTGAGCCTCTGCGGCCGATTCTCTTTTCATTCAACCATCCCCTCGGTGCCTGTCCCGAATGCAAAGGGTTCGGCAATGTGCTGCGATATGATCCGGAACTGGTCATCCCCGACCAGTCGAAATCTCTCGCCCAAGGAGCAATCGAACCCTGGAGTAAACCCAGCTCAGCCTGGTGGCAGAAACAGATGTTGACTGCGATGAGAAAACATGGCGTCGATGTCGAGATTCCTTTCAAGGCACTGTCGGTGGA
This sequence comes from Nitrospira sp. CMX1, assembly GCF_054902215.1. NCBI lineage: Bacteria > Pseudomonadati > Nitrospirota > Nitrospiria > Nitrospirales > Nitrospiraceae > Nitrospira > Nitrospira sp. CMX1. The sequence goes on along the minus strand of NZ_JBUBKD010000043.1, from coordinate 1,864 downwards.
CCAGCAACAATTGCTCTGGGAAGGCGCCAAATCCTTCGACGGCATCAACGACTTTTTTGAGTACCTCGAAGGCAAGCGGTACAAGCTGCACGTGCGCGTCTTTCTCAGCCGCTACCGCACTCCCTTCGATTGCCCTGGCTGCCATGGCAGCCGCCTGAAATCGGAAGCCCTCTTCGTCAAGCTCGCCGGCAACGATATTCACGAGACGACGGAACGAACAGTGGAAAGTCTGGCAGGGTGGGTGGATTCCCTCCCCTTACGCCAATCCGAACAGGAGATCGCCTCAGATATCCTCCGGCAGCTCAAGGCCAAGCTAGGCTTCCTCCAACGCGTCGGCCTTGGGTACCTGACGCTCAATCGACAAACGAAAACCCTCTCCGGCGGCGAAGCCCAGCGGGTGGCGCTGGCGAATCAACTTGGTTCTCGACTGGTCGGGACACTCTACGTGCTCGACGAACCGACCATTGGTCTCCATGCAAGAGATACAGACCTATTGGCCGGAATCCTCCGTGATCTCGCAGCAACCGGCAATACTGTCGTGGTCGTTGAGCATGACCGTCGCATGATTGAGTCAGCCGATTTCCTTGTCGAGTTGGGCCCTCACTCCGGTGAAAAAGGTGGTGAGATCGTCTGTGCAGCCTCAACGAAAGAATTCCTTCAGGACCGTCGAGCCATCACAGCCCGATACTTGCGCGGTGAAGAGGAGATCCCATCACCTCATTCGCGTCGAAATGGAAACGGGAAGATGCTGGTGCTCGCCGGAGCGACAGAGCACAATCTGAAAGACCTCTCCATCCGCATTCCCCTCGGCATGCTGATCTGCATCACCGGGGTGTCTGGTTCAGGCAAGAGCACGTTGGTTGAAGAAACGCTCTATCGAGCTGTGGCTCGTGCCTTTCGCGTAGAGTCTCTTCCCATGGGGCGATTCAAAGCCATTAAGGGCATCGAGCACCTCAAAGGCATCCGCTTGATTGATCAACAACCGATTGGACGTACGCCACGCTCCAATCCGATCACCTATCTGAAGACCTTCGACGAGATCCGTCAGCTCTTCGCCGCGGAACGAGAGGCGCAACAACAAGGACTCACGCCAGGACACTTTTCCTTCAATGCCGCCGGTGGCCGCTGCGAACGCTGTGAAGGCAGTGGGGTGGAAAAACTGGAGATGTACTTTTTCGAGGATATCTATGCACCCTGCGAGGCCTGTGAAGGCAAGCGCTTCAAAGCAGAGGTCTTGAAAATCCGCTATCGCGGCAAGAATGTCGCCGACGTCCTCAACATGACCGTGGAAGAAGCCGCTTCATTCTTCAATGGAACGTCGAAGCTACAGGACAAGCTCCAGCTGCTCTCCTCCATCGGACTTGGCTATCTTCGCCTTGGCCAATCCGCGACGACATTATCAGGTGGTGAGGCCCAGCGATTGAAGATCGCCGCCGAACTGAAAGATGCCTCTGCCAAGGACATGCTCTACATCATGGACGAGCCGACCACCGGGCTCCATTTTGAAGACATCAAGAAGCTCCTCGCCGTGCTCCACAAACTCGTGAACGCCGGGAACACATTGGTTGTCGTCGAACATAATCTCGATGTCATCAAATCCGCCGACTGGATCATCGATCTCGGCCCCGAAGGCGGCGCTGCAGGAGGCCAGATCGTCGCGGAAGGACGTCCCGAGCAGATCGTCAAAGTGGCAGGATCATACACCGGACGATTTCTGTCAGAAGTACTCACGCCAAAACATTCTCACACATGAGGCGGGGGGGAAAGGCTGGTTTTTGTGCCCCCCACCCCCATCACACCCGCTTTTCCTGGGTCTCCCACTCGTAGATCTTCTCCTCTCTCCCCCCCCCCCTTCCCCGACTGA
>NZ_JBUBKD010000042.1:0-4468 GCF_054902215.1 Nitrospira sp. CMX1 | reverse complement strand
CAACCGGTCCGATGACTTGAATCACTTTTCCTGTGCTCACGAGTTCACCCCTTTTTCTCGAGTGCTAAGTGCTGAGTGCCCAGTGCTGAGGACAGAGGACCCGTTATGACTCAGCATTCAGTACAGTCTACTTATTTCAACGCTTCGGCACCGCCGACGATATCCATCAACTCTTTCGTGATCGCTGCCTGCCTGGTCTTGTTGTAATACAGCGTCACTTTCTTGATCAGCTGGCCGGCGTTGCGTGTGGCGCCATCCATCGCGGCCATACGAGCCCCATGCTCGGCTGCCGCGGACTCCAACAAAATCCGATAGGCTTGCACCTGAAAATGCTTCGGGATCAAGGCGGCCAACAACTCTGCTTCTTCCGGTTCATAGAGGTAGCTACCACTCAGAGCGCCCTCACTGGACGCCCCACTAAATTCCTCTTGGGCGTCGACCGGGAAGAGCTTTTCGACAATCACCCGCTGCTGAATGGCGGACTTGAATTCGTTGTAGACGACATAGAGTTCGTCGAACGTACCTTTGATGAAATTATCCGTGAGGTCCCCACCGATGTCGATGGCATGTTCAAAGGTCAACTTATCGAAGATCCCGGTCCATTCTTGTCGAATCGGCCATGTCCGACGACGGAAGTAATCACGTCCTTTGCGACCGATAATACTTAAAGTAACTTGTAACCCTCGTGCTTCGCACTGCCGGACGAACTCCGAACTCTTGCGGGCAATATTGCCGTTGAAGCCACCACAAAGCCCTCGGTCGCTCGTCACCACCAGCACTTCGACCTTCTTCCCTTCACGCTTCTGGAGGAGGGGATGAGAGGATCGGTTCACACGTTGACTCAGATTACTCAATACCCCGCGCATTTTATGCGCATAGGGGCGTGCGGCGAGAATACGGTCCTGAGACCGTTTGAGCTTGGCCGCAGCCACCATCTTCATGGCCTTGGTGATCTTCTGCGTATTCTTAAATGCTGAAATCTTGCGACGTAATGATTGAAGACTTGGCATGGATCCTAGCTTTCAGCTGTCGGCTCTCAGCAATCAGCTCACGGCTGAACGCTGATGGCTACTTTGCTCCGTATCCCATTTTCTGTTTGAAGGTCGAGATGATCTCTTTCAACCGTCCACCGACCTTGTCGTCGATCTTACCGATCGTCGCCACTTCCTTCTTCAGGTCCGGATGGGTTTGTTGAATATAATGTAGGAGGTCCGCCTCAAACTGCTGAACCTTGTCTACCGCCACGTCGTCGAGGAATCCCTGCGTACCAGCGTAGATGGAGAGCACTTGATCCGCCACCGGCATCGGTTTGTATTGCCCCTGCTTGAGCAACTCCACCATGCGCACGCCACGAGCCAGCTGCAGCTGCGTCGCCTTGTCGAGCTCGCTGCCGAACTGAGCAAACGCCGCCATTTCACGATACTGGGCCAAGTCCAACCGGAGCGTACCGGCCACCTGTTTCATCGTCTTAATCTGAGCGGATCCGCCGACGCGGGAGACCGATAATCCGACGTTAATAGCCGGGCGGATACCGGAATAGAACAGATCACTACCGAGATAGATCTGCCCGTCCGTGATCGAGATGACGTTCGTTGGAATATAGGCCGACACGTCACCCGCTTGCGTTTCAATGATGGGCAATGCGGTGAGGCTCCCCCCGCCCAGCTTCTCGCTGAGCTTGGCGGCCCGTTCAAGCAAGCGTGAGTGCAAATAAAACACATCTCCCGGATAGGCTTCGCGTCCCGGGGGACGACGAAGCAAGAGCGAGAGCTGGCGATAGGCTACGGCATGCTTCGACAAATCGTCATAGACGATCAATGCATGCTTGCCGTTATCACGGAAATACTCTCCGATTGCCGCACCTGCGAAAGGTGCCAGAAACTGCATCGGAGCCGGATCACTGGCGCTCGCCGACACCACCATGCTGTACTCCATCGCATGGTTTTCCTCGAGCGTCTTGACCACGCGGGCAACCGTCGAGCGCTTCTGACCGACGGCCACGTAAATACAGAAAACACCCAAACCCTTTTGATTAATGATCGTATCCACCGCAATAGCCGTTTTGCCGGTCTGACGATCGCCGATGATCAACTCTCGCTGACCACGACCGATCGGGATCATGGCGTCGATAGCCTTGATACCGGTCTGCAGCGGCTCTCGGACTGATTGGCGTGTATTCACGCCGGGAGCAACCACTTCGATCCGGGAATGATGCGGGGACTGGATCGGCCCCTTGCCGTCGATCGGCTGACCGATGGCATTGACGACTCGACCGACGAGCGCCTCGCCGACCGGGATTTCCGCAATACGGCCGGTCCGCTTGACTGGATCGCCTTCCTTGATTCCGACGTCGTCACCCATCAACACGGCGCCGACGTTGTCTTCTTCAAGGTTCAGCGCAATCCCATAGAGTCCACCAGGGAACTCCAACATCTCTCCGGCCATGGCCCCATCCAGACCATACACCTTGGCAATGCCGTCGCCGACCTGAATGACCGACCCGGTTTCCTTGACATCAACCTGTTTGTCGAAACCCTTGATCTTTTCCTTAATAATCGCACTGATTTCTTCGGCCCTGATCTGCATGACAACTCCTTTATTCTCGAGTCAACGCCACGTGCAGGTCGCGCAGGCGGCCTTGGACGGTGCTGTCGACCACCGTGCTGCCGATGCGGATCTGCAGCCCGGCAAGATGACTCGCGTCGGTCTGGAACGTGACATCCACTTCGCGCTTGAGTGTGTCACGCAGCCGCGCTTTAATCCGCTCCTGTTCGGGAAGGGGAAGTACCGTTGCGGAGGACACGGTCACAGGCTGAGTGCCCTTCGACTGATCAACCAATTTTCCAAACGCCACGGCAATCTCGGGCAGGAACCCGACTCGGCTCTTCTTCACCAACTGTCCAAGAAATGCCTGACCTGCCTGTGGGCAAGCCAACTTGTCAGCCAACCCCCTCAGCACCGAAATCTTTTCCTCGACGCTGAACGCAGGGGATGCCACCACGTGTCGAAGTTGGTCAGACTCCTTCATAGCCTGCCCCAGACTATCGAGAGCTTTTCGCGTCACATCGATGCTGGATTGGTCAAGGAGTTCGAAGAGGGCCTGTGCGTAACGTCGCGCAACTGTTGTTTTAATCACCGTTCTCGACTCACCTACATTATTTAGACGGACCTTAAAGTTTCGTGAAATTCACGAAGCAGAGCTCGCGAAGTTAGCATTGGGGATGAGGAGCTGTCAATATCACTCTCTTCCACATTGATCATCGCAAACCATCCTCTGATAAGAGAGCAGGTGTATACTAAAATTTAACCGAGAGATGAGCTTCGATGAAACCAACAAGCACCACGGTACCACCTGAAGAAGCAGCACAAGCGGGAGTGGAGTAAGGAGATGTGGTATCCATTCCGTATTGCTGTTCCAATACTCCTCTCCGCTTTTGTTTTGAGTCTGCTTGAGTCTCCGGGATTGGCCTACCGTGAGTACTTCACACCGGAACAACGGACTCAACTGGAGAAGATCCAGACGGTGTTCGTCGATGCGCTGGCGCTCACAGACAACGGCTCAGCGGATGCCACCCCGCTCATCGACACCGTCGTCCAACGGTTGGCCGACGCCGGATACTCGGCCGTTCGACATTCTACGCAAGCTCACGACGTCATCCTTCGCGTAAAATGCGAACAGCGCAAGACCTGGGAAGGCACGGCCGTGACGGGGGGAGATGCAGACCTTCCCGATGCCCCGTCCCGACTCTGGAAAGGACCAGCCTGCCAACTGACCTACCTGCTCGGAGGCATGAAGATCAAGTGGCAGAAAGAAGTACGCACTGACTTTGAAGATGCCGTGGCGGCCGCCCAGGCAGCACAAGCGCCGGATGCCAGTCGTTACGTGATGACGAAGCTGCAGGAAGCCTTAGGGAAGTACGAGTTTCCCCTGTTGCTGGCGGCGGAATGGGGTCACTCGGATCGACTGCTCAGGTTGCTTGATGCTCCAGACACCAGCCAAGCCAGAAAACTCAAGATCATGTCGCTTCTTGGAGACATGCAGGCCGATGCAGCGATGCCGAAGTTGAAGGAGGCGCTCAAGGACCGCGATCTGGCCAAGCAAGCGCTCTCAGCAATCGGCAACCTCGGCAGAGACGGTATCCCGTTGCTCATTGAGCTGATGAACGCCTCACCGCAGCTGGAGGTTCAAGCTGCAGCAGCAAAATCCTTAGGGCAGCTCGGCGGCCTCCATGGTGACGCATCGGTCGTCTTGCCCTTACTGGCAAAACTCCAAGATCCAAAGACGGACTGGACGGTGCTGACGGAAGTCGCCTGGGCACTCGGCAAGATCCCGGACAAGCGATCGATCCAGCCACTGTATGACCTCGACAAGAAGCTACAAGCCATTCGCGACCCCGACAACGTGACGCTGAAGAAGCTCAAGGAAGCGGTGTTCTGGGCGATCAAGCAGTGCGATACATGGGATCAA
>NZ_JBUBKD010000041.1:0-4493 GCF_054902215.1 Nitrospira sp. CMX1 | reverse complement strand
TTAGTTGTTGCATCTCACTAGTCGTCACTCTTTGAGAATTGGGCGCAACTCACCCTGGAAATTTAGTTACCGAGCAGTACCTGAATCGATACACCCTGTATCTGTTTTGATTCACGAGAGCCTCGTATTCCTGATCGAATGGGATTATGGCAGCGGAGTGTAACCGATGCCCGTGTGATCTTGCGACCCATGGAGACACCAAAGAAATGGTTGCGATGCGATCAATCTATGTTCGATTTTCGGCGGTAGTGTAGTCCAGACGCTTTAGGGAATCCAGCGTAGAAAGTTGGCGACGTATTGAAAAGAAATTTCCGCCAGCGTAGTAGGAGGCAAGACCACTCGGCTTCGCCCAGCACCCCTCTCTTTCGACAGCCTGCAAGAAACAGTTGGATTGCCGAGACAAGAACGGGGTAAAAACACTGAGGCCAGCCCCTTTCGGAAACTGGCCTCGCACCCTGGCCCGAAGGCTCAGGGGGGATAATAGGTACAAACTATAGCGTGCTCTGTGTGTCCGTCAATCTGACTCTCTGCACGGTAGTTATTTCAAACCTCTCCGTTCACTCTTCGACCAGCCCGTCCTGAGCATATCGAAGGGCTCAGGGCGAACAGAGTAATCCTTGGAAACAGTAGATTTCCCCGTTCGTGCCGAGCATGTCAAAGCACGGTCTCACTCGCTCTCATCCGGCGTCCCGCCGGATTTGGCCAAATCGTCCATCTTGATTTTGTCGGGATTGAATCGAGTGGCAGCTTGCGCCATGCGCTCGAGCGCCTCATCGAACGACAAGGGCGGGGCATCTTTGGGACGGAAGCGAATGGGATTCACGCGGGCGACGACGAAGCTCTTGAGGTAGGGACTGGTCAGTCCTTTGGCCTTCAGCGCTTCGACTTGTTTGACGATGAGATCGTCCAACGCAAGAACGGTCTGGGCTTGCTGCTGACGCACGTTCAGCGCAGTCTTGAGCGGATTTGCAAGAAACTCGTCCACTCGTTTCAGCACCGGATGATAGGCCCCGCCGCTGAATCGAGGCCGTTCTTCATAACAGAGCCCCAGTGTGATCAACGCCGGCTCCTCAAACTCTATGGCATAGGTCTCTTCCGTCGCCTGATCGAGCTGCGCTAGCTCTCGATACATACGGATCACTTCCAAGGCTTTTTCTCGGAGGTTGTGCGCTTTCTCCGTATTGAGCGCAAGAATCTGGTAGGCCGCCGATGGCTCAGGAACCACGAGCGCAATGATGCTCCTTGCCCCCAAGGTTCGCATGGCCGACAGGCGGTGATTGCCGTTTGGCGTCCAATATTTTGCCGCATGGTCGGGCTTCAGGGTACGTACGGCAACGATTGGATCGAGAAAGCGACCGATTTTCCCAATCACTGTTTCCAACTTCCGAACATGCGTATCGGAGACATTTCGTTGATAAGGCGTCGGTTCAACTAACTCGATCGGGAGGGCAGCCAAGACCAGCCACTGTCCGCCATACGGTTCTCGGTAGACCGAGAGGACTCTCCCTCCATCGGTTTCAATCTGCTGATGAAGCTCAGCCACTGCCGCAGGCGGCGCCGCAGCCTGTAATTCGCCAGCGGCCAAACCCGTGGAGCTTCCGACTGGTTTCCGGCGACGTCTGGTCCCCTTGGACGACTGTGGTTTCTTAGGTCTCTTTTCGGCCATGGCGCTATGGTAGGACAGCCATCTGAAAAAAGAAACGTCTACCGGGACTATCCTGCGCGTTGATCAGCGGTGTGACCGGCGAGAAGTCAAAAAAGCACGGGCGACCTTGCACTGAGGTGGGAGGCCGCCCGTGACTTGGCGCTTAGGACGCCGACATTATTTTGATTTGTCGCAGCCCAGAAGACCCACACGATAGTAACGTTTCAAGGTTTCCAGTCGAGGGAGACCTCGTCAACCCCAGGTGCTTGATCCCTCCTACCCCCGAAGATTTCTTCACGCAATGGCTCTTGGCCTTCTTGTGATGGTCATCGCATGCCTCAAGGGCACAGCCGGTGAAGAATTCGGTCAGCAGAATCGACGAGAAACCCACCTCGATATCGGTGGGCCTGATGGGCCAGGCGGCGTTGTGTCGTCCATATCCACCCTCCTCTCACGTTGATGTCGTCGAGAGACCTGGATGGCATCCGCGCGGTCTACCCGATCTCTCGAACTTCGATTGATAGATGGGCCGCAACTTCTTCACTACGCCCATTCCAATGCCTTGTCAAGAGGCCTACCAGATCGAGAGACCCCACACGCGATAACAGACAGATGCCTCCCAAGACGAAGTCTTCGAGTGAGGAATACCACCGCAACGGTTGTGGGGAAAAGACGCCGTAGCAGCCGCAGCTCGGAAGGTCAAACCCACATACCAGTGTCACGATGGGCTCTACGGCGTAGCGGCCGTTCAGCACTACGGCAAGAAGTGCCCTGATCTGCAGTCGCTACCCCCAAAGATCCACACTGCCGGTATCCACTCGATCCCGACAATCGTGAGTGCCACCGGCCAGAGGACCCGGTCGGAGAATCGACGATAGGTCAGCAACACATCGACGAATCCGTGAAGGTCGAGTGATTTCCCAAGGCTGAAGCCTGGAGGATTCCCCCAATAAGTACGCGGCAGCACCAGATCAGCCCGGTCCAACTCATAAGACACTCCCGCATAAACAAGAAAGAGGGGCCTGGCGCTCATGCCCTGCCCCTCCCTTGTTCAAACATCACCGAAAAACCGGTGCACCTTAGGGTACAGGACTCGTCACCGACGACCCTGATTCCCACTACAGAATCCTGAGCTTCAAGAAATCCACCCCATCCGGCGACGGGGGTGTCTTGAGTTTCATATCCTCCAATACATTTACGATACGATCCGCGACCACGAGGTTGCGATACCATTTCCGATTGGCTGGAACGATATACCAGGGGGCACAGTCGGTGCTCGTAGCCGAAATGACGTCCTCAAACGCTCGCTGATAGTCATCCCATAACTTGCGTTCCTCTAGGTCTCCGGAATTCCATTTCCAGCGTTTCTCCGGATCGGCAATGCGGGCCTCAAGCCTCTCTTTCTGTTCGTCCTTCGAGATATGAAGAAAAAACTTGAGCACTGCCGTGCCGCTTTCGGTCAGTAGCTCCTCGAATTCCCTGATTTGCTCGAAGCGGCGCTTAGCCACTTTATCAGAGACCCATCCATGCACTCGGGTAATCAGGACGTCTTCGTAATGGGAGCGGTTAAAGATTCCGATGTAGCCCTTGGGAGGGACTTCTCGGTGCGCGCGCCAGAGAAAATCGTGAGCTAATTCATCCTTAGACGGCGCCTTGAATGCCACTACCTTACAGCCTTGAGGATTCACCCCAGACATCACACTCTTGATGGTCCCATCCTTTCCACTCGTATCCATTCCCTGTAGTACAATGAGAACGGATCGAGTGGCGTTGGCATACAAGCGTTCTTGTAAGCCGTCCAGGGCCGTGATGAGTTTGGCTGTCTCCGCTTTGGCTTTTTCCTTCCCTTGTTCGTTCTTCTTGTAGTCTCCCGTATCATCCGCGTCGCACTGCCTCAATGACAGTTTGCGGCCTCCCTTTACGCGATATCGCTTCAAAAGCCCCTCCTCCTCGGATGGCGATCACAGTGCCTTGGCCTGAAGATTCCGTCGAATGCGCGTGCGACCAAATCAGGACGATTCGAAACTTGGATTACCTTGGCACGTCTTGCGCACACCGGAACCCGACGTTCGGATCCTGTTCAGTCGGGTCCCCTTTGGTACGAAACGATGACCGGAGCCGATAGGGGGTGTTAATGTACGACCCACCCCGCTGGACTTTGGCCGTTCCTTCACTGGGACCACGGGGATTGATGGCAGGATTGTTGAGAAAGCTGGAGTAAAAATCTTCGGCGTACCAGTCCCTCACCCATTCGTAGAGATTACCGGCCAAGTCCTGAACCCCGTACGGACTCTGCCCCATATGATGATTGCCGATGACCGACACTGTCTCGGCGCCACCTTCCTTGAGCCCGTAGACCGCATGCACCGGCGTCGGGGGATCGTTTCCCCACGGATACACCCGCTCGTCCGTCCCACGCGCAGCCTTTTCCCATTCCGCTTCCGTGGGAAGCCGTTTTCCGACCCAAAGACAATACCCCATCGCATCCATCCAACTCACCCAGCGCACCGGGCGATCGGCATGGACCACCGGAGTCTCTTTATCAGAAAATCCCCATGGCGGCTCACTCTGGATCGCCTCGACATACTTCGCAAATCGTGCATTCGTCACTTCAAACTTATCGATGTAGAAGGCATTGAGGTACACCCGGTGCACAGGGGCTTCATCCTCATCTCCCCTGTCGCTTCCCATGATGAACTCTCCAGCCGGCACCAGCATCATCGGTGCGCCATCCTTCCCATGGAATTCAGGGAAGGAGGTCGCAGGTCTGTTAGTAGAAGACTTTCCCTTGTCTCCCGGTTTGGTTTCGCCGTTAGTCCCATTGAAATCCTGCGGTTTCCCCTGGACG
>NZ_JBUBKD010000040.1:0-244532 GCF_054902215.1 Nitrospira sp. CMX1 | reverse complement strand
GTTCATGTCTCAGCGGAGGTGACTTTCACACTGTACGCGATGAATGGAGGGGGAGTCAGGGGTGAAACCTGGGCCGAGTAGCTCATGAGCAGTTCGTTTCCTTGGAAAGCAAAAGATGGAGCGACTTCGGTGGTGAATAGACTTCTTGCATAACCAGTTGCTACGGGTTTCCTTCTCGATGAGAATATGATTCCCTGCACTCTAGGACGAAGGAGCACTACAGGGGAGGGGAGAGAGGGCCGATGAACAGCCGACTCATAAGCTACTGAAACGCTGAGTGTTTTTGGTGGCGGTGACCCGGATTGAACGGGTGACCCGCGGCTTATGAGTCCGCTGCTCTGCCAACTGAGCTACACCGCCACTCTTTATGTTTTACGATAGCCTGCGTGGGTTCTTGCGATTTACTCGACTGTTCACTCTGCTCTTATGTCTTCTCGTCACAGCCAGGTCTAGCATAGGCTGATCTAGCAGCGAAGCGCAACCCGCAGAAGGCGATACTATAGCATGCTCGCGTCAGGCTGTATAGATTGCGGATTGCCGGAAAAGCCACCGTCGGGATGATAGTTCATGGGAATGGCCGATGGGGTCGAAGACGAGGAAGTCAGCGTGGCCAAGGAGGGCAAGAATATTGCGGTGATCTTCACTGTAGAGTGATGGAAAACCAAAGAGAGTTATGCCACACAACAGAGAAAGCGTGACAGACGCCGCTCCGTGAGCACTTGCCGTTATGAGTCATGGCCTGCTTGCAATGTATTGTGAGTTGCGAGGGGGCAGACCCATAGGAACCTAGTTCATGCAAGGTGTCTCACTCATTATGCCATTGATCACAATTGGTTCTAGCACTATTGTTCTCTCCGGAGGAACAAGTGATTGGTCTACGACGGTGGACAATAATTGTACTCGAATACCGCTGAGCCTCGGGAGCAAAGATAAATCAATGGTCTTTTCTGTCTGTCGGCCGATGTCTTCACTCGCAATATTCCAATCTCCCTCATCTTCATTCGGTTGCATTGTGCCGATGCAGAGCCACCAACTCAATACTTCTGTATCCACTGGGCTCCACCGAATGGTGATAGGCTTGCTGAAATCTTGAGGTTCCATTGGCGCTATGATTTGTGGTCTTGCCGTGTTTTCCGTCGGTATCATCCTACTGCTCCTCTGAAGTTAAGCGAGTCGCTATAGCCACTGAACGACGCGCTCTAAGGCTTGCATTTAAAAGTGGTGTATCTTCCACCGTTGTTCCAAGTTCTGCCTTGATCAGTTGACCATTCAACGACGGCGAAACAACGTTGGTTGGAAAGACTTTGGAGTTTTGGCTTGGGATTAGAGTCATAAAGTTGTGAGAATGGTACAGGGCTGCCGAAATAGTAATTGTACCCGAACGGGGCGCTCCCGAGTTTGAGTCTCCAATGTGTTCCAGTTGACACACTGGGGTATGAGTTGCTCCACTCAAACTTGTTCGCACCGACGTTATGGTGATGGTGCGTTGCTCCATCGGCAGGGGTAGTCAGCTTAGCCATTGTAATCTCCTTTGTTCAGATAATATTTTTTAGACGTTCTCACTTGAGTATCCATATGTCTACAGGACGGCTCATGAAGCGCAGCCGCTGTTAGATTCCACCGCAAACATATGAGTCAAGAATCCCGGAGGAACGATCTGTCGCAAGGAGAGCAATTGACTCTTTTCTGTCGATGGAATTGTCCTCAAAGGGCTGCCTGTTTTGGTCAAGGTGCTAGTGCGTAATCTAGGAATCGCTATATCTATCGGGCTTAAGAGCCAACCGCCTGGTTCGGACGGGAGTGTCTTGCGCCCGGCAAGAATAAACGTGCTGTGCTCTCCGTCAGCTAAGGCGGCGCAGCGGCTGTGCAAAAGCACCTGAGATGGGCTGGTTTTTGACACAAGTTGACCGACCGTGCTACTCAGATTCGACGTCGGTGATTGAATGGTCACGGTTCCATTCACACCGGATCCTGAATCTGCATTGATGGTGCTGTTGGCATCCGGCAGGAACAATCCTGCAACAATGCTAATTCTTCCACCCCTGCCGTCATCAGCCTTAGCCAAAATTTTGCTATTCTGGAGGATCACGATTTGCGGGTCGATCGACACATTTCCGCCACCTCCAGGCCCGTCGCTAACTGAGGCGCTAATTATGCTATTTGTTAAATGTACTGTGCCATTAGGAGTTGTCTCAACTTTAATGGTTCCGCCGCTGGAATCCCTGGCTTGCGTTGTGACTGAACTATTGGAGGCGAGAAAGCTTTGGCCGGCATTGATGTGAACATTGCCAGCATTGCCGGTGCCGGTGCTATTTGCTGAGACGTTAGCCTTATTGCCCAAGGTGACTGATTGTGTAGCTACGATATCGATATTGCCTCCTGTTCCGTTTCCCGATGTATCAGTAAAGATGCGGCCACCGTTTTCAATGGTAATGTTCGGTGCGGTCACAGTAATTGTTCCGGCGTTGCCTGCCCCTTCGAAATCGGTGCTGCTGCTCATGGTGGTTGATGGGCCTGAAATGGTTGCGTGATCCGTTGCGGTGATGGTGATTCTACCGGCTGCTTTTGAACCATTCGTGTCGGCATTCATGGTGGCGTTGTCAGTCAAGGTAAACCGAACGGCATCAATGGAGATGTCTCCAGGAGATCCGTCGGAAAATGCCTCCGTGTGAAGCCTGCTGGTCCCGGAGATGGTTACTTCATCTGCATAGCTTGATGGTCCATTTAGCCCATGTACGGTAACTGCGCCGCCATGACCGGAGCCTGTTGTTATGGTAAAAAGATCCACTCCTTGAGCTGCTTCGACCGGGCTCGCCAGCAGTTGGATTTGCCGACCTTCTAGAAGAACGTTCCCAGCATCACCTATTCCAACAGTGGTTGTGCTGAAAACACCACCTTTGATTTGGATGGTTGGGGCCTTAAGCGAAATGTTCCCTCCGTTCCCTGTCTCTCCGAGGGCGTCGGCACCCAAGACAGAGTCAGCTGCCGTCAGTTGTTGGATTGCTTTGATGACAATGTTGCCGGCATTTGCCGGACCATCACTCAAAGTGGTAATGCGTGCACCATTCAAGTTTACTGAGCTGGCCTCGATATGAATGTCATTGCCTGGCTTTACCCCAGCAGTTGAAGAAATGGAACTATCCGGGCTCAGTGAGATCGAATTTAGCTCTCCCGTACTATTGGCAGTGCTGAGCACTGCATCAGCTATGCTTAGGACGAATTGACCTCCTCGGATCGAAACGATGTTTGTGCCACTGACGTTGACGGTTGAGTTCGGCGTAAGGCTGACGGAACCGAACGAGGTAAAGGAGGCCTGATCCACGTTCGGTAGAGACTCAAGCGTTATATCGAATTCTCCCGGAGATGCTGTACTAGCCAGCTGAATGTTTCCGTTTGGTGCACGGAGTTGTGCAGGGTGGACTGCCCCATTCTCCACCGTGGATTCGATGGTAATATTCCCACCAACCAGTGAGATGCCTGTTCCATCTCTCACCTCAAGCTGGCTTCCCTGAACCGTGATCGCACCTGGATGTGAGCCTAAAAACCCAAACGAAGCAACAGGGGAGGCAGTTAATAAAACATCGGTGACTGGGTTAGGTGCTGCACTGAATCGCCTGCCATCTTCAAACTTTAGATAGTCTGCCGAGGTGAATGTGACGGCACCACTCACATTGAGGCTTGCATTTGGTCCAAACAAAAATCCGGCTGGGTTCATGAGAAACAGATGGGCATTCCCGAAATCGGTGGTCTTGATGGTCCCGAAGATGTCCGAAATATGATTGCCGGTAACGCGCCCCAAGATATTGTCTGTTTGGAGTAAGGAGTCGTTACGAAAGTTTGTGATGGTATTGCCAGGGACATCAAAGTTCCCAAAACTGTGAAACAGGTTTGCTCCTGTTCTGGTTCCACCCGTAATGTCGTATTGCGTTTTCCCACCCACCGAGACTGGACTACTGATGTGCGTGTTCAAACCAGAGGGCGTAATGGGGGTCTCTGCGGATGCATTGCCTGACACGCCTGTTATGTATGGCAGTATAATCACCAGTGCAACGCGGAGGCTCAATTTTTGGAAGAAGCGCAAACAAGTCACTGGAGCATGATTTCTCAATTTCCGCGTCAGGGGAAATATTGGAGCACCATCCGGTCGCAACGGTAGTCTTATTAACCACGAACCGTGTACGTTAGAAATGGAGCGCAGACTCATTGAGTTTTATCCTCGACCATCGATGCAAAATGGTTATCAGGCTGTCTTCTACGATAGCCGCAGGCTTAGTACCTTCTTTTTTAACTTTTTACAAGTACTCCTTCTGATGATTCCCCTTACTCCTCATGTCTGGCTGGAAAGTCAGAATCACTTTCCTGCCGTATCGTGTGGCGCTTGATCCTCAAGTTCAACTATCTTGGATCTATTCCTGCACATCGGTCTATTCGGTTCGAGTTGAACGTGTCATGTTAGCGCCATCGTTTGTTAAAGGCCTGTACCGATAGGTAATCATTCACTAGATCTCACCCATGACGACGTGCTGTATGGTAGTTCCCATAAGCAAATTGTAAGCCACTGACAATGCTCCAATATGCAAGGTGCATAAAACATGAAAATACGTAATATATGAATGAGATTTGTTCTCTTTGATGAGGGGAAGTTGAATCGTGGCTTCGAAAGAACGTGCAACTGCTGAATCTAAAAAGATTCAGGTCTGTATCCAAACAGATTCTTATCTGTATCCAAACAGATTCTTATCTGTATCCAAAACAATTCACCGCAACCGAGTTGATGGATGTCTCTCGTGATGCATTTCTGGTCAGAAAGTAACAAGGAGTCCGGTGCATAGTCGTAGGTCTCTACTCTCTGGGGTGAGAAACGGCAGGCTCTATCTGGAGACAACGAGTCGAAACCTGTTATGGTTCTCCAGCGGAAATTCGAGAGGAGTGCGATGTCGAGAGGAAATGATCGTGCAGTTGTTATCACAGGAGCGTCGACGGGCATTGGGGCGGCCTGTGCGCTCCATCTTGATCGATTGGGGTTTATCATCTTTGCCGGAGTACGGAAGCCGGAAGACGGAGCGATCCTTCAACAGTCCAGCTCAGAGCGGCTTATTCCGATTCTAGTCGATGTGACCGATCAACCCTCTATTCAACGCTCTCTTGCGATTGTGTCAGAGCGATGTGGATCGAGCGGGTTGTATGGGCTTGTGAACAATGCCGGGATTGCGGTGCCGGCGCCGCTGGAGGGGATCCCGATTCCCGATCTTCGGCGTCAACTTGAAGTGAATGTGATTGGCCAGGTCGCCGTCACGCAAGCGTTTCTGCCGCTGATCCGCCAAGCACGAGGCCGTATCGTGAACATGGGCTCAATCGCGGGACGTTCCACAATTCCGTTAATGGGAGCGTACTCGGCGTCGAAATTTGCATTGGAGGCGATTACGGATGCCTTGAGACTGGAGGTTCAGCCGTGGGGCATCCAGGTGTCAATTATCGAACCTGGTGCGATCACAACTCCGATCTGGATGAAGTCTGCCGGCGATGCCGCCGGGCGAGAGGCGAGTATGGAGGCGGAGTTGAAAAGACTCTATGAGCCGACGGTGGCGGCAGTGCGAAAGGTGGTGGATGAGGCAGCGAAGCGAGCCATTCCAGCGGACGTTGTCGCGAAGGCGGTTGAAGGCGCCCTAACGGCTCCAGTGCCCAAGACCCGCTATTTGGTCGGCACGGATGCCAAGATCCGTGCGTTCATCGGGCAGATTCTTCCAGACCGGATCATGGACCGGGTTCTCACAACGGTGCTTAAATTGCCTCACTGATCTCCTGCCGTTGGTTTGGCCACTCCGATCCCGAGATCTTGTTTTGAAATGTCGAAGGAGAAGCGGAGCTGGATTGCGAGATATTTTTGAACCAGCCCCGCTCGATCTATGGGCTGATCTTGTTCGTGATAGACCGCGAGTTCCATGTTGCGCCAGCGTACCGCGAGTCCAACGATCCAATCCAATTCAGTCGGGCCGGCCTGGTTTCCCGCATCTCGATCCGTGAACATATTCACGTCGCCATAGAGCACGATCTTGTTTTTGTAGAGATCGAAGTCGGCATGGGCGACGTATCGGAAGAGCGCACGACCGGTATTGTCAGGCCTGGCGAAGTAATTCTTGTTATGAAAGAGCCAGCCAGCCCCTGCGTAAGCCGTCAAGTTTTGATGGGGGAAATGGCGTTGCCACCATGGCAAATCTTGAACAGCCTGGAATTTTGCTGTGACGAGCCCGTCGGCATACTCTTGTGTCACACCCTTCCGGTCCAGTGGTGCGTCGCGTTCATACTGGAGGCGCCAGTTGAAGTGGCCAAGCACACCGGTGACGGCATAGGTCCCGTCCCATTCGCTCAATTCGATCCAGCCGTTTGTCCGATCGGAGAAAAAATTCTGGTCCGTATAGAACGTGAGGTACTGCTTGTAGAGATCGGTTTCCAGATGAAGCATGTGACGCAATCCAACTAGACCGGTATTATCAGGCCTCGCAGCAAACGAGGGGTTTGAAGCAAAGGCACTCGTCAGCAGATAGCCGGCGAAGAGCGACTCTTCGGCTTCCCGGCCATTGGAGTCTTCCATGGAGGGCAGCGGACGCCCGTACTTTTCCAAGGCCAATGCGTGTGGAGTACCAATCAGGAGGACGCTGAGTACGAGGCTCATGGTGAGGGGCGTCGATGTACGGAAACAAAGAGCGATCATGGGGAGTCGTGAGAGTCCCGTATCAGCCGGATGTCGCCGTTACTGACACGAATCGAAAATGTCTTCGCAATCGTTGGATGCATCAAAGGTCGGAGGGACAAAGCGATACTGCACATCGACGACGCGGTCGTTGACCAGCACAACGGTGGCCCAACAGCCATGGCGAACCGTTGCAAAACTGCCTTTGCCGACAGGGCGTGACTCCTCAAAAATCGGGGCCTCCCGATAGTAGCGGAGGATCGTTCGTTCGCCGTCAGCGAATTCTTTTTGGGGGAGGCCCGCACAGCGCAGGACTGCTGGCTTTGATTGTCCGGCCATGCGTTGTTGGTTGGGATATTCCCCCACCTGTGCGGGCGTACTACAGCTCGTGAGCCACACCGTCATGATGAGTCCCTGTGCAAGGACAAGAAGCTGGGGATGGATCACAAACCGCATGGTGGTCTCTTGTGTGAGAACAACCCGCTTAGACACGAGGCCCGACGTGAAATGGTGAGGGGCTGATCGCGATCAACCGACTAGATCTGGATTGAGGCGTGTCATCGGTTTGACGGAGATGGCCTTGATCTCATTATAGACGATCGTGCGACCAACTTGGCGGAGGCGACTGAAGACACCTTCCACGATGACTTGATCACCTTCCCGGACCTCAAGCTGACCGAGGCTCACGACCTTGAGGGTACCGGCTTGGTCTTGGAGGAGGAATCCGTAGGCCGGTTGTCCCTGGCGATTGGTTGCCAGCTGGACATTCATGACCTTTCCGGTGACGACGACATCTTGATGGTCGTATTGCTCGGGATGTGCCAACAGTTCCGCAATCTCAACCAAACCACTCGCGAGAGCCGGTGAGGTGCTCGGTAATCCAAGTGCACACACACACAGCACGAAGAGGAACAGTACAGATGTCAGAGAGGTTGCAAGCGGCGATTGGCTGATGGTCGTTGTCGTCATGGTTGGAAGTAATTATACCGAACCGCCGGTGATTGGCAAGATCGAAAGTTCACCATTTATCTGATGGTCGTCCGGTGACATCCTCTCCGATAAAGTTATGGAGAATCTGCCGTTGCAGGTCCGTCAGTTCACCCTGGCCGGACTCAGAGGCCGCAGAAGCGAGTTCGCCGGCCTTGGGCGTGGGCATCGATCGTGTCAGCAACTCCTCATCCAACGCGACGGGGCTGGTGTCGAGATCTTTTTGAATCGAGACCAGACGCTGGAGGCCGAACAAGGTTCGGGTTGTTTCGGTGTGGATCGCGTTTGAACTGGCACCGTACACGAGTGAATTCCAAAACTTGGTCTCCGTTGCTTCCGGTATCCTGATCATCGCATAGATCCCGAGCTTCTCGATCAGGGCAGATTCAGTTCCCTCTAGCCCATCGTATGTCGCAATTGACCGCTCAATCGGAGTCTGAGAAAGGGCACGCAGCGTGGCTTGCCACATTTCAGGCGATGGCGAGCTTGAGGGAGAGTCTGAACACCTGGCTTGGGTCGCCAGCAGGTACTGGGAGAGAAACTTGACCTTACGCGCGGCAAGCGTCCCGGCTGGGATGCCCCAAATGTGGCCGATTTCATGATCTTGTAGTGTTGTCGAGTCGGAGGTCCGGCGTTCACGTTCTGCCAAGGCCAGGCGTTTTTTGAATCGTTCAACAAAGCGAAGCTGTATCTGCATTTCGACGACCAGGCGATGTTTCTGATACTCCTCCGCGCCGATTTCTTCCTTCTCCCACTGTTGTTCAAGGATCCGCAACGTCGTTGACGGGACTGCGGAACGAGCCTGTGCGGTGAGCGCTGTGATTGTCTCCGATGACACGCCTCGATCGGCAAGGAGGACGGCGGCACGGGTGGCTAATGTGGTAGCCGTCTGGACCAGATGTTCGAGGGCCACACATTGCAACCAGGTTCGCTCTCGACGCAATCTGGCTCGTCGGCGGTATTCATTCCGGCGGTCGATCATGGCCATGATGGATTCCTGAGTCATAGTTGTCACGGGTTTTTTCCCCGAGACACAGCGAGGATCTGGTCGATCGGCAACCATGAACAGGATTTCGTCCTGCGTGACATCGAGGTATTGCAGGAGCAGCAGACGAAGGATAATGCGTCCCTGAATGGGCAGGTTTGCGATAACTTCCTCGATGACTTCGACGGTCAGGGGAGATGATGCGAGTGCGTGTGTCATGGTGTTCAGTTTGTTGGTATGAAAAGAGGTGATGAAGCCCTACTACTGCATCCTTGTATGGTCCGTTGATCCAGCGGCGATGAGATTAGGCTGTACCAGCTTTCTGTTGCGAAGACTGCTCAAGTTGAAGCGCGACATATTCTCGAATGTCCTGGATGGTCCCGCTAATGAACATCTCACGTGGGATTTCTACCCGGACAAGGCGGGAAGGATCAATCCCTCGTTCATGGGCATATTGCTCATCGATATAGAGACTGACAGAACCGTCAGGAAAACGCAGGGCGTACAGGGATGTCGTATCAGACATGGCAGCTCAGCTTTTTGATCAACCTACCTTGTACAGGTAACATAGGGGTTGTTGAACTGTCAAAACTATGGACTCGGTGCTAGTCAATTTATTATGTGGAGAGGCGGAGTAAGACGCACGCCCTCTGCTCTTTATCGAGGAAAACATTGCTGAAAAACAAAGGGCCTTCGGTCGGAAGACCGAAGGCCCTAGTCCGTACTGATAGCCCTGGCGGTTAGCCGCCAAGCGTATCGAGCGTTTCCTTCAGACTTCTGCGGACACAGGTGAAGATCGGGGTGTCTCGCAAGGTATATCGCGACCCTTCCGTCTCCCGTAGGGCCATCACCAGGTCAAGAAAATCCTCCGGCTTGTCGCTTTCAAACGCGACAACCCATTCCTGATCATCTAACCCAAACGAATAGGTGGTATTCAATTTCACTGAGGGAAACCGATGCCCTACTTCGATATGCTCGTCCATCATGCCTTGGCGAGCGGCCTTGGTCAGAAGGAACCACTCCCGTGTTTTGAGAAAGGGATACACAAAGATGTACTTGCTCTTTCCTGGCACGACCGTAAGCCGCTTGCCTTCCTGCCCTGCATGGGAGTGGTTGTCGACATAGATGGACCGCTTGGTCATGGCCAAATACGAATAGGGAGTCGAGAGGTACTGCCCAAGACCGGAGGCCAGCATCTTGGCGCTCATATCCTGAAACAGATCGAGATCGTAGCTGATGCGCCACAGCATAAAGTCGCAGTCCCCTCGGATGCCGACCGTGGAATAGGGGACGACCAACACTTTGCCGTTAAAATCTTCGACAGCCCGCAAGAACTCTTGTTTGCCCTGGGTGCGCACATCTTCTGGGAGACGTCGCCACGCCGGGTCTACTTTGTAGAATGCGAAATTGACAAACTGGCGCCGAGGTGCCGGCGTGGAAGGGGGGGTCTCCGGAGTCGACATTCAAAGCTCCTTTAGTAAATTGAGAGGCAGTACTCTTTGTAGTTTTCTTTCGTTTAGCATTTCCCCTTCAGTGTTGTCAACCGGAGGACGAAGCGAGGAGGCATCCATTGACAAGGCCGAATCGTTCTGTTAGTCGCTGACGGATGAAGGTTCGGACTCATATGGCGATGGGACAGACTGTTGCCTGCCTGTTGAGTTTCGTCGGCTCTGCAGCTGCCATTGAGGTGAATCCGACACAGACCCAAATTCAAACGGCGCTTGATCGGGGACGACAAGCGGCGGTGCAACACCAAGCTCCCCAAACCTTTTACACTCGATTCGGCGGCGACGATCCTGCACAGCCCAACGGTTTTCTGGTGACGAAGCTTGGCGGTTTGTCGGTAGTGGCCACGCATATGGCGTTACGTGGGCTTGAACCGAGTCCGGCCGATGTGGCTCAGGTGATCGAGGCCCCCACCATGCTCGTCAGTGCGACGATCATCGGAGAGAGTCCCAGCTTTGCCGAGAACAGTTATATGGTTCTTGATCAAGAAGGGCGGGTGATCAAGCCGCTGACGGTGAGAGCTGATGGCCGGGCTGATCGTCGTACAGGGCGGTCTGCGTCGCCAGAATTTCACGCCAAAGTCATCGCAACGTTCCGTTACGCTGATTTTGATCCGAAGGCTAGAACGACGATCACGATTTTCCCGGCCCATGGTGGTGAGATTCACTTCCCGCTCAATTTTGCAGACATCGAGTAACACATGATAAAGGTCTCTCCTTATTCCGCCGAGACGATTGCCGTTGGCTCAGAGCTCCTCGTGGGGGGGCGGTCCGACAGTAATTCCTTGTTCATCACCGAATGCCTGGCCGGGATCGGCATCGAAGTTCGGTTCAAGGCGATTGTCGGAGATCAGGAATCGGACATTACCGCGGTGCTGAACACGGCTTGCCGCCGGGCTGGTCTTGTCATCATGACGGGAGGGTTGGGCCCTACGGTTGATGATTGCACCAGGGAGGCTGTGGCGGCATTGACCGGTCGTCGACTTGTTCGCCGGAAAGAGGCATTCGAAGGGATGAAGGCCAGACTGGCTGAATGGGGGCGTACGCCGACTCGCGCACAACTCCGGCAGGCGCTCGTTCCGACTGGTGCGACGGTGCTGCCCAATCCCGTCGGCTCGGCGCCTGGTTTTACGCTGACGTGGCGAGGCGCGCGGATCGTGGTGTTGCCCGGTGTTCCGGGCGAGATGCGTACCATGATGGAACAGTCGGTGATCCCGCTCGTGCTTGCTCAACTGGAACAGTCGAAGGGCCTTCGTCTACAACCGGTGATGCGGATGACCTTTCATACGTGGGGGTTGCCGGAGGCGGAGATCGATACCAAGTTGCAAGGATTGATTCCTCAGCGGGAACCGATCGCACTGGGCTTGCTCGCGTCGCCAAACGGTGTGCTCGTGTCGCTCACGACGAAAGCTGCTGGTTCCAAGAAGGGAGATAGACTTCCATTATTGCTCGAAGAGGTGCGTCAGCGATTACGTGAGTGGATCTATGCTGAAGGGCACGACACCATGGAAGAGGTGGTCGGTCGATTATTGGTCGAACAACAACGTACGATTGCGGTCGCAGAATCCTGTACGGGCGGATTGATCAGCCATCGACTCACCCAAGTGCCGGGAGCGTCTGTCTATGTCGATCGCGGAGCGATCTGTTATAGCAACCAAGCCAAAACAGAAATGCTTGGGGTCCCTGCGAGCCTCATCACACAATATGGAGCCGTCAGTCGTGAAGTGGCGCAAGCCATGGCGACGGGGATGCGTGAACGTGCCGGTGTGTCGGTAGCCTTGTCGGTCACAGGGATTGCAGGGCCGGGTGGAGCGACGGAAACAAAACCAGTCGGCCTGGTCTACATCGGACTCGACGGAGGCCCCGGTGAGACCAGGACCAAGGAGTGTCGCTTCCACGGGGACCGCTCGGTGATTAAACAACGCGCCGCTCAGGCCGCGCTCGATCTGCTTCGTCGATGGTTACTTGAAAAGGTCCAGCCATGATTCGTGCCTTTCTTGCTGTCGAACTGAGTGAGGGGCTCCGTCGGCAGATCGCAACGGTTCAGCAAGACTTGCAAGCACGGCTCGGCGACGCGTCGTCCAAAGCAGTTCGGATCGCTTGGGTGCAGCCGTCATCCATTCATCTCACCATGCGGTTTCTCGGCGATACGGATGAACAACTGCTTGAACCGATGCGCGAAGCCTTGGCGACCGTCAGGCGATCCCATCCAACTATCCAGATCTCCATCGATCGGCTTCAGGCGTTCCCCAGTCTTCGGCAACCGCGGGTGCTGTGGGTCGGCCCATCTGAACAATGGATTAAGAGCGACGCAACCAAGCAGTTGACGGCGTTGCATCGGCAGATCGAATCCTGTTGCCGGTCCTTTGGATTTGTGACGGAGGACAAACCCTTTACGCCACATCTGACTGTCGCACGGATCAAGGCCGGCGAGCGCGAGATCGGGCAGCGACTCGCGCAGAGCGGCGCATGTGATCGCGCACTCTCTGTCGGTGTCATCACCGTTGGGCCGCTGGTGTTGATGAAAAGCAAACTGCGTCCGACCGGACCTGTCTATACGAAACTCTGGGAAGTGGCGTGAGAGGCAGCGCATTCTGCTTGGCGGATTGGAAGGCGCACGTCATGGCTCAAGCAGTGGGATCAGCGCTGTGTGGCCTTGCTGCTGAGCCAAGTCTACCGGGCGTTCTCCGGAAGTCATTCGGGCCTGTTTATCTGCGCCATGTTGGAGGAGGAGGCTGACGATCTCCAGATCGCCTCGATAGGCTGCGACGTGCAAGAGCGTCGCGCCGCCGATCTGCACCTGTTCATGCACCTGTGTGCCTTTCGCTAAGAGCAACGCCACCAGGTCTTGCCGTCCCTCTTGAACCGCGATGGAAAGCGGTGTGACGCCGTCCTGGCTTTCGGGGTTCACGGCTGCGCCTCGGTCAAGCAGAAGCGCCGCCACATTTCTCTGCCCATGCTTAGCGGCGAGGTGGAGCGGGGTGATCCCGCGCGCATCGGCTGCTTGGATGCTGGTTCCCTGCTCAAGGAAGGTCACCACTCGGAGCAGATTCCCTTCCGCTGCGGCTCGGCGTAGGTGCTCTTCCGGTGACGTGCCACAGCCGCTGATGAACAGGAGTGCGAGAGACCAGAAGGCTCGTTTCCAATTCAGTGTATCCGACGTCATTTCATCCGCTCTTACTCTCTAAAGAGTTGATCAGAGTGAGTTCCAATTCTCTTTCTCTCCAATGGCTGCAGCGTATGGCAGCAGCATGTCGGGAGTGACAGCAGAAGCGTTCATGGATACTGTGGGCTACAGTTTCAGGAGAGCAAAGAGCGTACGGTGGCCCTGTTGACGAGCGAGGTCGAGTGGACGTTCACCCGATTGTGTTTTGGCCTGTTTGTTCCCTCCGTGTTTGAGCAGGAGCGACACGATCTCTCGATTGCCATGATAGGCACCCAGATGCAAGGGGGTCTTCCCGTCCGCAGTCTGAGCGTTGATCGCCGCCCCTTTTTTTAAGAGGAGGGCGGCCATCTCGCGATACCCTGCTGCGGTGGCGATGTGGAGGGGAGTGGCCCCATCAGGCGTTGATTGGTTGACCAAGGCGCCTTTTTCTAAGAGGAGGGCCGCAACATCCCGATGGTTGTTTTGTACGGCGAGGAAAAGCGGCGTTGCACGGTTCCTCGCTTGTTGATTAATGGTTACCTTCTTTTTCAGCAGTAACGCGACAATCTCCCGATGGCCGTTCTGCGCGGCAACATGGAGTGGGGTCACCCCGTTCTGGACTGCTTGGTTCATACTCGCGCCATTCTCGAGCAAGAGCTCCACAACGGCGCGATGTCCGTTTTGTGCTGCGACAAGCAGCGGCGTCGCACCATCCGTCATGGCTTGATTGACCTTCGCACCTTTTTCCAGGAGGAGAGAGACGGTCGGTACATGACCATTCTGGGCTGCGACGAACAACGGCGTCGAGCCGTCAGCCAAGGTCAGATTCGCGCTGGTTCCATGTTGCAGCAACAGCTCCACGACCGGATACTGGCCTCGTTGGGCTGCGATGAAGAGTGGCGTCACCCCGTCTTCCGCTGCTTGATTTGCGTCGGCTTTATGTCGGAGCAAGAGGGCCACAATATCGCGATAGCCGTTCTGTGCGGCGATGAAGAGCGGTGTCACACCGGTCGTCGTCGCGAGATTCGTCGATGCCCCGTTATTGAGCAAGAGGGCAGCCACTTCCGGATGACCATTCTGTGCGGCAATGTAGAGCGGGGTTGCTCCGTCGCTGGTCACGTGATTCACCGGCGCGGCTTTCCGCAACAAGAAGGAGACGATCTCGCGATGCCCGTTCCAGGCTGCCGCATGCAGGGCGGTCGTCCCCTGCGCATTGGCCGTCCGGACGTCCGCTCCTTCCTCCACGAGCTTCTTGATCTGGGGGAGCTGTCCATTCATAGCGGCCATCAGCAGTGTTTCGTCCACTGATCGCATGGCGAGGAGTAGCGGCAGCAGGGTACAGAGGGCGCAGAGTGATATTCGTCGCGAGATCATGGCAGTCTCCAAATTGGTGCGAGTAGAGAAATGAGATTATGAACCAATCCGATTGCTTTCTTCTAGCCCGCAGTATGACATTGTGCAGAGTGGGGGGGTATCGATACATACACCAGGCTTAATGGGTGGGGTTGGGTGTCATCCGACCGATGTTGGGTAGTCGCTGTAGCCGTCTGCTCCGCCTCCATAGAGTCGATCAAAATTCACCTCATTCAATGGGGCCTCCTTCGCAAAGCGTTCGACCAGATCCGGATTGGCGATGTACGGCCGGCCGTAGACAATGGCGTCAGCGGCTCCTTGTGCAACTGTCGATTCGCCGCTTTCACGAGAATAACCCCCGTTGCTCATGAGGACTCCCTGGAAATGTCGTCGGGCCACTTGCAAGATGGCTTCTTCCGCAGGCAGCCCGTGGTTCTCATGCCGGATTTCAAGGAAGGCAATCTTGCGGCGATTCAGCTCTTGTGCCACATAGGTGACCAGTGCTTCCGGTTGACTCTCATGCATGTCGTTAAAGGGGACGAGAGGTGAGATCCGCACCGCGACACGTCCGGCTCCCCAGACGCTGATCGCCGCATCGGTGACTTCCAGCAGAAACCGAGCCCGGTTGGGCACTGAGCCGCCATAGGCATCCGTGCGTGCGTTCACGCCGTCGCGGAGAAAATTATCGATCAAATATCCGTGGGCACCATGGATTTGCACTCCGTCAAATCCGGCCTGTTTGGCGTTCTCGGCAGCGAGCCGAAACATCTCCACATGCCGTGGGATCTCTTCGATACGGAGTGCGTGAGGGATCTCGTACGGCTTATCGCCCTGAGGGGTATGGGTCATCTCATTGCGGATCGCCTTGGCGCTGCTGGAGACCGGCTGTTCACCATCGTTCAACAGCGAGTGCGCCGCACGGCCAGGATGCCAGACCTGCATGAAGATGCGGCCACTTTTGGCATGTACCGCCTCCGTCACGCGTTTCCAGCCGGCCACGTGTGCCGGACTGTAAATACCCCCTTCCCCCATGAAGGCACAGGCGTGGGCATCGACCATCGTACATTCCGTCATCATCAGACCGCTTGACGCGCGCTGGGAGTAGTAGTCCACCATCATGTCGTTGGGGATATGGGTAGCGCCGGCCCGTGCACGTGTGAGGGGCGCCATGATGATACGGCTGGGTAGGAGGATCTCTCCAACTTGGAGCGGGGTAAACAGTGTCGGCATTGGGTGTCCTTTTGTGCAAGAGGTAACGGTTCGGCGAGAGAATTTATAAGTGACCTGGCTGGAGAGTCAAGGTAGCAGAGAGAGCTGCACGGACGGTGGGTGTCGGTATTTTGACTACTGTTTGTCTCGACGTGCAGTGGCAGATCTCGTTGTGAGACAGAGCAGAAGCGGTAGGTTACAAAATGTTGTATGGCAGATGTTGCTGTTGAAACAGCATGGCCGCAGTTTCCCAGGTGGGAGTACAGAAGAATCGTACGTCGTCTGCTGATCGGCCTAATAACCTGCCGTCATCAGGGCAAACACTATAATCGCGATAACGACGATCCCGATGGCGATCAGCATAGTCGGCGGATTGTCGCCAAACATTCCAGGCATGGGTTTCCTCGTGTAGGCATATGACTCACCCTAATCCTTCTTGTTGCTGGGTGTCCAGCAGTAATCAGAGAAGGCTCACGACCTCTTTAAATATGTTCTTCTCATCGTGACGACAGGGACGATCAGGGCTTCGCTATTTGCTTTCCTTGTAGCGGGTAGTTGGAAACGGATTTCTGCTGGGTTTGCTCTTTCTTGTTGGCCAGGTAGAGATGCCGGATGTACCAGGCGTAGAGCAACGACAAGAGCATAAAGTTGGGAATGAGGATGCTGGGTGTCATCCATTGCCACCCGTCGAATTTCCAGTTGGAAAAGGGCCACAGCACCGGGGTCGGGAAAAAGGCATACGTATGCAAGGGCACGTCGGCCAAGACATGCAGTCCCCATGCTCCGAGTTCCCAGACCGGTCGTTTCAGGAAGAGCCACACGAAGACAAAGATGATGAGAAATACGACGAAACTATGGGTGTAATTGTAGAGTTGATGGACGTATTGAGGAATCGTCGATTCCGGAGGAGTGCCGTGACTGAAGTCGGGCTTCGACGATAAGCCGAGCGCGGCTGCGATGTACAGGACTCCGAATGAAAGAAGATCGGGCGCCATGCCGATGGCGAATGCCAGTCCAAAACTCCATCGGTTCTTGCGACCAAACGCAATCGAACCCCAGAGGCCATGAGAGATGAAGTCCATCAAATCCTTATCATGAAAGCATAACGGCACTATTCTACTTGGTCGAGTCTCTTCTGGTCCATTGGGGCCTGCTCCGAGGGATCTGGCTTCATGGCGTCGGGGGCAATATCAACGAGCCCATGATCAGGGTGCGGTTGAAGTACACGCCGGTCCCACCAGAGATGTAACAAACTAGGGTCAGGCGGCTTTTCCCACGGGACCTTGAACGAGACGCGGTTCTAGAATTGCCATGTGTGAGAGTGCGATCGTCGCAAGAAATGCGAGGTGCTCCCTATCTAAGGTGCATCATCAGCGTGGTTTCAGTCGCCTGCTAAGCCTGATGGGCTGGCTCGTAGAAAAGGTTGACGGCTTTCAGAAATGTGCGCGGGGAGGCTAGTAGACGGTTTCCTGCTATTAGTTGCGTCCTTCTTTATGCGCCGTCGTCATGTGTTCCATAAGATCATGAACTGTGTCTCTCCGATGAGATCAGACTAGGTTTCCCCTGATTGCTTCGGTATAATCCCCAGACAGATTCCGTTCACCCTGGGAGGAGATTCGAATGTCCGAAAAAGACGACAAGAAACGCGCACTGGACTTGGCCCTGTCCCAGATCGAGAAGCAGTATGGGAAGGGGGCCATCATGAAGCTGGGCGCCGAGGAGAAGGTCGATGTTCCGGCCATTTCCACCGGTTCGCTCGGTCTTGACATTGCTCTTGGAGTCGGCGGACTTCCGCGCGGACGGGTGATTGAGATCTTCGGTCCGGAGGCTTCGGGGAAGACCACCATGACGCTGCACTGTATTGCCGAGGTGCAGAAGGTGGGAGGTGTCGCGGCCTTTATCGATGCCGAACATGCTTTGGACCTGACCTATGCCAAGAAGTTGGGCGTGCAAGCCGATGATCTCCTCGTATCACAGCCAGATACAGGTGAGCAGGCCTTGGAGATCGCCGAAACGTTGGTACGCAGCGGGGCGATCGATCTGATTGTCATCGACTCGGTGGCGGCCTTGACGCCACGTGCTGAGATCGAAGGCGAGATGGGCGATGCCCACATGGGACTCCAGGCGCGGCTGATGTCGCAGGCCTTGAGAAAGCTCACCGGTGCGATCTCGAAATCGTTGACGACGGTCATCTTTATCAATCAAATTCGCATGAAGCTCGGGGTGATGTTCGGCAATCCAGAGACCACGACCGGCGGGAATGCGCTCAAGTTTTATTCCTCCGTCCGTTTGGATATTCGACGGATTGAGTCCATCAAGGAAGGTCAGGATGTGATGGGGAGCCGGGTTCGTGTGAAGGTGGTGAAGAACAAGATGGCACCGCCGTTTCGACAGGCGGAGTTCGACATCATGTTCGCCGAGGGGATTTCCAAAACCGGCGAGCTCGTGGATATGGGGGTCGACAAAAAGATCATTGAAAAGTCCGGTGCCTGGTATTCCTATAAAGGTGAACGGATCGGTCAGGGACGCGACGCGGCTCGAGAGTTTCTCAAGAACAACGTCGCCGCCGCTTGCGAAGTTGAACAAAAACTGCGGGAGGCAGCCGGTGTTCCCGCACGTGGTGAGAAGAAGGCTGAGACTAAAGCTGAGACTAAAGAGGACAAGCCGGTTGCGCGAAGCGAGGAAAAGCGGGCGCATCGGTGACGGGCGGAAGGAACAGGCTCGCCCGCGTGCCACACCCACAAGCCTGGATGAGGTGATCCGGCTCGCGGTTCGTTTTTTAGCGTCGCGAGATCGGACCGTTGCTCAGGTCGAACGGTTTCTCCTCTCACGAGGGATTGCCTCTTCCTCTATTGAGCCGACGATTTGCCGCTTGACGGACCTCCGGTACCTCGACGATCTTGCCTATGCTCAGCGATGGGTGGAACGGCGTTTGGCTACCAAGCCGATGGGCCAGGAGCGGCTGAAAGCAGAATTGCAGGCCAAGGGGATTTCGGATGGCTTGGCCGACGGGGTTCTCACGGAGATCTTTCGTGCTCATGGCGAGGAGGTGTTCGCGAGTCGTGCGATGCAGGCCCTATCTCGTCAGGGGAAGCGGCTGGCCCCGGTTCACATCGTGCGGTTCCTCCATCAGCGGGGTTTCAGCGACGAGGTGATCGATCGTATGATGATGGAATTCAAGAGAAATGAGGACGTTGTCCATGAAGGAGAATAGCGCAACCGAGCTGCGGCGGGCTTTTATCAGGTATTTCGAAGAGCATGGGCATCAGGCCGTGCCGAGTGCCTCCCTTTTGCCGCAAGCCGATCCCACCTTGCTTTTCACCAACGCCGGGATGAACCAGTTCAAGCGAGTGTTTCTCGGTGAAGAGACGCGCGCCTATGCGCGGGCCGTCTCGGTCCAAAAGTGTTTGCGCGCGGGGGGCAAGCATAACGATCTTGAGAATGTCGGGTATACCAGACGCCATCACACCTTTTTTGAAATGTTAGGAAACTTTTCGTTCGGCAATTACTTCAAAGAAGACGCGATTGTGTTTGGGTGGGAGTTCCTCACGCAAACCGTCGGGCTCACGAAGGATCGGCTCTGGGTGACGATTTTTCGAGAAGACGACGAAGCGGATCGCTTGTGGAAAAAGATCGGTGTGCCGGTCTCGCGCATTATGCGGTGCGATGAAAAAGATAATTTTTGGCAGATGGCGGATACCGGTCCCTGCGGCCCCTGTTCTGAGATCCATTTCGATCAAGGGTCTATCGTTCCAGGCGATGATCGACCAAATGGCGAGGGAGACCGAGTCATCGAGATCTGGAATCTGGTCTTCATGCAGTACAACCGCGATGCGTCAGGAACCCTCCATCCCCTCCCTAAGCCAAGTATCGATACCGGGATGGGGTTGGAACGGCTGGCTGCGGTGGCGCAGGGAGTCTACAGTAATTACGACAGCGATCTCTTTACACCGCTGTTGACCTCGATTGCCGAGCGGGCCGGTATGGAGTACGGCAAGAAGGACGTGTCGGATCGGTCCATGCGCGTCATCGCCGATCATTTGCGGGCCGTGACCTTTTTGATGACCGATGGGGTGCTACCCTCGAATGAGGGACGTGGGTACGTGCTGCGCAGAATTCTGCGTCGTGCGGCCCGGCATGGCCGACTGCTCGGGATCGTCGAGCCTTTTCTCCATGAGCTGACCGCGACGGTAGTAAGCCAGATGGGCGGGGCCTATCCGGAGATTGTCCGCGCGGCGAACACGATCACTGAAGCCACCTGTGGTGAAGAAGAACGGTTTATTGCGACGCTTGATCAAGGGTTGCCGATTTTAAATGAGATGATCGAGAAGACGCGAGCCGCAGGCCGGACGGTCTTGGCTGGTGAGGATGTCTTCAAACTTTACGATACCTACGGGTTCCCGATGGATCTCATCACCGAGGCCTGCCGCGAACAAACTATGACCGTCGATGAGCCGGGGTTTGATGCGGCGATAGAGGAACAGCGGACTCGCGCACGGAAAACCGGTGGGTTTGAGCAAGACACGGCACGCCCGGTCGTTGCGGAGCTGGCGAAGCGGATTGGGGGCACGCAATTTATCGGCTATGACCGACTGGAGAGTGAAGCCCTGCTCCGTGCCATTCTCAAGGGCGAGCAGGTGGTGAAGGAAGCGAGGGAAGGGGACGAGGTCGAGGTGGCCCTCGATGTCACGCCGTTTTATGCCGAAGGCGGTGGACAAGTCGGAGATCGAGGAACTCTATCTGGGCCGGAAGGGCTGATGGAGATCACGGACACGACAAGACCCGCACCGGCCCTCATTCTTCACAAGGGGGTGGTTCGGAAAGGGTGCATTCGTGAAGGTGAGCATCTGCACCTGACGGTGAACGCCTCCACACGCCGGGATGCGGCGCGCAATCACACGGCGACACACCTGGTCCATGCGGCCTTGCGTGATCTGCTCGGTCCACATGTGAAGCAGTATGGGTCATTGGTCGGGCCTAATCGGCTTCGGTTTGATTTCGCCCATTTCCGGCCCTTGTCTTCTCGCGATATCGATGAGATCGAATCGACGGTGAACGAGGAGATCAGAAAGAACGAGTCGGTGGTCACCGAGGTGATGAGTATTCAGGACGCTGTCGCGAAAGGCGCCTTGGCCTTCTTCGGTGACAAGTACGGCGAACAGGTTCGGGTGGTGTCGGTTGAGTCGTTTAGTAAGGAGCTCTGTGGCGGGACCCATTGTCGGCAGACCGGTGAGATCGGACTCTTTCGGATTGTCTCCGAGACCGGTGTCGCAGCCG
The DNA here is from genome assembly GCF_054902215.1 of Nitrospira sp. CMX1. Lineage (NCBI taxonomy): Bacteria > Pseudomonadati > Nitrospirota > Nitrospiria > Nitrospirales > Nitrospiraceae > Nitrospira > Nitrospira sp. CMX1. The sequence goes on along the minus strand of NZ_JBUBKD010000040.1, from coordinate 223,380 downwards.
GTGTGCGACGACTGGAGGCTCAAACGGGCAGCGGCGCGTACAACCAGATGAAGACACTCGAGGCCGAGGTTCGACAGTTGTCGGATCTCCTGAAAGTGGGGCAGTCGGAGATTGTCGCCAGGACGAGAAAGCTGCTGACACAACTCAAAGACAAGGAACGTGAACTGGAAGAGGTGAAGCTCAAGATGGCCGGGGGAGCGGCAGCCGCCTCCACAATCAAAACCATTGCCGGTGTGTCGGTCCACGTGCAACGGACTGATGGATTGGACGTGACGGCGATGCGGATGTTGGCCGACCAGTTGCGGGACAAGATGAAGAGCGGTGTCATTGCACTTGGCGCAGAAGTTGAGGCCGGGAAAGTCTCGTTGCTCGTGGTCGTCACGAAAGATCTGGTCGGCCGCCTGAAGGCGGGAGAACTCATTAAGCCCATGGCGGTTGAGGTCGGCGGGACGGGCGGCGGCCGTCCGGAAATGGCCCAGGCAGGAGGAAAAGATGCCTCGCGTCTTGATGCGGCGCTCGAAAAGGTTTTTAGCCTGGTCGAAACTCTGCTCCAGCGTTAAACTGTCATGGCAACCAGGATCTTAGCCCTCGACTACGGCACCAAGCGGATGGGCGTGGCGCTCAGCGATGAGCTTGGGTGGACGGCTCAACCGCTTGAAACGTATGAACGGAGGACGCTGGAGCTCGATCTCGCACATATTCAACAGTTGGTGAACGCACACGAGGTCCGAGAGGTCTTGATCGGACTGCCGTTACGACTCAATGGCGAAGAAGGACCGGCGGTTCAGGCCGTTCATTGTTTTGTCGACCGGCTCGGAGAGGTGTTGTCGGTTCCGATCGTTCTGTGGGATGAGCGGATGACGACCCGATCGGCGGAAGAGTTATTGATCGCCGCCGATGTCAGTCGAAAAAAACGCAAGGGGGTCGTCGATCGTGTCGCTGCGGCGATTCTGTTACAGGGCTATCTTGAAGCTCAGGCGGCTTCACCAAGTCCTGGAACGGAACATCCCTCAGCGCAGCAGGTAGAGGAAGAGTGGGGAGAGTCGTCGTCGACCGACCAATCGCATGATGCTTCGTGGGATCCTCATCACCGCCGTCACTCTCGTCGTGCTCGCCGGGGTGGTCGGCTATCTAATGATTCGATGGGCTGAAGCGCCTGTCCTCTCCGAGGCCGATCATCCTCCTGAGAAGATCGTGGTCATCCCTGAAGGGGCCACGTTCAACCAAGCCGCGACCATCCTCGAACGGGAGCAGTTGATCAGGAGTCGATGGGCTTTTCTCATGCTGGGGAAATCCCAGGAGGCGGACCGCAAGATTCATCCAGGAGAATATGCGCTTCATGCCGCTATGCCGCCGGCAGAAATTCTGTCAAAGTTTCTGTCCGGTCGCGTCGTGTTGCACCCCATCACGATTCCTGAAGGCTATGCGATGAGTCAGATTGCTGATGTGTTTGTGGAACAGCACATCACGAACCGGGAGGAATTCCTCAGGCTGGCATCGGACAAGTCGTTTGTGAAGACGCTGGGAGTGACTGCGGATTCCGTGGAGGGCTACCTCTATCCCGATACCTACCGGTTTGCGAGGCCGACGGCGGCAAAAGACGTGATTCGAGCGATGGTGGAGCAGTTGGATCACGTCATGACCGAAGAGTTGAAAGTGCGGGCGAAAGCGATCAACCTCACCGTCCATCAAGTCCTGACCCTTGCCTCGGTGATTGAAAAAGAAACGGGGGCGGGGGACGAACGACCCCAGATTTCAGCCGTCTTTCATAATCGGTTGAAGAAAAACATTCCGCTACAAAGTGATCCGACCGTCATCTACGGGCTGCCGAACTTCGACGGGAATTTGCATAAGAAAGACCTCTCCCACCCCAGCCCCTACAATACCTATCGGTGGGTGGGGTTGCCGCCTGGTCCGATTGCCAGTCCTGGCGCGGACGCGATTCGCGCGGCTTTGTATCCTGTCCCATCGGCGTACCTGTATTTTGTGTCTCGGAACGATGGGACCCATCAGTTTTCTGCCACATTGGTTGAACACAATAAGGCGGTGGAAAAGTACCAAAAGCGTCCGTTCCGAAAAGCACCTCATTCGCAGACGTTCATAGTCCCGAAGAGCAATGCGATCCATCACGAAGAAGGAGTGTCGTAGCGCATGTCACGTTGGAACCTTCCTGTACTGATCGACCATACCGTCTTGAGGCCGGAGGCGACGAAGTCCGATGTGCTTCGGCTCTGTGAGGAGGCGAAGGCCCATGGGTTTACTGTTATTTTTGTCCCGCCTTGTTATGTTGACGAGGCTGCAGCGGCGATCGCGGGTACGGATATCCGTCTTGGGATCCCGATCGGGTTTCCCCTGGGTGGACACACGACGAGAACCAAGGTGGCTGAAGCGGTCGAGGCGGTTTCTCGCGGGGCCCGCGTGTTGGATATGGTGCTGAACGTCAGCCGACTGAAATCAGGAGACCATGACTATGTGCGGATGGATATTGCTGAAGTCGTGAAGGCGACGCCTGGAGTCGAGCACAAGGTCATTCTTGAGACCTGTTATCTGACGCAGGAAGAAAAACGAACCGCTTGCCATCTCGTCGTGGAGGCTGGAGCAGAGTATGTCAAGACCTCGACGGGGTTCGGGGCTGCCGGGGCGACTGTTGAGGATGTTCGTTTGATGAAGAATGCCGTGGCAGGAAAGGCCAAGGTGAAGGCTTCAGGCGGGATCCGAGATTGGGAAACGACTCTTGCGATGCTCAAGGCCGGTGCTGACCGGATTGGCACGAGTGCCAGCCTCACGATTCTTCATCAATGGCACGCATCGTCAGGCAAAAGCGGATAGGGCTATGGAAGAGCAGAGACATGTTCCTCGCCATCACGTGGAGTGCTCGGTCACCTTTGTTGTCGAGGATGTTTCAGGAACGGGAACGGTCTTCAATCTGTCGCAGGATGGATGTGCGATCGAATCGAGGGTGCCAGTGCCGCCGACAGGCTATGCCTCGCTGTTCATTTCCTTCCCTGGTGATCCTGATCCGGTCGTCATAGACCTTGCACGGCTTCGGTGGGTGACTCGTTCGGAGTTTGGGTGTGAGTTTCGAATCATGAGCCAGACCGCACGGAAACGGGTACAACGATATCTCGTCATGGATCGTGCAGCCTAGCTGTTGGAGTCCCCGTCCTCTCTGTTCGCTTGATCTTCCTAACGATTCCATCCGTCTCAACATCGACTCACGGTGATGCGGTTAGGTTAATTGATGATCAAATGAGTCATCCTCCTTGTTTTGCGTCGAGGTGGGATCGGAACCAGGTTGGATGTGGCAGCCTATGGCGATGCTACGATGGATTGTGCGGACTGCGTTGCCAGAATCCGCTTCTGCTATGTCCGCTTGGATCCTCCTGCCGGTCCCATACGTCTCTATGTCGATGTCCGCTGAATTGGTAGAGTACGGCGATGATTAAGCGAGTCATCCTCCTTGTCTTGGATGGGTGTGGGGTCGGAGCCTTGCCGGATGCGGCAGACTACGGCGATGCTGAGGCGAATACCCTTGTCCATCTTGCTGAGTCCGTCGGGGAACTCAGTCTGCCCAATCTAGAAATGCTTGGTCTTGGCCATATCGCCCAGATCAAGGGTGTGCGTGCGATGGGGCAACCAAGCGGGTGTTTTGGACGTCTCGCATTCGCGTCGGCGGGGAAAGATTCTGTGGTGGGATATTGGGAAATGAGCGGGGTCGTACAGCAAGAACGAGCGGCTGTTTGCCGTTCTGGTGTGCCCTCGTCGATTGTGGATATGATCGAGCAGGTGTTCGGTCGAAAGTCGATTGGTAGAGAGGTGGCTTCGATGGGGGCGATGCTCCGTCGGTATGGCGTGGAGCATATGGCGACGGGGGCGCCGATACTCTGGACCGACGGCGGCGATACCTGTGTGCTGGCCATGCATGAAGCCATCATGGCCGTGTCTGAATTTCATCATCGATGTCGTGAGGTTCGAAAAACGGCCAAGGAGGCCGGGATTTTTCTTCGTGTTGTCGCGCAACCGGTGAGTGGCGAACATGATCGACTTCGGCCTCAGGTTGGACGAAAGGATTGTGTGCATGAACCGCCAGGCGTGACGATGTTCGATGTCTTGAGTCGATCCGGTCAGATTGCGATGGGGGTCGGGAAGGTCTATGATCTCTTCAGTGGTCGTGGATTTACGAAAGCCTTTGCAGTCGCATCGGGGATTGCGGGTTTGGAGGAAGTGGTGGGCATGTTGAACAAGGTTCCACGTGGGCTCCTCTGCGCAAGTGTGGATCTGTGGTCGGAGGAGACGACGCAGATGGCCACGGCTCTGCAAGAGTTTGATCGCCGTCTGCCGGAGTTATTCGAAAAGTTGCGCCTCGGCGATATGGTCATTGTGACGGCTGATCATGGACGAGATGGCTTCTTGTCCGGCACGACGCCGACGCGCGAATACGTTCCGCTTTGTGTCACCGGTCCTAAACTGGCCCAAGGTGTTGATTTGGGGACAAGGACGACGGCTGCGGACGTGGCGCAGACGATCGCGGAAGCCTTGGGGGCTGATCGAGTACTCCACGGGGAGAGTTTTCTGAATGCGCTGAAGTCGGGATAGAGGTGAAACGTGAGAAGGAAAACATGAAAGGTGAAAAGGAAGGGGTGAATGGTGAGGAGGACGTCGGGAAAGGCCCGCAGGGAACGCCTATATGTCGTATGAAGCGAAACTCAAAGAGTTAGGAGTAACGCTACCCGATCCTCCGAAACCGGTGGCGAATTATGTGCCGGTTGTTCGGGTGGGTGACCTGTTGTTTCTCTCTGGTGTCCTGCCGTCGCGCGATGGGCAGCTCATCATGACCGGCAAGCTTGGCCAAGAATTGACGATGGAACAGGGGAAAGAGGCCTCACGAGTGGCGGTGCTGAATGGATTGAGTATCATTCGGCATGCAGCCGGCTCGCTTGATCGAGTGAGGCAGATCGTCAAAATGGTTGGCCATATCGCCTCGGCTCCTGGATTTACCGATCAGCCCCAGGTACTGAACGGAGCCTCAGACCTCCTGGTTTCAGTCTTTGGTGATGCCGGTCGACATGCGCGTGTCGCCGTCGGCGCAGCGGAACTGCCCCGCCAGGCTCCCGTGGAAATCGAATTGATCGTTCAGCTTCTTTCCTAGCCTGCCTTGACTCTGTAAAAAACCACTTGTTAAAGTCGTGCATGGCGCACGTCATGGATTTCCCCTTCCCGTTTTTTTTCTGAAAGGTCACCCATGCAACGAATGGCCACGTTCACCACATTCCTCGTGTTGTTGCTTCTGTCAGGCAACCATACGTATGCAGCGGCTAAGAGTAAGGCGGTCGAGCCCAAGGTGACTGTTGAGCTTTCGACCAACATGACAACTCTCGGCGCGACGGTTACGCTCAGCGGAAAAGGGTTTGGCTCCTTTAAGTCGACGGCATTCAACAAAGTCACCGTCAATGGGCTGTCGGCTCTGGTGCAACGGTGGGAACCCGAGCTTATTGAGGTCAAAGTTCCGTTCAAGGCGACCAGCGGGTTCGTCGAGGTCATGATCGGGAAGAAGAAGGTGCTTGGCGGCTTGTTATCGATTGGCACGCCTCAGATCGACGACATTACCCCGACGGAAGCCGAGCGTGGGGCCACGCTTCAGATCACGGGTCGGCATTTCGGTCTGTCCGCTGGGGCTCGCGATCCCAATACAATGTTCGGTGTGAATGATGTGATCGTTGGAGGGGTAGTCGTTCGACCGCGGCGTTGGAAGGATGACAAGATTGAGCTGGAGATCCCCGCCAATGCGACGAGCGGCGATGTGGTGGTGCGGTTGGCCTCCTCAGATCCGCTTCCGGATGGATCCTGTTGTGCGCCTGTTGAATATGTTCGGAGCAATGCTGTTCCGCTGAAACTGAAGCCGCTTATTCGGGTGGATCCGATCAGTGGGCCTGTGGGGACGAAGGTGGTGTTATTCGGCCAGGGGTTCGGGCAAGCCAAAGAACGGATGGATGACGGCGTGTTCATCGCTGGAAAACCCGCGACGATCGCCCAATGGAAAGACGACGTCATCGTGGTTCATGTCCCACTTGAGGCCGAGTCCGGTCCGCTGATGTTGCGACTACAGGGCCAAGAACGGGTGCTGACTCAGTTTACGGTTCATGTTCCCCACATCACGATGCTGAGCCCATCCAGCGCTCCGATTGGAACCTTGCTCAGGATCAGCGGGGAGCATTTTGGATTTTTTTCGGAGAGTGGGGCGACTCCGTACAACTTCATGGATTTCAATACGGGTCAGAATCGAGTCGAGATCGGTGGGATTCCAGCTGTTATCTATCGGTGGAACGATGATCGTATCGACGTGTGGGTGCCATTCAGCGCGAAAAGTGGAAAGGTTATGATCTATCGGAGTGCCACCAAGCCGAATCTCGGAGGGCTCTGTTGCGCCGAACGGGGGACGGTGGCGATTGAGGCTGGCGACTTCACATTGGTGACGCCCACGGTCGAGACCTATGATCCCAAGTCAGCCGGGTTGGACGCGACGGTGACCATTAAGGGGAGCGGGTTTGGGACGTTCTTGAAGACTGCTGAACATGCCGATCTGGGACTCAATCAGAAGGCCTACAAACGGCGATCCGACATTGAAATCAACGAGCCGGAGGCTAGTGCCACCGTCTTATCAAACGTCTCCCGCACGGAGGTGCTCTTCAACGGCGCAGCGGCGCTGGTGCAGTCGTGGACAGATCAGGAGATTGTGGTCAAGGTCCCGCATCGCAACCTGTATGGGATCGGAAAAAAAGGTGAATTTTTCGATGATCTTGCCACAGGGCCTCTGGTGGTCCGTCGGGGATCCTGGGATCTCTTGCCGGATGGCACCTGCTGTTCGCCGAAGAAATGGCTGACAATGGAAGCCGGCCAGTTCACCATCGAGCCGAAGGGACTTCCCGACGACGGGTATTGGACAAATAACAGGCCAGATGCGAGTACCAGTCAATAATGCCGGTTCCACCGCACGTTGTCCGTGTTCGATCACATTTCATTTCCCTGGTGCTACTGCTTGTGGCGCTGGGGCTTCCGCAATTGGCGGGGAGCAGCGAGACGGCGCTTTCCCTCACGATCCAGACGAGTCACACACAATCCACTTTGTTGAGCATTCAGTTTCCCACGCCTCAACAGGGTTGGGCGGTGGGATCCGGTGGAACTATTCTCAAGACCACCGATAGCGGGAAAAAGTGGAAGCGGGTGGTCAGCGGAACGACGACCTTACTCACGTCCGTATTCTTTGTCGACTCGTCGAATGGATGGGTGACGGGCGCCGGAGGATGGCTCAGCCGAACGACGAACGGGGGAGAGTCCTGGTCTCCGCAGCCGGTCGATACACAACAGCCGCTGTATGCCGTCTATTTTGCGACTCCCGATGTCGGATGGGTGATTGGGGGGGGCGGGACCATTTTTCACACCAAGGATGGCGGCTTGCATTGGAGAGAGCAGGTCAGTGGTACCACGGCGGCGCTCTATGCCGCACACTTCCTTGATGAGCAGAAAGGGACCATCGCGGGCGCACTGGGAACTATCCTGTCAACCTCCGATGGGGGTGCGACGTGGACGGCACAAGCCACGCAGAATGCGGCGACCTTGTTCGATGTGTTTTTCACGGATGCTCTGACTGGCTGGGCGGTTGGCAATGCCGGGGCGTTGTTTCAGACGACAGACGGTGGTGCTAAATGGGTCGATCAGACTCTGCCCTGCGGAAAGACCTGCACGAAAGTGATCGATCTCTTGAAGGTCCGGTTCACGAGTCGGCAAGAAGGCTGGATTGTTGGTGAACGAGGGACGTTGTACCGAACGATCGACGCAGGTCTCACCTGGAGCGAGGGGAAGGCGATCGCCCCTGCGTCATTGTTTGGACTCAGTTTTCCTGATGCTGTGCAGGGGTGGGCAAGCGGGGAAAACGGCACCATTGTTCGTCTGCAAGTAGGCCGTTGAACACACGATAGTTGCACTGGTTACGATCCCTTGGGCCTGCCGCGTGGCCGAAGCGTTGATTCCATACCATACCGCTTTGCCATCCGGTTCACCCACGCCTCGTCGCCGAAAGGACGTCCTCGCTGCACACTCACTCGAAGGGTTTCCAGCTCCTCGCCGGTTTCAGGTCGATTGACCCGAGTCATCCAATTGCGCGGGGGGGGGACCGGCCAATTACTCAGCCAGGTCGTCAGTTTCGCGTCTCCCCGAGCACGTCGCCATAGGCTACTCCATCGCCAGTGTTCTGCTTGTCTGACCAACTTGGCCCGCAGCGCATTACGTTCCACATAACGTGCGACGGTCAAAAAGTGCTCATCGGTCTGAACAGGGAATGATTTGAAGCGGCCTTGATAGACCGGACCTGTTCCTGCTGTTTCATGCTGGACATGCCAGCGCTGTGTATGGGTTACAGTGATCCAGCGGAGGATTTCTGAGAGTTCTCCGTCCTGGCGAGGCCACAGGAGGAGGTGCCAGTGATTGGGCATGAGGCAATAGGCGGCAATGCGAATGCGGAAGGCGGCATGGGCTTCGGCCAGGATGGCTTCAAAGGCGAGGTAGTCTGCCGGACTTTCAAACAACGAAAGTCGACCAACCCGGCGGTTCAGCACGTGATAGGCGAGGTTGCCGGCAGCAAGACGAGGACGACGTGGCATAGGTAATCTTGTACTCAACCCGTTATAAGGTTGTCAAGAAAAGAGTCCCGACCCCATATTGATTACTGAAAGCCGTATGCTGTTTCTAGCTAGCGGCAACGGTCTCGGATTCGCTGGCCTCGAGACTCTTGCGGCGATTCCTGGAAATAGTGCGGTCGATGATCGCACCGCAATTGAGGCATTTCCAGGCATAGAATACCAGAAAGAAATCTGAGAACCGCTCCAACAGCATCGTCCCTTTGCACTTCGGACATTCCATCGATCCCTCCTAGGATGACGAGGTGTACAGCTAGTGATAAGGCTAAGCAAGAACTGCACCAAGTAGTCATGGGCGATATCCCACTGATTTGTCAGTTACGTATGTATACGTTGAAGAGTGTTTCCAAAATATTGACGGTGACGGCAGGCACCAGACGTCAAGGTTTTGTCGCTCTTGTAAAAGGGTCGGGAGTCTTTCTGTAATGGGTTTGAGGCATGGAGAATGGTCATTGGCATTATTATAATAATACCCGACCCCTATACTGCGAGAAGGGAGGATTAGATCTTTCCTGCTCTGCCCTCTGTGTTGCAGAGGCGTGTCCAGCGATGTTCTCGATGACCTCTGGAAATGAATATTCCTGTAGAGTTCACGGTGTGAGCAGGGAAGCCGCCTTCGGTGGAGTGCGGTTGGTTTCAGCGATGAGATGCACATGCTCCTCGTGTATTACACGGAAGGATTGCATCGCCATTCATGAGTAGAAAGGAGAGTAGGTTGAGGGAGCATCTTATGTTAGAGTCTAACGAGAAGATTCTTGTGGATCAGTGGAAATACATGATTGCACAATCTCTTCTTGATGGGACAAGATTCGTTGCTGGGCGGCTCTGGGATGGAGGCGTTTAGAGCGAACGTGGGGGGGCACGGTGTGACGTGGGGTGATGGGCGAGAGGCCATCTAGAGGGGCCCCTACTGCTGAAATCTGATTGTTGGGTCCTATATACACGCGGCAAGGTGTCCTCACTAGGATTAGGATATTAAGACAGGAGGGATTACATTCATGAGATACTCTCTATGGTTTCCAATCACTGTGTTCGTGGTTGCATCATTCACTGGATCAGGGTTTTGCGAATCGGGGACGACGAAGTCAGATGCCGGTAAATCGCCAACAGATATTCCCATGTTGTCCAACACGGTATTGCAGACTGAGAAAGTGATCGGTCAGACGATGACGGTGGATAAGCTGTCAAATGCGGTCGGCAGTGAATATGTGATCGGTGCGGAAGACGTGTTGGACATTACCGTCTGGAGAAATCCGGACCTGTCCAGGCAAGTGCAAGTCCGTCCTGATGGGCGCATTTCAATGCCGATCATTCGCGATGTAGTCGCGGTAGGAAAAACGCCCACCAAATTGGCTGAAGAAATGACGAACCGGCTCAAGGAGTATGTTCAAAATCCGGTTGTGGCGGTGACCTTGAAAGAGGTCAATAGCTCCAATATCTTTCTGCTCGGCGAGGTTGCGAGCCCTGGGAAGTATCCCCTGAAGAGCAAGACGACGCTCCTGCAAGGAATTACCATTGCGGGAGGATTTAAGGAGACTGCGGCGAGAAATCAGATCGTCATTTTTCGGTTTACGGAAGTAGCCCCTGGACTGAAACGATTCACGGCGAGTTATGACGATATTGTGCTCCGAAGCGGAATCGCTGATAACTTTGAACTGAAGCCTGGAGATACTCTCGTGGTTCCAAGTGAATCTATGGTGGTTTTTCCCGGACGATAGGGTGAAAGGGGAAAGGATGATCCGGAGAAATGCCAGAGGTGGAATGAGTTGGATCAGCGAAAGACGTCATTGAGGTTCATCCCACCGCGAGCACAGATCACAATTCTTATTCTTATCCAACGGTAACATAAGATGTTCCGATACAAGGTTAACGTTGAGGCAGAGTCTTTGCTCAGGGGCAGGGATAACGATCCGGAGATTCTCTGAGGAGTCTGATTAGATTTGGTTTGGACTATTTTAGCTGGATGGAAATAAATAAGGAAAGCGCAAGGGGTAGCTACATTCTGGTTGGATGATTGCCCGTGGTACTTGTCATGTGAGTATTTGGTGGAACAGCCACGGAGCAATCTAAGCCAGACCCGTGCCAAGGCTGGAGGGTGGGTCCCTCATAGCGATAGCCACCATGGACGGGGTCGGTTGTCAGGAGCAACGGGGTGTCTAGATCCAACAGGTCGAATCCTTTCATGCCCAAGACCAGGCTAAAGGAACAACCCATGGCGATGCGTGATTCGAGCATGCCGCCGACCATCAGCTTCAACCCGGACTTCAGGGTGAAGGACGCAATCTCTGCTGCTTCCAGCACGCCGGTTTTCATGATCTTGATGTTGATATAGTCTGCCGCGCCCTGCGCGATGACCTTGCGTGCATCGTGGAGTGAGCGTACGGACTCATCGACGGCAACGGGAATGCCGGTTTCTCGTCGAATGGCAATCAGACTATCGAGGTCATCCCGTCCGACGGGTTGTTCCAGCAGGACCATCGTCCCGCCAAATCGCCGAACTCCAGCGGTGAACGCCAAGCACTCCGCTCGAGAAAATCCCTGATTGCCGTCGCCGATGAATGCAATGCCGGCTAACGCCTTGTGGAGGGCCTCGAGTCGACGGATATCTGCATCGACGTCTTTACCGACCTTCATCTTAAATAGGCGGAAGCCTCGTGCATACCAGTCCTGGGCAAGGGACAAGGTCTTTTCTCGGGTGGCGATGGGAATCGTGATGTCGGTGACGCGGGGATGCACATCGGCACCGCCCCAGAATTGCCATAGGGGGATCGCCGTGGCACGGCAGTATGCATCGAGCAATGCAGTTTCGATGCTGCAGCGCGCCGCCGGTTGGGAAGGAACCCGTTCTGCCAGATGACGACTTATTTCTTGGTAGTCCCGGATGGGCCGGCCAATGAGCGAAGGTGCAAGGTCCGCAAGGGTTTGAAGGCAGGACTCACGATCTTCAGTTCCGACCTCAGGGAACGGTGCGGCTTCTCCGAAGCCCTCAGTACCGTTGTTGAGTGTTACACGGACAAAGACATTTTCTGCGACGGCTCGTGTTCCTGTTGCCACGGCAAAGGGATCCGTGGTGGGTATATCGATCGGCCAGAAGGTCACGTCTTCGATGTGGTCGCTTTTCATCTGGGATCGCGAGGCCTTTCGCTGTGCTTAAGAGCTGAGTATGGGATTGGGCATGTTCCAGTTATCATGGTGACGTAGAACGAATAGCGCTTCACTCATGCAATTGGACTCAAGGATCCTAGTCTGCCGAGACGTGATTGGAGGATGCTGATCGTCGCAATGGCGGCGGTCTCGGCCCGGAGGATCTGTTGACCAAGGGTGACAGGTTCAATTCCTCGCTGCTCGGCCAGATCCAGTTCTTCTTTGCTCCAACCTCCTTCAGGTCCAATAAGGACGAAGAGGGCGCTGCTCTGGTCTTGTGGAAGTGCGATGGTTTGTGGACTGTTCCCGTCCCGCCGCTCGGCAAGCAGGAGGATTGTGGAGGGGGTCTTACCGCTTGTGAGCAGTGTTGCAAGCGATTGTGGCCTGGCGATCGTCGGTATGCGCCGCTGTTCTGATTGTTGGGCAGCTTCCAGTGCGATGCGTTGCCATCGGGCGAGTTGATGACCAAGGCGATCCGCTTTGAGTTGCACGACGCTGTGGCGGCTTTCGATCGGGATGATTTCGTGTATGCCGAGTTCGGTGGCCTTTTGAATGACCCAGTCCATTTTTTCACCCTTAAGCAGCGACTGACCAAGGATGAGACGAGGTGTGACGTGACTAGGCTCCTGAATGGTTTCGAGGATTTGTCCGATGACCGCTCGTTTCGAGATATCACTGATTGCAGCCTGGTATCTGGTGCCCTGGCCGTCGCTGAACCAGAGCGTTTCGCCGATGGCGACACGGAGGCTGTCTTTGATGTGAAGCCGCAGTTCGCCTGTGATTGTAATGGTGGGCGGTGTGATGCATTCAGAAGAAACAAAAAATACAGGCATGGGGGTCTGGAACTTCAGGAAGGACTGTCTTGCTACTCGAAAAACGTCTTCATCTTATCGAAGAAGCCGTCGCCGTTGGCTTCCATGGACATGCCGCTTTCTTTGGCATACTCCATCAGCAGTTCTTTCTGCCTGGCCGTCAGTTTGGTGGGAATCTGGATCTTCATCGTATAGATCTGGTCGCCGGTCGAGCCTCCCTTGAGACTGGGAACCCCCAGTCCTTTTATGCGGAGGACTTTGTCATGTTGCGTGCCGGGCGGGACCTTGATGACGGTGTCGCCCTTGAGGGTTGGCACTTCGACTTTCCCGCCGAGCACAGCCGTGACCAAGTTGATCGGGACATCACAGGAAATGTCGAGCCCTTTTCGCTGAAAGATCTGATGAGGTTTGACGGTAATGGCGACGTAGAGATCACCAGGGGGACCGCCATTGGGACCATGCTCGCCTTCATTAGAGAGACGGAGCCGCATGCCGGTCTCGATTCCAGCTGGAATATGGACCGCAATGGCTCGCTCTTTGTACACGCGTTGGCGTCCCTGACACGTCGCACAGGGTTCCGTGACGAAATGTCCGGTGCCTTCACATTGCCCGCAGGGTCGGCTGACGCTAAAAAACCCCTGCTGAAAGCGAATCTGCCCTGCGCCTTTGCAGCTGGCACAAGGCTTGATGGATGCCGCAGACTTAGCCCCTGTGCCTTTGCAGTCGGTACAGAGTTCCCAACGCGGAATCTTGAGTTTGGCTTCTTTCCCGTAAACGGATTCTTCAAATGTAATTTCAAGGTTGTATTGCAGATCGTTCCCGCGCTCGGCTCGACCGCCCCCACCGGCTCTGGCTTGACCGAAGAAGTCTTCGAAGATGTCGTTGAAGACGTCCCCAAATCCGCCTCGGTTGAAATCGAAACCATCAAATCCTGGACCACCCTGTTGGGCCCCGGCATGGCCGAACATGTCGTAGCGTTTCCGCTTCTCCTGATCGCTCAGGACCTCGTAAGCTTCATTGATTTCTTTGAATTTTTCTTCAGCGGATTTTTTTTGCTGTTCGCCGGAGTGCAGATCGGGATGATGCTGGCGGGCTAATTTGCGATAAGCTTTCTTCAGCTCGTCGTCCGAGACGTTTCGGTCAACACCGAGAATTTCGTAGTAATCGCGCTTGGACACGGCAGCCATTGTGAGTGAACGGTGGAGCCACCCGGGCTCTCGATTGTGTCGAGAGCACGGGCGCCTTGATGCGTTATTCTAGGCTATTTTTTGTCTTTGTCTACTTCTTCAAATTCTGCGTCCACAACTTTCTCGTCGGGTTTGGTTTCGTTGGTACTGCTGGTTGCCGATGCCCCTGGTTGTGGACCGGCTGAGGACGCTGCTTTCTTGTACATTTCTTCGGCTAATTTGTGCGACGCAGTCATGAGGGTTTGCGTCGCAGATTCAATGGCCTCGGCATCAGTGCCCTCTAAAGCTTTCTTGAGGGCTGCAATCGCGTCCTGGATCTTCGTTTTTTCATCGGCGGAGACCTTGTCGCCGTAGTCCGTGATATTTTTCTCGGTTTGGTAGACCAGATTGTCGCCCTGGTTCTTGGCTTCCGCCAATTTACGGCGTTTCTTGTCGTCTTCGGTATGCGACTGCGCATCCCGAACGAGCTTTTCGACCTCATCTTTGCTCAGGCCGCTGGAGGCCGTGATCTTGATGGACTGTTCTTTCTGAGTGGCCAGATCCTTAGCGGACACGTGGACAATGCCGTTCGCATCGATGTCAAAAGTGACTTCAATTTGCGGCATGCCGCGAGGTGCCGATGGAATACCGACCAAGTCGAATTGTCCAAGCAGCTTGTTGTCATTCGCCATTTCGCGTTCGCCTTGGAACACGCGAATGGTGACAGCGGTTTGGTTATCGGCCGCGGTCGAGAAGACTTGGCTCTTCTTGGTTGGAACGGTCGTATTGCGTTCGATCAATTTCGTAAACACGCCGCCCAGCGTTTCGATGCCCAACGACAACGGCGTGACGTCAAGGAGCAACACATCCTTGACCTCGCCCTTGAGAACGCCGCCTTGAATGCCGGCTCCAATGGCGACGACTTCATCGGGGTTGACACCGCGGTGCGGTTCTTTTCCGAAGAACTCTTTCACGACCTGAATCACTTTCGGCATACGGGTCATGCCGCCGACCAACACGATTTCCTGAATGTCCTTCGCCGAAACGCCGGCATCGGACAAGGCTTTGCGGCAGGGTTCGATCGTCCGTTGAATGAGATCGTCAACCAGCTGTTCCAGCTTGGCCCGCGTCAGCTTGGTGACCATATGCTTGGGGCCGCTGGCGTCCGCCGTAATGAATGGGAGATTGATTTCCGTTTCCTGAGACGAGGACAGTTCAATTTTGGCTCGTTCCGCTGCCTCTTTCAGGCGCTGAAGGGCCATCCGGTCCTTCCGTAAATCGATTCCCTGGTCTTTCCTGAACTCATCAACCAGCCAATCCATCACACGGAGATCGAAGTCGTCTCCGCCGAGATAGGTGTCACCGTTGGTCGACTTCACTTCGAAGACGCCTTCGCCGATTTCCAGTACGGAGACATCGAAGGTCCCGCCGCCGAGATCGTAGACGGCAATCCGTTCATCCTTCTTTTTATCCAGGCCGTAGGCAAGGGACGCCGCCGTCGGTTCATTGATAATACGGAGCACAGTCAGCCCAGCAATTTGACCGGCATCTTTCGTTGCCTGACGCTGACTGTCGTCAAAATAGGCAGGGACGGTGATGACGGCCTCGGTCACTTTTTCGCCGAGATAGTCTTCCGCTGTCTGCCGCATTTTTTGCAAAATCATAGCGGACACTTCCGGCGGGCTATACTGTTTGCCGCGCAGTTCAACGTGTGCGTCGCCGTTGTCGGCCTCGACCACTTTGTACGGGAGCCGTTTCATGGCTTCCTGGACTTCGCGGCTCTTGAACTTGCGCCCCATCAGTCGTTTGACCGAGAAAATGGTGTTCTCTGGATTGGTAATGGCTTGCCGTTTGGCGATTTGGCCGACCAGCCGTTCGCTCTTATCGGTGATGGCAACGACGGAAGGAGTAGTCCGACTTCCTTCGGCGTTGGCGATCACGACAGGGTCGCCGCCGCTCATAATCGCCACACAAGAGTTGGTGGTCCCAAGATCGATCCCGATAACTTTGCCCATTGGTGGACTCCTTCCTTCTCGACAACGATGACAGAGGGTCAGGTCGTTGTCGTATCCTTATTCGCTTGCCTGGGGTGGGCCTGACGACACGCTGACCATGGCTGCCCGCAACACTCTGTCGTGTAATCGATACCCCTTCTGAAACTCCTCCAACACTCGATTGGCCGGCACGTCAGTAGACGGCCCGTACGAGACAGCTTGATGCGAGTGGGGGTCAAACTCCTGACCAGCCGTCTCGATGGCTTGTACACCGAACTTGGCCAAAACACCGGAGAGTTGCTTGAGAGTCAGTTCTACGCCCTGAACGAGTGCTGAATCGCTTCCGTTTGTGGGAGCTGCCTTGATCGCCCGCTCCAAATTATCGACAACCGGCAGAAGTTCTTTGAGCAGTTGTTCATTGCCAAACCGAATCTGTTCACGCTGATCCCGCTGTGTCAGTCGCTTGTAATTTTCAAACTCTGCTGCCAGCCGGAGATATTTCTCATTGAGAGCGGTGCATTCCTCAACCTTGGCAGCCAGCTCATCTGCCGACGGAGAAGAGATGGTCGCGGTGTCAGAAGATACCTCTTCTAAGTTATCGATTGTATTAGTATTTGCTTTCTCTTGTGCGTGCTCTTCAGTCATGTGGATACCTGTACAGGGGAGGAGATATCCATAGGAGAAAGGAAGTCAACGGGTCAACGGAAAATAAAATGAAATCAAGGATGGAACCATTACACCCAGTTGGTGGAATGGGTTCCGTGAGCCCGACGGTACAACAGCTCGAGACCCTGGAGGGTTAGGAATGGTTCAATATGCTGAATGGTTTGTGCCTCTGATGCAATAACCTGGGCTAATCCACCCGTCGCAATCACAAACGAGGAACGTCCCATTTCGGTTTCCATTCGTTGAATGAGAGTGTCCACCAGGCCAGCGTATCCAAAGATGAGTCCAGACTGAATGCTGCTGGCGGTATCGATCCCGATGACGGTTTTGGGGCGGGCAAGCTCCACCTTGCTCAGTTTGGCGGCTCGGCTAAAGAGGGCTTCAGCGGAAATCCCCAAGCCCGGCGCAATCACGCCTCCCAGGTATTCGCCGGATCCGCTGACGGCGCAAAAGGTCGTCGCAGTACCGAAGTCGACGATGATGAGATCGCGGCGAAACTTCTCATAGCCGGCAACCGCATTGACAATCCGGTCGCTTCCGATCTCTTTCGGATTCAGGTATTTCAGGGTGAGCCCGGTCTCGAGATCAGATGACACAGTGATAGGCCTGCATCCAAAGGATGTTTCAATCATGAATTCAAATGTTTCCGTGAGGGCGGGCACGACACTGGAAATGATCGCACCGGTAATATGTTCAGGCACGCGGCCCTCTCGAGCCATGAGACTAAGGCAGAGGACGCCATACTCATCGGTCGTTCGTTTGGGGTCGGTGGCCAATCGCCAATGGTTGAGGAGCGTCGGCCCGTCAAAGATTCCAGCGACGATGTTGGTATTGCCGATATCGATCGCAAGCAGCATGGGATTCATTGTACTTCGGGAGGCCTGCTTTCGCTACTCTCTCAGATGAATTACATCGGCGGCATGAACTTCGATGAGAGCGGGCGATTGTGCGCGAGGGGAAGTCACGCGGGGACGGACTTGTAACGCACCGTCTGCGGAGAGCGTTTCTGCCGTCCCAAGGATCTGCTGATCGTTGGCGAACAAGATCTTCACCTGACGGCCCAGTGTGGCACAGCGAGCCATGTAGGCCTGCCGCAGTTGGGTGGGACCGTGGGACTGCAGTGTATCAAGACACTGTTCGAGCTCCCACAAGAGTTGCGCGAGGAGTCGATTCCGATCGATCGGTTGTGGAGCGGCCTCAATGAGTGAAGCGGCAGTCGGACGGAGGTCTTCCGGAAAGGCCTGAGGTGTGATGTTGACGTTCAGTCCGATTCCGATAATCACGGTCGGTTTGTCGGGCGTCGTCAGGGTGCTTTCGCAGAGAATGCCACCGACCTTGCGGTCCTGAAGGAGGAGGTCATTGGGCCATTTCAGGGCGAGCGATACAGCGGCAACCTGGTGGGCTGCCTCAGTGACAGCCAGCGCCGTGACCAGCGGGATCCAGGATAACCATTGTGCGAGGGGGAGAATCTGGCTCTTCCCACGAACAAGGATGGAGCAATAGATATTGAATCCAGGGGGGGAGAACCAGGCGCGCCCATGTCGGCCATAACCGCCCGATTGATGTTCGGCGACTACGAGTGTACCGTGCGCGGCGCCTTGTTGTGCGAGCGAGCAGGCCTCTCGATTGGTTGAGGGGAGATCTTGGTAGAGATAGAGGGTCTGTCCCAGCGCCTTGGTGGCAAGGGTGCTACGAATTGCGTCGATATTGAGTGGAGCAGAGGACACCATGGGCTAACGATGCCGGCGTTTTGCAGGTCGAGCCACTGTCATGACAAGACTGACCGTAGCGGCCGGAGCAGAATGGGTCAAGGTACCGATGGAAATTCGGTCGGCCCCTGCTGCCGCCATGGCGCGGACAGTTCGCAGCGTGATCCCGCCTGATACTTCCACCAGAGCTCGCTTCTTGATGAGTGCCACGGCGCGTCGCACCATGCGGGAAGTCATGTTGTCCAGCAAAATCACATCAGGCTTTCCCTCAAGGGCTTGCCGGACCTCGGAGAGGGTTTCCACTTCGACGATGATCGGGAGCGTGGGCGATCGATGTTTCTGTGCAAGTCGACAGGCCTTCTCCACTGGTCGTCGATGCTCTTGAAGAAGGACCAGATGGTTGTCCTTGATCAGAATGCCATCGCTCAAGGAGTGCCGATGATTCGTTCCTCCGCCGAGTGCCACGGCCCATTTCTGAAGTGTTCTCCAACCGGGAAGCGTTTTTCTGGTATCCAGGATGCTGACAGGGTAGCCACGTACTGCTCGACAGAACTGCTGCGTGATGGTGGCGATCCCCGAGAGGTGCTGAAGGAAGTTTAGGGCAACCCGTTCGGCTTGCAAGATGGATCGCCCATCGCCTTCGATCTGAAGCAGCCGCTCTCCGTTCTTTGCTCGGTCCCCGTCCCGCTTGGAGACGGAGAGTCGTAGCGAAGGATCGACCATGAGAAAGGTCTGGACTGCTGCGGCCATTCCGGCAACGACCAAGGGCTGTTGTGCGATGATTGCGGCCTGGGCTGGGATCGGAACGGAAAAGAGCGCAGCAGTGGTGGCGTCTCCCTGAGCAAGATCCTCCTCGAGCCCCCGGCGCACGGCCCGTCGAATTTCTGCAGCAGGGAGCGTGGTCATCGGTCAGGTTTCGAGCATTGCGCGGAGCTGCTCTTGGCTGTCGGCCAGTAAGGTCCGATCACGAGAGAGAGTCCGCACCCGGTCTTGATGTTCGGCGATCACGTCTGGCGGTGCTTTCGACGTGAATTCCACGTTTTTCAACTTCCCGCCGATTCGTTGTAGTTCCTTATCGGTCTCCGCAATTTCTTTTTCCAAACGCTCGATTGCTTTCTGCAGGTCCACGTCCTCTGCCACGGGGATCCCCACCGAGAGGCCTTCTGCGATGAGTCGCAGCAATCTAGTCGTCGGCCAATCTTGTGGTCGGCTGACGTTGGCACGACTCCGACTCAGGTGGGTTACGTGTTGCTGCAGCTGGCCGAGGAGCTGTTGACTGCGAGGAGCATCATGCCCGACATGAATTGCAATCTGTTGACCCGGTAGATAATTCAAGAGGACCCGGCCGGTCCGGACGAGTCCCACCGTCTGTTCCAACAAGGCGAAGTGCTGCTCGACCTCAGACGCGGTCCATGTGCCGTCAACGACCGGATAGGTCTGTACAACAATACTGTCTCCTTGGTGAGGAAGTGTTTGCCAAATCTCTTCCGTGATGAAAGGCATGAATGGGTGGAGTAGTCGCATGGTGGTTTCGAGCGTCTCCACGAGCGTGTGTCGCGTGCCGGCTCCATCTGGGTGTTCGGGCGTTTGCAGCACCGGTTTGATCAGCTCCAAATACCAGTCGCAGTATTCATGCCAGATGAATTGATAGAGCGCGGTTGCGGCCCGGTCAAAGCGGTAGGCTTCCAACTCCGTCGTGACTACGTGAATGGTATGGGCCAGCCGGCTCAGGATCCATTGGTCGGGGAATGTCCGTTCCGCCGGCGGCAGGGTGGCCCGTGGACCCTCGAGGTACATCAAGGCGAATCGCGCGACGTTCCAAATTTTATTGGCGAAGTTGCGATACCCCTCAATCCGCTCTTCTGCCAATTTCACGTCCCGTCCGGGCGAGGCCATTGAAGCCAAGGTAAATCGGAGCGCATCGGTTCCGAATTCACTCATGACATGAAGCGGGTCAATGACGTTCCCCTTCGACTTGCTCATTTTTTTGCCGTCGGCGTCGCGGACGAGGGCATGGATGTAGACGTCTTTGAAGGGGACATCCCCCATGAACTTGAGGCCCATCATGATCATGCGTGCAACCCAGAAGAACAAGATGTCGAGTCCTGTGACCAGCGTGGACGTCGGGTAATAGGTTTTGAGTTCCTGCGTGTGGTCCGGCCATCCCAATGTTGAAAAGGGCCAGAGTGCGGAAGAAAACCACGTATCAAGGACATCGGGGTCTCGATGGAGATCGGTCCCGCCGCATGACGGGCAATTCGCCGGTGTCGTCTTCGAGACGATAGGGGAGGCTCCCGACAAGATAGCCGTTCGGCTCTCACGTCTGATCACCTGCTTGGCATTGCACGACACACAGTACCAGGCTGGAATTTGATGGCCCCACCAGATCTGGCGAGAGATGCACCAGTCCTTAATATCGCGCATCCAGCCCAGGTAATTATTCGTCCAGCCTTCCGGAATGATGCG
This sequence comes from Nitrospira sp. CMX1, assembly GCF_054902215.1. NCBI lineage: Bacteria > Pseudomonadati > Nitrospirota > Nitrospiria > Nitrospirales > Nitrospiraceae > Nitrospira > Nitrospira sp. CMX1. The sequence goes on along the minus strand of NZ_JBUBKD010000040.1, from coordinate 202,730 downwards.
AATACGACCCTCTTCAACCGCGGTGATGGCTGGTTCAGCCAGTGGCTTGATCTTGACGAACCACTGTGGCGACAGATAAGGCTCGACCACGGTCTTGCATCGGTAACACTTCCCCACGGCCATTTTATGGTCTTCGACCTTGACCAGGTGTCCACGCTCCTTCAGCAGTGCCTCAACCTTGGGCCTGGCCTTCGAGACGGGCAAACCCTGCAACTGGTCGATGAGGGCAGACTCCACCACCGCCTGGCGCATACCGGACGCATCGAGTAGGGCGTGATGGTCGAGGATCGCAAGTCGCGGAAGCGCATGTCGTTCTCCTGCCTCGTAGTCGTTGAAATCGTGTGCGGGGGTAATTTTGACGGCACCGGTACCGAACTCACGATCGACGAGGAGTGCGTCCCCGACAATGGGAATTGTTCGGTCTGTAAGGGGGAGGCGAACTTGTTTGCCGATGAGGTGCTTGAAGCGTTCGTCGTCGGGATGGACCGCGATAGCGGTGTCACCGAGCATTGTTTCAGGTCTGGTTGTGGCGACGGTCAGACGAAGAGTGGGATTCTCGGCGAGCGGGTAGTCGATAGAATAGAGCTTTCCCTTCGTCTCTTCGTGTTCGACTTCAATGTCTGACAGTGCGGTGAGGCAACGTGGACACCAATTGATCAGCCGTTCGCCTCGATAGATCAGCCCATCTTCATAGAGTCGGACGAACACTTCGAGCACAGCTTTGGACAATCCTTCGTCCATCGTAAACCGGAGGCGGTCCCAGTCGCAGGATTCTCCAAGCTGTTTTTGCTGGCTGATGATGGTATTCCCCGACGTCGCCTTCCACTGCCAGACGCGCTCGACGAATTGGTCGCGTCCAAGCGACTCTCTGGAAAGGCCTTCGACCATCAGCTGTTTCTCAACGACATTCTGTGTCGCAATCCCGGCATGGTCGGTTCCTGGAAGCCACAGCGTGTTGCGTCCCTGCATGCGTCGCCAGCGAATCAGGATGTCTTGGAGAGAATGGTTCAGGGCATGGCCGACGTGGAGCGACCCCGTGACATTCGGCGGGGGAATGACAATACAATAGGGCTGTCCCGGCTGCTGGGGTGAGGCCTGGAAATAGCGACGGGTCAGCCATTCGCGCGACCATCGTGTTTCGACTGCTTTCGGATCGTAGGTTTTTTCGAGCTGAGATGAAGCCATAAGTGTTGTATCCAAATTGTGCGGGCGGCATCTTAGCATGTCTGTGCGGCGGAGAACATGGTGTGAGTCTCAGCTTGTGGCCTGGTGTGGCATATGCTATACAGTCGCGCACCGACGTGATCACACATTTACTGTAGGGAGGACCATGGCACGAGGTCGTGAAAAGGATCGGAAAACACGGAAGAAGCACCGGAAGAATGTGAAGCGAGTGAAGGCCTTGGCAAAAGCTCGCCGAGGAAAGAAGGGAAAGAAAAGTTAGATTTTTGAGGAGCGGGGAGGTTCTTCGGTCTCGGTCAACCGTTTGATTTCTGCTTTGACCTGCTGTTCAGCGACGTCAGGGACGATGCGTTGAACAGCCTGTTCGACGGCGGAGGCAACCGTGGCTTTGACCGCGCCCTCGACCAGGAGTGGAGTTTGCTTTACCACTTCCTGATGCAGTGCATCGGTGACCAGCTGATTAATCGTTCCTACCTGTTCCCGCACGACGGCGGGTAAATCCTGGTGAATGACGGATTCGACCTGCTCTCGGACCAACTGCGTGAGAGGCTCCGCGAGGGGAGGCTTCAGCAGGTCCGAAACGGCTTGTCGAATGCTTGTCTCGTTGCTCGGGAGTTCTTTCCGGATCAGCGACGGCAAGGCCTCAGCGACGAGCGGTTGAATGACCGTGGTGAGATATTCCCGAGACAGAATGTTGCCTAACTGGGTCTGGATCTCTTTCTGCACGAGTGGCCGAATCTGCGTTCCCCATTGGTCAGTGATCATCTGTGGAAGTAGCCCGCCCAGGTTCTGCTCACTTCGCTTGGTCATTGCCTGTACCAACTGGTCCACGAGGCTCCTCATGACATCGTCAGAAGCCGTAGGGGTGATCGGTGAAATTGGTGCGGCAGTGTGAGGGCCGATAGGCGGGTTCAGTGGTTCCTCCAACCCAGTGAGAACGGATACCTGATCAGTTGCCTCGTCGTCGGATTCGGTTCCAGTCGAGGTCGGGGGCCAGGCGCGTCGCTTCAGGCCCGTACCGGTTGCGGTACTCGCCTGTTTCTGTTGAAGAGACTTCAGCACGGTGAGCAATTCTTCCGTGTGGAACGGTTTCTTCAGGAATGCCTTGACGCCTAATGTGCGGAGAAGGTTTTCATCTGGGTGATCAGCCGGATTCACCAAAGAGATGAGAGATGTCTCGGCGAGATTGTCCAGTTTGTTGATCTCCTTACAAAATCCTGAAAAGGTCATGTTGTCGAGTTGGTAGTCAGCGATGATCAAGGACGGTGCACTTCGTCGAGCGGCCTCGAGTGCGGTTGGGCCGTCCTGAAACCCAAGGACCTCAAACCCTTCCGGAGTGGAGATTTGTTCGACCAGTCGTCTGACGGCGGGGCTGCTATCTACGACAAAAATCGGCGAAGTCATGTGACGCGCTCCATCTTTTTAGAGTTTCTTCGAAGCTAGCAAGGGGGGTATGCTTTGTCAAGAAAACCAGCAAATAGATGGGTGAGTTGACGATGCCGTTCGGCATGCGACCCCGCGGGCAATTTAAATATGTGGGAGTCTCACAATGAGTGCCTCGATACGTGTCGTGTTTTTCGATGCGGCCGATACCCTCTTTCACGTGCAAGGGTCAGTCGGTGAGATCTATCTGCAGCATGCGGTCAAGTTTGGATTTTTACAGAAATCGGACTCGCTCGCCGCGATCACCCAGGCGTTTCGCCGAGCCTTTCGCGAAGCTCCGCCACCGGTGTTTGCCACGATGGATCCGGTACGGCTCAAGCAGAGTGAACGATTGTGGTGGTTCGATATCGTCCACAACGTCTTTTATCGAGTCGGCATGTTTGAGCGGTTCGACGAGTTTTTCGATCACGTGTTTCGTGTCTTTGAAGATCACGGATCCTGGCGCTTGTTCCCTGAGACGATGTCGACTCTGGTTCGGCTGAAAGCTCAGGGGTTGGAATTGGGGATTATTTCCAATTTTGATTCCCGGCTTTTTGGCGTGTTGCGGGGACTCGGCATCGCTGAAGCCTTCGATACCGTGACAATCTCGAGTTTGGCCCAAGCAGTGAAACCGGCGCCACAGATTTTTCTCAGTGCGTTGGAAAAACATGCCGTGGATCCGGAAGAGGCGTTGCATGTCGGCGATAGCCTTCGAGAGGATGTGGAGGGTGGACGGAAGGCCGGACTGCACGTTGCCCTGATTGACCGTGAGGGGAATGAACAACCGGGTGACGTTCTACGTATCAGGAGTCTGGATGAGCTATTCCCCTTGCTACATCGGATCGAGTAGGAGTGGGACAAGGTCTTTGGCACGACCGTGCAGGGAAACATCGACCAGCGATGACTGTGGTGTGGGGTCTAGATTGATTTCGGCGACGAATGCGCTGGTTTCTTTGGCGACAGCAGCGAAGCCGGCGGCTGGGTAGACAACGCCGGATGTGCCGATGACGAGCAGAAGATCGCAGCTTCTCAGGGCCGTGGAGCATTGCCGGAGATCCGTAGTGAGTAAGGACTCCCCGAACCAGACGATATGGGGACGCAGTAGAGACCCACAATGGCGACAGGTCGGTGGGATGGAGATCGGAACGTCACGGTTTTCGTCCACCACGTTGCAGCCGATGCAGCGGACTTTCCAGATATTGCCGTGAATCTCCGAGAGATTCCGTGAACCGGCATCTCGATGCAACCCATCGACGTTTTGCGTAATCAACCAAAAGGCCGGAGCGCGACGCTCTAATTCTACGATTGCCAGGTGGGCCGCATTCGGCTGTTTGGTCGCGATCAGCTCACGTCGCCAGTTGTACCATTCCCACACCAGTCGCGGGTCGCGCTCAAAGGCTTCCGGCGTGGCGAGATCTTCTGCCCGGTAGCTGCGCCACAATCCGTCCTCGCCGCGAAAGGTCGGCACACCGCTGTCTGCTGAAATCCCTGCACCGGTCAGCACGGTGATATTCCGGGCAGCGGCGAGGTGTTGTCTCACAAGCCCGAAATTAGAACCAAGTGGCATGATCTGTCCGGTCTCCTCTGGGCGGGCTGCGTCTCTGTGCAACCGCATGCTATAGTACGCTGCATTTTTTCTGCAACCAGAAGGATGACGGCATGAAACAGATTTTGATGGTCGGTGCCGGATCGGTCGGCGGATTTTTCGGGGCACGACTGGCCAAGACGAATCCGGATGTGTCGTTCTTATTGCGGCCCAAGACGTTGGCGGCCGTGAAACGGAATGGATTGACGATACGCAGTGCCGATGGAACCTTTACGGTGAGGCCTCAAGCTGCTGCGGATGCACGCGCACTTCCTCGGCCGGATCTCATCATACTCGGTGTGAAGGCCTATGATCTCGATGAAGTGTTGACTCAGATCGAGCCGGTGCTTACGGAGAAGACGGTTATCCTGACGTTACAGAACGGGATTGATACCGAAGACCGTCTGGCAGCGCGACTCCATCGTGATTGCGTCATCGGTGGTGTGGCGTATATCTATTCGAAAATCGCTGAACCCGGCGTGATTGATCACTACAAGAAAGGCGCCGTCGCGATCGGCGAATTCATGGGACATGAGAGTGATCGCCTTCTCCGGGTTCGCGATGCGTTTGTGTCGGCCAATATTCCCTGTCACCTGTCCAAAGATATTCGACGGAGTAAGTGGGAGAAGATGTGTTGGAACTGCGTGTTCAATCCGATTACAGTACTCATCGACGACCACGTGGCCAAAGCACTCGACCATCCGGAAATGACGGGCGTGATCCGGCAGATCGTCGGTGAAGTTTCGGCGATCTCTGCGGCGATGAAGGTTCCGTTACCGTTGGACATGCCGGAACGGGTCGTGAAAGCGACGCAGGAAATTCGCGATATTCATACGTCGATGTATGACGATTGGAAGGCAGGACGGCGGACTGAAATCGACTATCTTAACGGCTTTATCGTTCAGAAGGGGCGAGCGCTGGGTATTCCCACGCCGGTGAACGAAGCCCTGACGGCGATGATCAAGACGATCACGGAGAAGGAACCGACCGGTCCCGATCGAGTTCGGATCGAAGGTGCCGTGGTCCAACCAGTCTCCTTCGATCGAGCGGCCCTTGCGGCGCTGCCGGCAGAGCACCAGCTTGATATTTCCACGGTCATGCCTGGGATGCAGGGGCAGGGGATTCGGCTGAAGGGACTCCTGGATGTTCCGGCATTGGCGATCGAAGCGGATCATGTGGCCTTCCATGCATCGGATGGAAAATACTCAGCCTGTTTGACGCTGCAACAGGCAAAAGAATTTGGGGTGTTGCTCTACGAGCTGCGTGGAGCTGCCTTACCGGATACGAATGGTGGGCCGTTCCGTCTGGTGACGCCTGGACTCGGCGATTTGTGCGCCAACGTCAAAGGAGTCACGCGGATTGAAATCACAAAGGGGCCGGGGAGAGATACGAGGCAAACGACCTGTCCCCCGAACCCATGATTCGGATGGGGGGGAGATGGCACGGATCATCGCCCTTGGCGCCAGCAACCTCACTCGGGGATTCCGGACGATTGTCTCAACGGCTCGATCAGTATGGGGACCGGAGGTTGAAATATTTGCGGCGCTTGGTCATGGGCGATCGTATGGAGCGCCAAGCCAATTTCTGTTCCGCACGCTGCCCGGTATTCTCAAGTCCGGGCTCTGGGCGGAGTTGGAGCAGCGTCCCCCGACGACTACGAGGGCGCTTGTCACAGACATTGGCAATGATATCTTGTATGGCTTCTCCGTCGAGCGAACGTTGAGCTGGGCTGAAGAGGCTCTTCGTCGTCTGGCTCGTGTGACACAGGATATCGTGCTCACGGGGTTGCCGCTTGCCAGTGTCTACCGGCTCTCGCAGTTCAAATTTCTGGCATTCCGTTCGATGCTCGTGCCGTCTTGTCGGCTTACGCTGGGCCAAGTCATCGACCGAGCCGAAGATGTGCACGAAGGGTTGGTGACGTTGTCCTCAGTCTATGGTGCAAAATTTTTCCAACTTGATCCTGCCTGGTATGGATTCGATCCCATCCATGTGCGGCCGTCATACTGGCGCACGGCCTGGCAGGAGATTCTGGGAGAACGGGTCCCGGGACCGCGCGAGGCTCAAGCAGTGGTGGAGGCTGTTCGGTTGTATCTGATGCGGCCGGAGCGTCGTTCGTTCTTTGGTATCGAACAGGTGACGCCGCAGTCGGGAGTCGCGCTCCGATCGGGCGGACAGGTCTGGTTGTATTGATTGGGTACTCAGGGACTATTCGACAGCCGGCTGCTGTATGGTCGGGTTTGATTATAGAGGGGAGGGTGAATTGTCTGATTCAACGTTTCACTATTCCGTATTCATCAAACGAGCCGTCACTGGGCTCATTCTCGGCAGTCTCGCTGGAGCAATTCAAGTCTGGTTGTTCAAGCGCGACCTCATGTATCTCTGGGCGTCGATGGCAGCTGGCGTCGTGTACATGGTCGCTTGGGTCACCTTTACAGATTGGCTCAAGCTTGCAGGGGGCAAGATTTTTCTTGGCGGGGTCTCAGGGTTGTTGGCAGCCATCGTGTGGTGGGCCATCGCGGTTCCTGCTGACAATGCCTTTATCCAAGCTGCTGTGGCCGGCACCTGTTTTGGAGCAGCTTTTGCCTGGTCGGATCAGCGAAGGACTTGAATGTGCGTAGCCTCATTGATCATCTCATCGAGACCATTCTATATGATGGACCTTTTGGACCTGGCTTGCACCAGCGTGTAGAGTGGAGTATGTTGCAGCCGTGATGTGGATTCGTCGCATCGCCCGTCGTTTTGTGCCGCAGGGAACTGCCTCGGCTGTTCTGGTTGTTTTCGTCTGCCTCTGCGTGGTCTTCCAAATGCTTGGGGTATCCGTCACTCTGCTTGGCCTGCTGACGCAGGATACGCCGGTGGAATCGCTTTCAGAAGATTTCTCTATTCCTCCGAGCATACCAGAACCGGGGATTCCGAACCGTTCTCGTTTACATGTGGAGAGTCAATCCACACGTCACGTTCCAATCTTCTCGACCACAGTCTTTCATCCCCCTCAAGGGTAGTCTTCGTTTCTATTCTATCGAGTTGATGTACGCGCTCTGCTGGGACGTTCAGGCATGGCTTGTTTGCGTGTCATGCTATTGATACGCCGTGAACGGTTCTGCGAGCTCAGGATATTCCATCAATGTCGGATTTCGTGAAACAGTGGAGACCCATGCTATTCAGAACGAAGTACTTAGAACTTGAGATAGCCAACTTTGTATTCTTCCGTGCACCGGTGCTTGGCTCAGTGTACATCGGGCCGGACTCTGGTTGCGGCTACATCGTGAGGAGTCGCCCGAATGAGATTGATACCATGCGCGGTGACTATATCGAGAGGACCAGAAAAACGTTGCGGGCGCAACTCCAACGGCGTGACGACTGCAATACATAGAGTTTCATGGCCAGGTCACAGAATTGTCCGTAAAGGTCGCTCTGGCCGCACTTGTAAGGACGATCGATCGATTTGGGAAGTGGCGGTTGTCACGCGAGAGAAACAGGTGATGGAGATCCGCATTAATACCCAGACGGGGACGGTCATTGGTGTGGAAGAAGAAAAGTCGAAATCAAACGGGTTCATAGGTGGAATTGACGATATGGGACATCAGCTCAAGCCACGGGAGCACACTGGTTCGTCGCCATCAAGTCGTATCTAACTGGACTCGTTCGGCCATTTCGTTGGCATTGGCAGCACGCTGGTTGAGGTCATGCTCCAGATCAGGCTGTTCAGCCTCGTCCGGGAGTTTACAGCCCGCACGGTGACGATCCTGACATGGAGCGGCCAGCGCGGCGGAGTATACGTCGCGCTGGCCCTTTCTCTACTACCGAGCCCATCTCGTGGTGACCTTGTGACGATCACGTATGCCGTCGTCGTGTTTTCAATCTTGGTCCAAGGGTTGATGATCAATCGAGTGCAGGAAAGCTCTGTGCGTGCCTCAACCAGTATCGACTGAGGTCGTATCGACCGCGTGCATGACAGCGTGTTTCTCATATGGTACATTGACATCATGAGTTTGATGAACCGAATAGAATTATGCTCCTCATCTCAAGCAAGAGGGTTCGCATGTTTGGTCGTGCTGCTCTGTTGCTGTGTTGTCGTACAGATGCTTGGAGTACCGGCTACGTTCGTGGACCTGCTGAGCTCCGATGCACTTGGGAAGTTGGAGCCCGCCTCGGAAGATCATACGGCTGTGTCCCTCTCAGCCGAGCCGGAGCGGCCTAGATTTCTGACCTCGGTCACTGAGTTGTATTCCGTGCGACGTTTGCCACTTTTGACTACATCCGTATTCCATCCTCCTTCCCTCTAGGTACTCTGCTTCAACTCAATACGACAACGTCGAGACGTTCTGCGTGAAACAGGCCTTTGAAGGCTTTCATGCAGCGTTCAATCCGTTGTGTATCAAAAACGATCAGCAATTCTGAAAGACACTGTGGCTACCAACGGGAAGTTGGTAGCCCGTTAATCGTTCAGTATGCGATGGAGTGTTTTTACAGAGAAGGATGGGGTCATGAATTGCTCGGCGTATCGATCTATTTCCCTCATAGTTCTGTTCCTTCTGATCACTGATATGTCCTTTGATTCTACGGCCGAGGTCGTTCCGCTCTTAGCTCTAGAGAGAAAGCAGGCAGATCACGATCACGGTGTACTCCTTGGAACAAATCACTTGGTCATGAGTTTTAATCGAAATGGGCAAGGTCAAGCCCAGGAATTCAATCACTCGAATGAGATGGAATGGCATATTGAAGAGGTCACACATGGCAAACGGTCTTTGACGATACATTTGCCTATGGATGGCCCATTTGTGGTGAGACTTCCTGTTGGGTCCTACCGTGTCACAACAATGAGGTTCCGCAGTTCTGAGGGGACCTGGCACACCGTGCTTCCAACGGCCTTTGAGATACGGCCATGGGAGTGTACCTCGCTAGGGACCTCGATGCTTCAGATGCAGGTGGGGTTTGTTACCGGGTGGATTTCGCGCCATGTGCTTCATGAGCAAGAATTCAGTCGCGCGAATCATGATCAACTGATCGGGGGAAATAGGTGTTCGATCTCTAGGGCTCCACTCAGATCATCGGTGAAACACTCCGTTAGGCTAGACCGATCAGAGGCGCAACAATGAAAGGAAGACCGTCATGAACAAGAATATACTTTATCGTGGTTTCGTTATGGGTATCTCCGTCCTAGTTGTCAGTATGGTCGTGGGTTGTGCGAGCCTCAGGATTCCGCTCTCACCATCGCAGATTGTGATCCCAGATGAAGATCACGGACTGTTACTGGGTAAAATTCATCTCACCAGAGATGGAAAGTCACCATCAGAAGGGCTTAGCTGGCCGAAAGAGATGAAATGGTGGGTTGAAGAGGAAGCGACGGGAACTCGCCTGATGATCGGTCATCTTCCTATTGACGGTCTGTTCGCCGTGCGACTTCCGGTCGGTTCCTATCGTGTCACCGACATCAGCTTGGCAGGCACACGAGGCATTTGGCACACCGTGCTGCCGACCACGTTTACTATTCGGCAACGAGAATGTACTGCACTGGGCACTCTGGATCTTGAGATGCAAACAGGATTCTTTACGGGGTGGATGACACGGCAGGTCAGTCATGAGAAAGGGATCACCCATGAAAATATGGGCGAGATTTATGGAGCTCAGGGTTGTCCCACTCAGGTGGCTCCACTTGAAACCTCTGTGAAGAGCGTGGTCAGAAAACACTTTCCTACCCGAGGTGCCGGCCGGTTCTAGGGATCCAAGAGGCCGCGTTCCTCTATCGCCGGTCAGAGGTATTCTGACCGGCGATGGCATTGGTAGTACTGGAATGCCTCGTTCCAAGGGATCAATAGATTGCGACATCACCGATGAGTAGCATGGTTTCTACTGTCTTAGCCGATGTGAAGTCAGGTGTTGTGGTGTTCTTTGTGGCGCTACCGCTCTGCCTTGGGATCGCGCTGGCCTCCGGTGCTCCGTTGGTGTCGGGGTTGTTAGCGGGGATTGTCGGTGGCACCGTGGTGGGACTCCTCAGTGGCTCCCACACCAGTGTGAGCGGCCCAGCAGCCGGATTATCAGCTGTTGTGGCGGCGCAGATTCTCTCACTCGGTTCATTTTCATCTTTTCTGATGGTCGTGATTCTTGCCGGAATGGTCCAAATCGGCATCGGCATCGCCAAAGGAGGGTTCATCTCCGAATTCTTCCCATCCAGCGTGATTAAAGGGCTGCTGGCTGCGATCGGCGTGATCATCATCTTTAAACAGATTCCACACCTCGTCGGGCATGACTCCGACCCGGAAGGAGACATGTCCTTTTCCCAGACGGATCTCGAGACGACGTTTTCCGAACTCTTCTACATGTTTGGGGATTTTCAACTGGGTGCTGCCATTGTCGGCCTGGTGTCTGTCGCGGTGCTCGCTCTCTGGGACAATTGGAAGCCGTTAAAAACGTCTCTCTTTCCCGCTCCCGTTGCCGTGGTGCTGTTTGGTATTGCAACGGGATTGTGGTTCGAGCACCTTGGCGAGCCCTGGAGTATCAAGCCGAGCCATCTGGTTCAGGTGCCAGTGGCTGGCGATTTGGCTGAGTTGTTCGGACTTCTTCCTCGACCGGATTTCTCGCAATGGATGAATCCTGCGATCTATACCGCGGGGATTACGTTGGCTCTTGTGGCCTCGCTGGAAACCCTGCTCAATCTGAATGCGACCGATCGGCTTGACCCGCAGCAACGCACATCACCGTCAAGTCAAGAACTTGTCACGCAAGGCATTGGAAACATCCTCTGTGGGTTCGTCGGTGGACTCCCCGTTACATCCGTGATCATCCGTAGCTCCGTCAATATTAATGCCGGCGGTAAGACAAAATTAGCTGCGATCATTCACGGCACGTTGCTTCTCGTGAGTGTTCCGCTCATCCCGACCTGGCTGAATAGCATTCCCTTATCTTGCCTGGCAGCCATTTTATTGATGACTGGCATCAAACTGGCCAGTCCCGCCCTTATCAAGCAAATGTGGAGCGAAGGCCGCTACCAATTCATCCCGTTTGCGGCAACGGTAATTGCGATTGTCGTGACGGATCTCTTGATCGGGATCGTCCTTGGACTTGCTGTGGCCATCAGCTTTATCCTTAATAGCAATATGCGTCGCCCGGTGCACCGCTTTGTCGAGAAATATCTGGGTGGTGATGTTGTGCATATCGAACTCGCCAACCAGGTCAGCTTTCTGAATCGTGCCGCACTGTCTAAAGTCCTGCACGAAGTGCCTCGTGACGGCCGCGTGCTCATTGACGCGCAGAATACGGACTATATCGATCCGGATGTGCTTGACTTGATTCGGGACTTCACGGAACAAACAGGACCGGCCCACGGAGTCGAGGTGAGTCTTGCCGGATTTCGAAGTGAGTACAACCTTGAGGATCTGATTCATTATGTGGATTATTCGACTCGCGAACTTCAAGATGTCATCACGCCGCAGCAGGTTCTGCAGATTCTGAAGGACGGCCACGAGCGAGCCCGCACTGGGCGGCGACTAACCCGAGACTTTAACCGACAAGTCCGGGCTACGGCAGTGGCACAACATCCACTGGCCGTCGCACTCAGTTGCATCGATTCCCGTACCCCTGTGGAGTTGATCTTCGACCTCGGCATGGGAGACATCTTTAGTATTCGTGTGGCCGGCAACATCACAAGCCGGGAGGTGTTGGCGAGTGCAGAATACGGTTGTGCGGTGGCAGGGGCAAAACTCATGATCGTGATAGGACATACCGGATGCGGGGCGGTCTCCGCTGCTATGAAACTCTCGGGCTCGCACCTGACCGCTGCCGACGCGACAGGATGTCAGCATTTGGATGCTATTGTGACCGAGATTCAGCGGTCTGCAGCAGGTGTCGCCAATCAGCCGACTGTGGAACCATCTTCGCCTGGTGTAGGAGCGATCACGGATGCTGTTGCCAGACGAAATGTCCTGCGTGTGGTTAAGGAACTACGGAAGCAGAGTCGGACGCTCGACAACTTGGTTCGTGAACGACGTCTTGGAATCGTTGGTGCGATGTATGACATCACCACCGGAGAAATCGAGTTTTTGGTAGAAGATGGACTCGAGGAGGTGGGGATAGTGGAAGCCCCGTGACAGCCTCTTGTCCTTCAGCGAATCACCTGAATTTGCCGCCACCGCTCGGACTGATATCGCCAGAGCAACAGCCCCATCCGCACGGTCCAGTCTGCAATCATCGCTGCCCAGATGTAGAAGACCGATTGGCGTGCCCAGAGGGCAGCCATGAGTGCCAACGGCACGCGGACACCCCACATGCCGATCATGGTGGCACCCATGATGAACCGCGTGTCACCGGCGCCGCGCAATGACCCAGACAGGACCATGGTGAGGGCGAGCGGGATCTGCAAGAGGGCGACGATCTTGAGAAACATCGTTCCAAGTTCGACGACGGCTTCGTCGGTGGTGAATGCCCGAAACAATGTAGCGGGAACGAAGAAGAAGAGGAGTCCCATTCCGGTCATGATGACGATTGCCAGCCGATTGGCCTCCCAATTCTCCAATTTCGCTCTGGTGTATTTTCCGGCTCCGATGCTCTGCCCGACCATCGTGGCGGCCGCAATGGCCAGTCCATAGCCCGGGAGAAAGGAAAAGGATTCAATTGAGAGTCCGACTTGGTGTGCCGCATAGGCGGCGGTGCCATAGAGGAGGACGAGTTTGGTGTAGATAAAGATGCCGGCTTGTTGCACGATGCGTTCTCCGGACACAGAGGCTCCCACGTCCCAGATTGAGCGAATGAGGTCCAGGCGCAATTTAGACGATTCTTTCAAGATGGGACCACAACGGAACACGAGGTAGAGTACCCCTACCGTTTCAGCAAGACCCGTGGCGATCGCTGCACCCTTCAATCCCAATGCAGGAACACCCCATTGCCCATAGATGAGCGGATAGGCAAGGGCCACATGCAGGAGGTTCACGGCGATGAGGCCATACATGGGGGTCTTGGTGTCGCCGGTACCTTGAAGAATCGAGGACAGGACTTGGATGAGGATGGTGCAGGGGATCACCAGAAAGATGAGGGTCGAATAGGGGAGAGCGAGTTCAATAACGGCCGATTCTGCACCGAGTTGCTGCATCACGAATCGATTGCCGGCGATTCCAAGGCTGGCTAATAGAATTGCGATGCCGAGCGAAAGCCAGAGGAAGTGACGGGCTGCTTCTCCCGCATCCTGTCGCCGTCTTGCTCCCCAGAGCTGGGCCACGATCACATTCGTGCCAACTGAGATTCCGGAGACCAGCGTCGTGGCGACGAATGCCAGCAGTTGCCCGAGGCCGACTGCGGCGATTGACGTAGCCCCGAGGCCGCCGACTAAAAAGACGGCGACAATGCCTTCCGCCCGCTGGAGCAGCGTGGTGAGTGTGACGGGCAGTGCTAAAGTCATGACGGCCCGTCTGATTTGAGTGACACCGTTGCCCATGGGGCGTTATCCTAACAGAGATTCTTCATCGACCATGTGAGAAATCAGCGATTGCCTCATGGATAGAACCTTGATAGTGGATGCTCATAACAGGATCTCTAGAGCTGCCGCACCACCGCGGCTGTCAAAATCGAAGTTTCTCTCTGGATTGCAATGTCACAAACGACTCTATCTGGAAATTCATCAGCCTGCCCTGGCGACGCCTCCGGATGCGTCGACGCAAGCGATCTTAGATATGGGGACCGAAATCGGTGTTCTGGCGCAACAGCGCTTTCCCGGCGGCGTCCTCGTAAAAGCAGGATTCCGTCAGCGAGAGGCTGCAGTCGCGGAGACTGCAGCGCTGCTTCAAGATTCCACGATTCCCGCCATCTTTGAGGGAGCGTTTGAGCACGACGGGGTACTCGTCCGCGTCGATATTCTCGAGCGTGTCCAGACTGGTTCGGGGGAGTCCCCTTGTTGGCGTTTGATCGAAGTAAAGTCCTCGACACGAGTCAAAGATGTGCACGTCGATGATCTGGCGGTTCAGAGCGCTATCGTCCAAGGTGCCGGGGTAAGGCTGGGTGCGACCTGCCTGATGCATATCAACACAAGCTACCGTTACGATGGTGGTGGGGTTGATCTACAGGCACTCTTTTCAGTCGAAAATGTTTCGGAGGCAGTGACAGCCAGACAAATACTGGTGCTGGAACGACTGGCCGCCATGAAAGCCATGTTGTTGGGGGTGGCCGCTCCAATGATTGAACCAGATCAGCATTGCCACAGTCCCTATGAATGTCCGTTCTGGGCCCATTGTACAAAGGACAAGCCGCAACGCTGGATTTATCACCTGCCGGGGAAGAAAGAGATGGTCAGTCAGCTGGTCCGGCAGGGGATCACGACAATCGACGATATTCCGGAGGGAACCCGATTGTCGGATACACAGCAAAAGGTCAAGAGCAACGTGGAATGGGTTTCGTCGGAATTGGGTTCACTGCTTCGTTCTCTCCGCTACCCCATCCACCATCTCGATGCGGAAACCGTGATGTTGGCAGTCCCACGGTTTCCCTTTACCAGGCCCTATCAGGCCCTTCCGGTTCAATGGTCCAATCATATTGAACTGGAATCCGGTGAGGTCATTCATCAGGAGTTTCTCCATGCTGAAGCATCTGAACCTCGCCGGCGTTGGGCTGAGGCATTGATCGAGTCGCTCGGCAACTCCGGCAGCATCCTGGTGTACTCGGCATATGAAGCCGGGCTCATTCGCCAACTGGCGGACACGTTCCCTGAGTTTAAATCCGCGTTTCAAGAGATTGGGAAACGGCTGTGGGACCTGCTTCCGGTGATCAAGGATCATTACTACCATCCTGCCTTTAACGGATCATACTCGATCAAATCCGTGTTGCCGGCGGTGGTGCCATCGCTTGGGTATGGTGATCTGGCGATTCAGGAAGGAGGGCATGCGGCTGCGGAGTATTATCGCATGGTCTTTGTCGAAACCGATTGGGTGGAACGGGAGGCCATACGAGAAGCCTTACTGCGGTATTGCGCACGAGATACCTTGGCGATGGTTGAGCTGAGGAGGGTACTCAGAGGAAAGGCCGAATGTTATGGAGGAGAAAAAGTTGCGGGAGTCATGTGAGGCCATTGCAAAACTGCATGGACCACGGTAAGCTCGGCACAATCATCGGGTATGCACTCCTCATCCGCTCGATAATCAATCCAGCCGACGATCTGTCATAACGGAGAGGTGCGAGAGCGGCCGAATCGGGCAGTCTCGAAAACTGCTGTCGGGGTAACTCGACCGTGGGTTCGAATCCCACCCTCTCCGCCAAACAGAGCTTGCTCAACCTGGAGCCCTAGGACTTGTTCCCGGCGACGAGACAGAACACCGCATGTATCTGCCCTCTCTGTTGGGGGAGGGAGCAACCCCTGTGAGTGCGACCTCGGATACCCACCCATCCACCATGCCTTCAATTGCCCCATCATCGCTTTTCTCGATGCAGAGTTATGTTGCCGAACGGGGGAACGACAATTCAGTCAATTCGGCTTGCTCGAGTCCGCGCTTGACCAGCGTCGAGATATCCAGCATGCGCTCAATTCTCAGTACGTCATCCAGACGAGTCTTGGTGCTTGGGTGGGGAGGCACAAAGAGCTTGCAGCAATCCTGGTCTGGCTCAATGGATGTCTCATAGGTACCGAGCCGTCTGGCTTCGTCGATGATCTCACGTTTGTCCATCCCGATCAGTGGGCGGAGGATCGGCAGTTCTGCCGCATCTTCAATCACACAGATGTTCTGAGGGGTCTGTGAAGCCACTTGGCCGAGGCTATCGCCGGTTACCAAGGCCCAACAGTTCTCCCTCCTGGCCAGCTCCTCCGTAATCCGGATCATCATCCGTCGATACAGTACGATCCGGAATGGAGCCGGTGCAGTCAGGACAATCTCACGCTGAATTTCTCCAAACGGGATGACATGGAGGTGTGCGTGATATTGATACTGGGTCAGGGTCTGTACAAGGTCTCGGACCTTATCCTCAGATGCTCGACTGACCAACGGTCGGCCAGAAAAGTGAATGAATGAGGCGTGGCAGCCTCGCTTGATGAGACGGTAGGCGGCAACCGGCGAGTCGATCCCACCCGAGATGAGGCAGGCCACCTTCCCACTGACGCCAGCCGGCATACCTCCAGGACCTTCGACTTTTTCTGCTGAACAAAATGCATCTTTTGTCAGAAGTTCGATGTAGATCGTTAAGTCTGGCTGTCTCAGGCTGACTTTTTTCCCGGTTTGTACACAGATGGCGGCACCGATCGCCTTTTCAATATCCATCGATGTCAACGCTAATCGCTTATCGGCTCGCTTCGCGGTGACGCGAAAGGTCTGGAACGATTTGGCCTGGAGCTCCGCAACCGCAGCCGCGGAAAGCGCTTCAAGATCAGGGTTTCCTAACTGTAACGGAATCACGCGACCCAGCGAAAAGTTTGCAATGCCGCACACGCGAACAAGCCGATCTCGAACGACATCCACGTCCGTTTCTGGCGGAAGCTCAATACGGATGCGGCTATGGAGGTTTTGAACCTGCCGAATTCCCAAATCCCTCAGGGCAGTTCGAATGTTTGTGACGAGGCTTTGCTCGAAGTAGTCTCGATTGTGACCCTTCAGGGCAAGTTCGTGATAATGGGCGATGACGCATTTCATAACGTACAGGGCTTGTCGTTCGTGAAACGTGAAGCGAGGACAAGAAAGGCTGTGTACAGCATTGTCATGAACGAGATACGCTTCACAAGCGACGATTCACTCTCCGAGTCTTTCGAGGAATCGCTCCGCATCAATCGCCGCCATGCAGCCTGTACCAGCTGCCGTGACGGCTTGGCGGTACGTGGAGTCTTGGACATCTCCTGCAGCAAAGACGCCAGGGACACCAGTGGCGGTGCCGTGGTGAGTCCGGATGTAACCTTTTTCGTCCATGTCGAGTTGGCCTGTGAAGAGGGTAGTGTTCGGTCGATGGCCGATGGCGACGAAGACTCCTTCGCATGCGAGGTCCGTCGTCTTACCGGTCACGATATTTTTCAGGCGTACGCCGGTGACCACTTCATTGCCGAGGATGTCTTCGACCACGGAATTCCATACAAAGGCAATCTGCTCGTTTTTCATTGCCCGATCTTGCATGATCTTCGACGCCCTGAGTTTGTCACGACGGTGGACAATGGAGACCTTCGTCGCAAACTTGGTGAGAAAAGTTGCTTCCTCCATCGCACTGTCTCCGCCGCCAACCACCACAAGCTCTTTCCCTCTGAAGAAGAATCCATCGCAGGTGGCGCAGGTGGATACTCCGTGACCGGTCAACCGCTTTTCGTTTGACAGGCCAATCGGAATGGCAGAGGCACCGGTGGCGATGACAACGGTCTTGGCCTGGATTGTTCGCTCGCCGTCGATTGTGATGCTGAAAGGATGCTTCCTGAAATCAACCGCCGTCACGTCGCCGGTCACAAACTCCGACCCGAACCGTTCTGCTTGAGCCCGCATGTCCTTCATCAGCTCCGGTCCCGTGACGCCTTTCGCGAATCCAGGATAGTTTTCCACTTCCGTCGTGGTGGTGAGTTGTCCGCCCGATTGCCACCCTTCGATGAGCAGAGGGGACAGATTGGCCCGTGCGGTATAGATCGCAGCGGTCAAACCAGCTGGACCCGAACCGATGATGACGACGTGACGCATGTGGGAACTTTAACACAGTGTGGGAATGAGACGGTAGGAGGTGCCCGGCGATAGGATGAAAGCGAGAAACGGATAGGCAATGGCTTGTGTTGTGGTATGCACTCACTCGGAGAACAATGACTCGAGTCTACCTCATCGGAGGCGAAGCCTTGGATGATGCCAGTTTAGAGAGCACCTCGAAAACGTTTCGCACCTGCTTCCTGCCCACTGCACGAGGCAACGTTCCGTCAATGATCATATCGGCTCTGCGAATCTTTTGTGTCAGCGGCATTTGGCTACGAATGCGTCGGAGTGCTTCCGCGCGGGTGAGGCCGTTTCGTTTCTTGAGACGGGCGATTTGAGTATTCTGGTCGACGGTAACGACGATGGTTTTCTCCACTCGTTTGTCGATGCCGGCTTCGAACAGCAGAGGAACATCATAGATGACGACGGCATGTCGATCCTTTCGAGCTGCCTCTCTGGTCAGTTTTATTTGTTCGCGCGCGACACGGGGATGGACGATACGTTCAAGCACTCGTCGTTGCATTGGATGGCGGAACACGAGTGACCCGAGGGCTTGCCGGTTAATCGTTCGGTCAGCGTTCAAGATGGATTGCCCGAACCGACGTCGAATCTCTCGCCAGGCCGGCTTGCCAGGCCGGACGACCTCTCGTGCCAATGCATCTGCGTCGATGACAATGGCCCCGCATTCCTTGAACATCTTTGCCACGGTGCTTTTCCCGGTTGCCACACCTCCGGTGAGTCCGATCAGGATCATAGTGGCGGAGCTTATCATGCGTCAGACATGACGACAAACTGAGATTGACATCCGCAGTTCTCCGCTTGTATGAGTTTTGTTATGTATCGATTTCTGCTGTTCCTTATCTGTTTTTTTGGTGGTGCCGGGGTTGCCGTGACTGGAACGGAGGGCGTGGTATCCAGTTCACGGACGATCACCGTCGCACTGGACGGGTCGGGTGAGTTCTCCTCGATACAAGAGGCTGTTGACAGTGCGGGGAAAGGTGACACGGTGTTGATCAAGGCCGGAGTGTATCCTCAGGACCTCACCATCCATAGTAAGGAAAAGATCAAGATTGTCGGCGCTGGGGTTGAGAAGGTTGTTCTGCAAGGTCGAGGGCAGATGGTGGGTGTCCTGCATGTGGGCAAGTGGCCTTATGGTGCCACGGATATTGAGATCAGCGGTCTAACGATCAACGAGCATGGGGGCCATGCGCTTGGCATGTTTAACGGCAACCGCATCGTGCTCCGTCAACTTCATGTCAAGGGCATGGTCTTCAGCCAACAGGTCCAAGAAGTTCGAATAGAGGATTGTATCATCGGCGGAAGCGAGACGACCGGCGCACACTTTTCTGATTCCCAGGCCGTTCTGGTTCGAAATTTTATCCATGATAACGATTATGGTATCAACGTAACTGGGAAGTCGTCTGTTCGTCTTGAGCACAACGTGATTACCAGAAGCCTCTATGAGGCGGTCGTCGTGGGTGATCAGTCTGCTGCGGTGTTGGTGAACAATACATTGGTGAAAAACGGCAGTGGGGCAGCATTTCTTGACACCTCGAGGATTGAGGCCATGGGGAACATTCTCAGTTTCAATCGGGTTGGTTTTCTGATCGCCCCCTCGAGTCAGACGAAGGTTGGTTACAACCTTCTCTTCAACGGCGAGGCTGACTATATGCGAACTGGCTCGCCGAATCGTCCTGCTCCGGAGTTGAAAGCCAGCTCTGATATCTTTGCGGACCCTCGCTTTGTTGATACCGAACGCGATGACTATCACCTACAGCCTGATTCCACTCTCCTCAATGTGGGTGGGTTTCCTCATCTTGGAGCGCTCCCGCCTCGTCGATCGGCAGCGGCTCGGTAGAAATATCATTAAAAACAATTAGATGAGAGCTTGTTCCGCTCTCTGAGATGCGTCTGATATTCTTTGATGCGCGACCGATACCTTCCTGTGCGTTTCCTGACTCAAGTAACGGCTTGAGCCTGCCGAGAAAGATTCAACCAGGAGGTCGTCCTTGGCTAGTTTCCGAAGCAACCTCGAAAAACTGTCGGGCGAGAGAATTCCCTCACTTATGGATATGGAGTCGGGGAAATTAGTCGGTGCCGTACTTCCCATGTCCGAACAGGCCCAAATCCAGATGAGGAATAGTATTGAAGTGATTGAGTACCTCCTAAACCAGGAACAAGTGATCTGGAGTTGAGTTTCTAATCGTTTTGCCTACCTGTCGTTCTTCATCGTACTCTCGAGTGATATAGGTTTTCCCCTTATCTCGTCAGGCTAACCCTGCATTTGTCGGAGCGTGGGAGAGTGCCGCGCGTGGTTGATCCCGGCCAATTCAGACAATGGGACAAGAGACCGAAGAGGCACTTGAGTGAAAGTCCCTGGACGGCTTGCACGCTTGATTCCGTTGTCTATTGAGTGCATTGTGGCCGTCGTGCACTGCGAGCTTGTGTGGGGAGAGCGGGGGGTCTTATGGGGAAAGCAGTTCGGAAATCTTTTCGTTCCCAAGCGTCTCATGGCGTCGAACGGCGACGGCTGGAAGAGGATGCTCTCCGTAAACAGCATTGGAAACGCTGGGGGCCATACTTAAGCGAACGGGCCTGGGGGACGGTTCGAGAAGATTACAGTCCTTATGGCACTGCGTGGGAATCTTTTTCTCATGACCACGCTCGCTCCCGCGCCTATCGTTGGAATGAAGACGGACTGGCCGGAGTCTCCGATCGGCATCAGTACATCTGCTTCGCGGTTGCGCTATGGAATGGCTGCGATCCGATTTTGAAAGAGCGGGTGTTCGGAGTGACGGGCAACGAAGGTAATCATGGAGAAGACGTCAAAGAATATTATTTCTATTTAGATTCAACACCAACCCATTCATACATGAAGTATTTGTATAAGTATCCACAAGCTGAATTTCCTTATGCCAGGTTGGTTGAAGAGAATCGCCGTCGTGGACGTCAGGATTTGGAGTATGAGCTTATCGATACGGGTGTTTTTGATGAGAATCGGTACTTCGATGTCATGGTGGAGTATGCCAAGACGACACCGGAGGAACTATTTATTAGGATCCACGTCACGAACCGGGGGCCTGAACGTGCTGAGTTGACCCTGTTGCCGACTCTTTGGTTCAGAAATACCTGGTCGTGGGGACTCGACGCTCGTCGGCCAAGAATGCGTGAAGAAACCTCGGAGAAGGACTGCAGTATTATTGAGTTGGAGCACGAGTACTACGGCAAGCGCATTCTCTGGTGCGAGCGAAAACCACCGTTGCTGTTCACGGAAAACGAGACCAACTCCCGACGGTTGTATGGAGATCAGGAAGGCTCACAGTACGTGAAGGACAGTTTTCATGACTACATCATTCATGGACGGACTGATGCGGTCAATCCCGGGAAGGTCGGCTCGAAGGCAGCCGCGCACTATGTACTGCCGTTGGCTCCAGGCGAATCAGATATCGTTCATCTCTGTCTCACGAACGAGTCGGATCCAGGCGCCTTCAGTAAGCAGCACATAGATGGACTTTTTGAACGACGAGTTCAGGAGGCCGATGAATTCTATGCAGACCTGGCTCCGGCACATCTCTCAGCGGATGCAAAGCTCGTTCAGCGACAAGCCTTCGCCGGACTACTGTGGAGTAAACAGTTCTATCACTACGATCTGAAACGCTGGCTCGTGGGCGACCCAGGGATGCCGGATCCGCCCCAAGAGCGACTGCATGGGCGAAACTCGGACTGGACACATCTTTATAATGCCGATGTCATTTCGATGCCGGACAAGTGGGAGTATCCCTGGTACGCTGCTTGGGATCTGGCATTTCATTGCATTCCATTGGCCCTCGTTGATTCGACCTTCGCCAAGGAACAGCTGATCCTCATGCTCCGTGAGTGGTACATGCATCCGAACGGGCAGATTCCCGCCTATGAATGGGCGTTTGGAGACGTGAATCCTCCGGTTCACGCCTGGGCGGCCTGGCGTGTCTATAAAATCGAGAAGAAGCGGAGAGGCGTCGGTGATCGGGTTTTCCTTGAACGCGTGTTCCACAAGCTCCTGCTTAACTTTACCTGGTGGGTCAATCGAAAGGATGCCGAGGGGAAGAACATCTTTCAGGGAGGATTCTTAGGCCTCGACAATATCGGCGTCTTTGATCGGAGTGCTCCCCTGCCGACCGGTGGCCATATTGAACAGTCGGATGCCACCAGTTGGATGGGGATGTATTGCCTCAATATGCTGTCGATCGCGCTTGAGCTGGCACGTGACAATCGAGCATACGAGGATGTGGCGAGCAAGTTCTTCGAGCATTTTGTCTATATCTGCCGAGCCATGAATAACATCGGTGGGGAGAAAATTGAGCTCTGGAACAGAGAAGATGGGTTTTTTTATGACGTCTTGCACCTCCCGGACGGACAGACTTGTCCGCTGAAGGTCCGGTCTCTTGTTGGCCTGATCCCGCTATTTGCCGTAGAAACCTTAGATTCTGAGTTGGTCGATCAGCTTCCGCGGTTCAAGCATCGCATGCAGTGGTTTATTGAAAACAGACCTGATTTCAGTATCCATGTGGACACGCAATCACACGATGGCGAAGTGCGGCGATTCTTGTCGCTCGTGAATCGTTCGCGGTTGAAATCGGTGCTGCGATATATGCTGGACGAGGAGGAATTTCTTTCTCCATACGGCATTCGGGCTCTTTCGCGTTATCACAAGGATCATCCGTACGTGCTCTCTCTCATGGGTCGCGACTATCGGGTGGATTATGAACCGGCTGAGTCGAGTACGGGACTCTTCGGAGGTAATTCAAATTGGAGAGGGCCCATTTGGTTTCCGGTCAACTATCTGCTCATCGAGTCACTCCAAAAGTTTCACTACTTCCTTGGTGAGGACTTCAAGGTCGAGTATCCGGTTCGATCTGGGCGATTCGTCTCGTTGGACGAGGTCGCTTCCGAGCTTTCCCGGCGCCTGACACATATCTTTCTCCGTGATAAAACCGGGCGACGTCCCGTATATGGAAGGACTAGGAAATTTCAGGACGATCCATGCTGGCGAGATGTTGTCCCATTTTATGAGTATTTCCATGGAGATAATGGGGCTGGGATCGGAGCCAGCCATCAGACCGGATGGACAGGGTTAGTTGCCAAGCTTATCCAGCAGAGCGGGGAGTAGGGGTGACGCGTCATTCGTCCTTCGACTTCGCTCAGGACCGTGAGCCTGTCGAACGGTGAAGCGTATCTCGTGCGCATGAGATACGAATGACGAGGGATCGCTGATGCGGATTCGCAAAAAAGAATGCCACGATTCCGATCGTGCGCTGAGTCTGGAATGGCTGGAAACCAACGGGTGCGGGGGATTTGCGTCAGGCACGGTGGCTGGCGCCAACACGCGTCGGTATCATGGGTTATTGGTTGTGGCGAGCCCCCCTGAATACCATCGTTACGTACTGGTTAATCACCTAGAGGAGTGGCTTCATCTGGATGGTTGCGCCGTTTCAATCTCGACGAATCTGTATCCTGGCGTGATCCATCCTCAAGGGTACAGGCATTGTGTTTCCTTTTCGTCGACTCCTTGGCCAACCTGGATCTTTACGTTCAACGATCAAGAAGTCAGCCGAGAAATCTTCTGTGTATGGGGTCAGAGCACTGTTGTGGTGAGATGGAAACTCCTCACACCAACGACAGATGCAATCGAACTGCGTGTACGTCCGAAGCTCACGGGGCGAGATTATCATGCCCTTCACCATGAAAACGGTGGGCTTTCCGATGTGGCGGTGATCACCGAGAAGAGGGTGACCTGGCAGCCTTACCATAGTCTTCCAGCCGTGCATTGCCTCCACACCGGAACCTATCACCATGCCCCCGATTGGTATCGACAGGTACAGCTTCCTCTCGAACAAGAGCGTGGGCTGGATTTTCTAGAAGACTGGTGGTCTCCGGGAGAATTGCAGTTCGACTTGGAGCCCGGTAGGGAGCAGATTCTTGTTCTGACCAGCGAACTGGTCGATGGCATCCAGCCTGGAGAACTCATTCGGACGGAACGTGCCAGCCGGATAAGGCGCCGTACGGTCACGAAGCGTCCGGATCGCTTTGCCGAAGCCCTTCGGCAAGCTGCCGGTACATTCTTCGTACGGCAGGGCTCCAGGCAGACGGTGATTGCCGGATATCCTTGGTTTACCGATTGGGGGCGAGACACCTTCATCTCATTACCTGGTCTCTTCCTTGTGACCGGACGGTACGAGGCTGCTTGGCACGTTATTGAATCCTTCATTCCTTTTGTGTCGGAAGGTATGGTGCCGAATCGCTTTCCCGATCTCGGCCAGGATCCTGAGTACAATACCATCGATGCCTCTCTCTGGTTTATCCACACGGTCGATCGCTATCTGGTCTACAGCAAGGATAGAAAACGTGTTCGAGCCGTCGCGTGGCCGGCCATCAAACAGATTCTCGATGGTTATCGTCAAGGGACGAGATACAACATCAAGATGGACGTCGATGGGTTGATTGCGGGAGGAATGCCTGGGACACAGCTGACATGGATGGATGCCAAAATAGGAGAGTGGGTCGTGACTCCACGGTACGGAAAGCCGGTAGAAATTCAAGCTTTGTGGATTCGGGCGTTACAAGTTGGTTCTCAGTTAGCTGCAAAATTCGGTGAACGAGATTACGCGGCGGACTGTCGGCGAGATAGAACACGAGCCGTTAGATCGTTTCGTCAACGATTCTGGTATGAGGACGGACAGTACTTGTACGATGTCATCGATGGGCCGGAGGGGGACGATACCTCAATGCGTCCTAATCAGGTGTACGCGATGTCCCTTTGCGATGATCTGCTGACGAACGAACAAGCCACACAGACTCTTCGGGTTGTCAAAGCGCATCTTCTGACCTCGGTGGGTCTTCGTACATTGTCACCCCAGGACCGCCGGTATCGGCCACGCTATGAAGGGGGGCCACGAGAACGGGATTGTGCCTACCATCAGGGAACCGTCTGGCCGTTCCTGTTGGGACCATTTGTGACAGCATGGGTGAGCACGTTCGGGCGTACGACCAAGTCCAAACGTGAGGCGAGGTCATTCCTTAACGGAATAGAAGCGAGTCTACGAGATACCTGTCTGGGCCACGTATCAGAGATATTTGATGGAGACGATCCGCATGCTCCACGCGGCTGTCCGGCACAGGCGTGGTCACTTGCAGAACCTCTTCGCGCCATGGTCGAGGATCTTGGGTTGTTGCCGATCACACCTGAGGCAACCAACGCGGTTCGACATAAGCGGTCCGCTACCCAACAGCGCTAGCCGGTCTCTCCCTTGACAGGCTCTCTGCGCATCCGTAGTCTGCATGCACGATATAGTGTGGAGCTCTACGATGCAGATGAAGATTTTATCAAGCCGAAAGCATCGAATCGTCACGGCCGGTATGCTGTGTGTTCTCATTAGCCTCGCAGTTCCCTACGTCACGTTAGCTGATGACTTGCCTAAAGAATCGATATTACCGCTGGGACTGGCGACCAAGGCGATTCAAGCCGCGCTAGATGTCTGTAAAAAGGATGGGTACCGAGTGAGTGTCTCAGTCGTAGACCGTGAGGGCGTGCTTCGTGCCATGGGACGAGCCGACGGTGCTGGGTCCCATACGGTAGACAGTAGCCGGAAAAAAGCTTATACCGCCGCCAGCTTGCGACGCACCACGAGCGAGCTTGCCGATCTCATCACCAAAGTTCCCATGCTTCAGGCTCTTCGTGACATTAATGGTGAGGTTTTGATTTTAGGCGGCGGGCTCCCTATCGAAATTGGAGGAGAAGTGGTTGGTGGCATCGGAGTTGGTGGAGCACCAGGCACCCATCTGGATGACGCATGTGCGCAGGGGGGCTTGGATGCGATCGGTGCGGTCCCCAAGGTTTCACCAGCCAAGTGAGATTTTTCGTCTGGGTGGTGATCTGTATTGCTCTGTTGCCGATCGCAGTGGGATGCAACAGCACTGTGCCCGAGACTGCATCACTGGAACTCACGATGCTCCAGTTTCGTCTCGCTATTGTGAGAACGGCAACTGATCCGTTTCTGCAGCGATTCAATCTTACAATGAATGTCCAGGGACAAGGTGGGTGTAAGTCCACGACGGAACTCTTTCCTGATACGGGTTATGCAGGTCGACGGAACGTCTATTTGGCGGCCAAGGGCAACGTCTATGTTGTTGGGCAGTACGATGCTCGAGTCATTAATGTTCAAACTTGTCGGACTGACCTGGCAGAATTTCGCCATCTCGATCGAGACGTAATTTTTCTTGGGAGCTTTGATCAGGACCAAGAAAAACACTGGAGGTATGTGTCCGCGCTTCAACGACCGGAATTGCCATTTGAAAAACGATAAGGGTAGTAGCCGTAGTGAAAGGCCTCTCCCGGTGTTCTCTTATGATGCAGTTGAGGCGATGGGTGTGATCTAACGACGAGCGATCTTATTACATGCAACAACCTATCATTGGGTATCATCAAGATGAGCACGGCGACTGGGTTGCCGATCTCGCGTGTAGCCACGGGCAACATGTTCGACATCACCCCCCATTTTTCAATCGTCCATGGGTCCTGACCGCTGGAGGACGTGAGCAGCATCTTGGCACGTTCTTGAACTGCAAGAAGTGCGAGGAGCCGACTGCCGTTGCTCCCCCAGCGTCGCCATAACCCACGCAACATCTGGTTCCTCCCGGCGTCGACTGTACACTCATCCGGACTATCTCGCATTCATACAACCAGTCATTTTCTTGGTGGCCGGCAGGCTTGGTGATACGGTAGACATGGGGCGTTTTCTCGATGCCACGTCGAGAGGAAGGTAGGGTATGCGCATGGCCACGGCTTCACACCCGTCGATGTCGACGGTCGATCCGCGATCCGGATTTTTTGTGCATCGAATCCAAAAGGGCTATGCCGTCTGGATTGGGTTATTGCTGTTTCTGTATTCGGCACTGTTTTTCACCATGGCCTTCTATGGGGCTCATCTGAAGCCTGTCGTCGTGCTCTACACCAGTGATTCTTTGGAAGAGCGGCAGGCTGCAGCTGAGGAGATGTTGGCATTAAGCGAGACAGTATGGGTTGCGGTTCCGGTGCTCTTTTTCGGTTCTGTAATTTTCAGTCTTGTTCTGACTCGACGTGTGGCAGGTCCGCTCTCTCGACTGGACGAGAGTCTTCAACAGTGGGCGCAGGGGAACCTTCGTTGGCGTATGCGTTTTCGTCCCAGTGACCGACTGGATGAGTTGGCTGATCACGCGAATTGCGCTGTAGAGAATATTGAAAGGTCGTTTGATCAGATTCGAGCTCAGACAGGAGCCTTGCAGGCGGCACTACAGAAGATTGAGACGGTTGAGTCCACGGGAGTGAAGGAAGCACGAGATGCCCTCGATGAGATCGACGGGACATTACAGCGATTTACCTTTCGACCGGCGGTCAATAAGTTCGGACGGACTTAATTGGTGTGTAGAGGAAAGAAAACTGGTGGATTCACCTTGCTTGAAGTGTTGGTCGTTCTGGCCATATTGAGCGTCCTTGCTGCAGCGGCGACGATTTCACACGGGTATCTTGTCGGTCATGCCACAGCGGTGGAGGCCGAGGTGATCCTCGGTGAGATTAACAGATTGGAAATGCTCTACCACGCCAATCATGGGTCTTATTCCAGTGACATGGCGGCCATCGGCCTTACGCTCGCGCCGACGCTCAAGTATTACAAGATCGCGGTGTGGTTGGATGATGGAGGAGCATCATTCCAGGCAGCCGCGATTCCTCTCTCTGGACAACAGACACAGACGGCGTTCGTGTTGACGCATGCAATGGATGGAATAACTCTCCACAAGAAGGATGTCGGGATATTCGCTCAAGAAGTTCACGGTAGGACTTCTTCTAACGGGATGTCCTCAAGGGGCGAGGGGCAGATGGAGATGCGTACAGGAACACAGAGGAAAGCTCAACAGGAAGATTGTCGGAAAGGTGGTGAAGCAACGGTTGCCGCTGATGGATTGCTCGATATGAATTTCTGCTTAAAATGACTCGGCTTCTTTACGGGTGCTGGACATGGTTTGTCCGCCCGTGGGTAGCCTGAGTTCACGGTAGGCTCTCCTGAATTTTCTCCTCAATTACGGGTAAAAAGGTGCGTGTAGGTAGAGGCCCCCAGCTTTTGCCTCCCCCAACCTCGGTAGTGAGACAGGGGTTGTGCGGTGAGGTCGGGACGAAAGCGTCGTGGCCTGCGGTTCACCAACTCATGTCCGGCTGCAGAGCCATTCGGCCATCTTGACAGAGTAGAAGGCTTTGTTTGACAACCATGCCATAGAGGACTCAACCGGATCGCCGACTATGTTGACGCAACGTTATCAAGTTGCCGTGCTATTGGTTTTTGTTGTGTTGTGCGGATGCTATCTTGTACTGCCGTTGGGGGCCTCGTATGTCTTGGCCAATGGGCTTCGTACGTATGGGTACAGTCATGTCATCCTTCAACTCGGGTATCCCGGCTGGACTCGTATGAATATCCCGGTCGTTTCATTTCAGCAAGACTTGGGAGAAGAACGATTGCTGATCTCCCTGACCGATACCGAGATTCAGTATGACCTGGGACATCTGTTTCAAGGTCGTGCGCATCGTATCCTACTCAGGGATGTGGCTATCCATGTGTTGACTGTGCACTCGACTGACCCCACCACGGGAGGAACGCATGTGGAAGTGAACAATGATGAAGAGTCGTCACCGTGGAAATTGTTGACCGCAGGCGATCTTTTACGGAATATTCCCATACTCCCCTTTAGCGAATTGCAGCTTGAGCATGTGACGGTGTTTCGTGAGCAGGCAACGGGGCCGCTTCGCAAGGTCACCATTGATGGGGCGCTGACGTCTGCCGGCAATGAGATTGGAGGGCATCTTTCATTTCGTGGACGAGATACCGGCTCCTATGGTCTCGTGGTGGCGGGGAATTCGGCGAGTACGTGGTCGGCTACGTTATCTTCGACGAGACCACATGCAGCACCGATTGTCTCCTGGCAGTCCAGATCGCGTCCGACCGATGGTTCGGATATCAAAGTCGACGGGCAACTTCGAATGAATGTACAGGAGCTGGCTCCGTTTATCGCGCTCCTCGTGCCGATCGGCCCCGAGCTGGAGAAGGTCACTGGGCAGGTCGCCCTCGATTGGGCCGGGGTTGCTGCAACCCGGGCTGCGCTCGGGTCGCTCTGGGAGGATGAACATACCCGTGTAGACGGTCAGGTCCGTATCAATCTCACCTTGCCCGCACTGAAGGGAGTGGCGAAAGATATTGCACTGGCCTATGCGGGACGGTTTGTAGGGAATGCGGCTCAGGCGGAGTGGGCTATGAGCCCTGGCGTGCTTCTCACCGCGACGCTGAATACCCAACCTCGCCTTATTCCGGACGTAGTTCGGTTGATTCTTCCTCATGGAGATCAGCCGGTACGAATTGAGAACAAGGAGGTCGTACAAGGGACTCTTTATTGGAAAGAGACTCCTATCCGCACAGTGGCTCAAGGTCCGCTGCAGGTGACCTACGGCAGGGCATCTGGGCCATTGGTCGCCATGTTCGAAACCACCAGGGCTGAAGGGCGTGGAAATGAACTAATCTTGGCTGAAGGAGCCTATCAATTGGAGGGAGTGCTCCCTAGAGTATTAACGGAGAGACTTTCAGCTAAAGAGGCAGCAGGGGGAGTTCGGGGGACCGTACGGCTGGAACGAGCACGTATCGCGGGCGTGTTATTACCGCCATCTTCGATTACGGTAAAGCAGATTGGACAAGGTGCGGTCTTCGTCCCGGGAGCAACACTGAATCTCTCCGAACCCCTTACCGTGAAATGTGATCTGATTCCAAGGCACTGCATCGGAGGCCCACTGGCTGCCACGATTCGGACTCCTGGCGTCAGAATAGGTGGTCAAACTGTCACGGTGACCCAAGGGCTGCTCAGCATTCAGGACATGGAGACGAGAGGCACGGATTGGACTACCCGCGGGATGTTGGTGGTTGATGGAGTCAACGTGAGTGCTGGAACGGCTATTCCTTCACCAAGTCATTGGGTCACCAAGTTTTCTGCGGATCAAACGAGTATTGGGGCGGATCTACAGGGGGATCTTCCGAATCATAAAGGGTTGGTGACGGCCAGGATTGAGCAATCGCTGAGCACGGCATACGGAGCGTTGCATGGTACGATCGGTCCGGTGCAATTTGATGGGGCCGAGCGGCGGCTCAGCAGATTTATTCGGGCGGTTGGCCCATCGAACGATCTTCTTGATGGAACCGTCAGCGCCATGGTCGATGTGGTCTGGGATAATACAGGTGGTAGTCAATCCAGCAACGGTACAACCATCACCTCCGCGACCGCACGGGTGATCGCGGAGAATGTTTCTGGATATTATCACGACTATGGAATCCGAGGGGTGAGCACGTCAATGGTTCTTCGTGCAGACGGAACGGAATCCATTCTGACGACTCAGCCGGCCTCTCTCGTGGTGGGGGCTTTCCAGAGTGGTGTGGAAGTCACCAATATCAGGGCTTTTTATCAGGCACGGTGGAAATTGACGGACCCACTTCCAAGGGTTGAGGTGAAAGATTTTCAGTGTGAAGCCTTTGGAGGGACGATCACCAGTCCTGGTCTTGTGGTAGACTTGCCGTCGTCCTCATCCACAACGGTCTTTTCGTTACGGAATCTGGATCTCGCGAAGATTCTCAGTGTGGAACAACAGCGGGGACTGCAGGGAACCGGCACACTCAATGGGACACTCCCGGTCACCATCACTCCGAGGGGAGTGGTGGTGGATGATGGAGTGATCGAGGCGCAGCCTCCAGGTGGAGTCATACGACATCTCTCAACTGTAGAGTCGCCCCCCGTGCTTTCAGAATCGGATACGCCTCTCCAACTTGTAGCGCAAGCCCTCAATAATTTTCACTACAAGTTCTTGCGCGTGGGAGTTAGGTATGGAGAAACTGGCATGTTGGATTTGAGTGCGCGATTGGAGGGGCGGAATCCAGATCTTGCACAGACCCCACCTATTCACTTTAATCTCACGGTTCAAGAACACATTCCGACCCTTTTAAAGAGTCTCCGACTTATTGAAGAAATCCCAGGCACGATCGAGCGCAAATATAAACGACTCTCATCCTCATGAGGCTGATCATGATGAAGACAGCGATACAGAGACGAGCAACCGTGCTGATCTGGGGGGGGCTCATGGTGACGATATGTGCTTGTACTCCACGTGTAGAAGTGGCTGCGTCTGAGAAGCCGATTACGATCAATCTCAACGTGAAGATCGATCATGAAATACGATTAAAAGTCGACAAGGACCTGGATCACGTGTTGTCGAAGGACAACGGACTGTTCTAAATTTCGGAGGCGCCAATGACTATGGTACGGCTGACCATTGTGCTGTGTGCGACGCTCGTAGGAACTGCGGTCGCTTTTTCAGCATTCGCCCTGTCGTTAGATGAAGCGAAAGCAAAGGGACTGGTCGGAGAAAGGCCCAATGGTTATCTGGGCACGGTGACTCCTTCCAATGCTGAAGCTCAAGGCTTGATAGAAGATGTGAATCGAAAGCGGAGACAGGCGTACGAAGAGATTGCAAAACGAAACCGTACCGATATTCGAGCTGTCGAAACCCTCGCGGGAGAAAAGGCTATTCAGAATACCGTCCCGGGAAACCTTATCGAAGGTCCTGGTGGGTGGATTAAGAAATAGTCCTTCCCCCTTTATCCGTAGCGATCGTTGTTCCATGGAAGTGCGGTGTTCGAATAGCCGCGGACTTCCCAGAATCCCTTCTCGTCGTTATCGGAAAACGTAATTTCCTTTACCCACTTTGCCCCTTTCCAGGCATACCGTTTCGGGACGATAACCCGCACCGGTCCACCATGGTCTCGGGACAGCGGTTTCCCGTTCCAGCTGTGGGCGAGCAGCACATCGTCATCGTCACAGGCTTCGAGTGTGAGATTGGTCGTGTAATCATCGTAGGATTTGAACAGGACGAATCGAGCCAGTGACAGGGGGTTCACGACGGCAATGATGTGTCGAAAACTCACACCTTCCCAATCATTGTCATATCGGCTCCATGATGTGACACAGTGAAAGTCCGACCGATCGGTGAGTTGAGGTTGAGCCAAGAATTGTTCCCATGTCCAGGTGATGGGGGTCGTGACACATCCGCCAATAGTCAGATTCCATTCGCTGAATGGAATCTCTGGCTTGAAGCCGAGGTCCAGCACAGGGAAGTTCTCGACGAGGTGTTGGCCTGGTGGCAGGCGCTCATCTCCGTCATAAAAGACTTCACGTTCCTCCCCACCTCGTCTTGCCCGAGCCCATTGTTCTTTAGTCTTTGTCAGACGGTTTGAGTCATCCATGTTGGCCTCCTCACCGTAGACTACGGGAATCCTATCCGGTCTGGCAACCGACTTCTAGAAGTTGACTATGTAAGGTTTCCGGGTACGACAAGACCAACACCCCATGCGTCCTATTTCATTGACAGTTACTAGAGGAGGTCCCATGATACGCCAGGATGCCATTATGAGCACACAGGTTTCGAATCAGGCAGGAACTGGGAGTACAAGTACAGGTAAGGCTCTCATCGTTGTTGTTATTGCTCTTGCCATCGGTACCTTCTTCTATTTTGACCTTGGGCAATTCTTATCCCTGACGGCGCTGAAAGAGAATCGGGATAGCTTACTGGCCTTCACTGATGCCAACTTTACGGTAGCGGTTGGAATCTTTATCCTGACCTATGTGGCAGTGGCTGGCCTATCACTGCCGGGTGCCGTGATTCTTACGCTGGCTGGTGGGTTCTTGTTCGGCGGGCTCTTGGCGACTCTCTTCATTAATATTGGGGCGACAACCGGAGCGACTCTCGCATTTCTCACCGCACGCTATCTGCTGCGAGATACAGTGGAGCAGAAATTCAGCAAGTGGCTCGGCCCGTTTCAGGAAGGGTTTGCCAAGAATGCCTTCAGCTATCTCTTGACGCTGCGACTGATCCCACTCTTTCCTTTCTTTGTGGTCAACCTTGTATCGGGACTCACACGTGTGAACCTCGGGACCTACGTCGTCGCCACGGCGATTGGCATCATTCCTGGGTCGTTTGTGTATGCCTACGCGGGACGCCAACTGGGGACAATCAATTCCCTGAGAGAAATCGCGTCTCCCAATGTCATCGGTGCCTTTGTTCTATTAGGACTGTTGGCGCTGGTACCGGTTGTGTATAAGCGGTTTTCTGCAAAGTCGGTGTCATGAAAAGCTGCTTGTTTGCCCAGACACAACGGAGGATGCCATGCCATGTCGACACAACCTCTACCCGGAATCTCGGGAATGAGTGAAGAGAACCAGTCGATGATCCTTCCCAACGACGAATATAATCAACAACTCGTCAGGAATGTTCATCCTGGCGATTGGACCAATCCTGAGCCGACAGGTCGATACAATCTCGTAGTAGTCGGGGCGGGAACGGCCGGGTTGATCACGGCCGTCGTGGCGGCAAGCCTCGGCGCTAAGGTGGCCCTGATCGAAAAACATCTGATGGGGGGAGATTGTCTCAATGTTGGGTGTGTACCGTCGAAAGGTGTGATCCGGGCCGCTAGAGTATGGGCGGACCTGAGAAAGGCGACCGAGTTCGGTCTCCATATTCCTCCCGGAGTGAAGTATGACTTCGGGGCTGTCATGGCTCGCATGCGGAAACTGCGTGCCCGCATCAGCCAAAATGATTCCGTTCAGCGGTATACGAAGCTCGGTGTGGATGTCTATATCGGTAACGGCCGGTTTCTTGGAGCCGACACGGTTCAAGTGGAAGGGGCGGCAGGTAATCGCATTCTTATGTTTGCCAAAGCCGCGGTCTGTACCGGGGCGCGTGCAACGGTACCGCCGATACCTGGGTTGCACGAAGCCGGATACCGTACAAATGAAACGGTTTTTTCTCTCACGGAATTGCCGCAGCGCCTGGGTGTTATTGGAGCCGGCCCGATCGGGTGTGAGCTGGCGCAAGCGTTTGCTCGTTTTGGGAGCCAAGTGTATTTGATCGAGGCGACGCACGGCATCATGCCGAATGAAGACCGCGACGCAGCGGACCTTGTTGAACAACAGATAGTTCGTGATGGGGTCAAGCTGCTCTGTTGCGGTCAGGACCTACAGATACAGAAAACGGCCGAAGGGAAGCGTCTCACGGTTGATTCGCATGGTCAGCCGTATGATGTCACTGTCGATGAGATTTTGGTGGGTGTTGGTCGGACGCCCAATCTGGAGCGGATTGGATTGGAAGCAGCCGGAGTTGAATACGACAAGCATGGCATCACGGTGAATAGTCGGTTGCAAACGACGAATCCAAAGATCTTCGCGGCCGGTGATGTATGCTCACGTTATAAGTTTACCCATGCTGCCGATGCTATGGCGCAGATCGTGATTCAGAACGCCTTGTTTCCGCATCCCTTGGGGTTGGGCTATGCCAGCGTCGAATCGTTGAATATACCTTGGTGTACTTTTACTGAGCCGGAAGTGGCGCATGTCGGGATGTATGAGAAGGATGCCAAGGAAAGGGGGCTGGACGTTGAGACGTACACCTATAAGCTCGATGAGGTTGATCGGGCGATTTTAGACGGGGAGGAGGATGGGTTTGCCCGTATACATATTCAAAAGGGGACGGACAGGATTCTCGGGGCGACGATCGTTGCATCCCATGCCGGCGATTTGATCAACGAATTTTCCATAGTGATGAAGACGGGAGCCGGCGCAAAAACCATTGCCGGCACGATTCATCCCTATCCCACACAAGCAGAAGTGAATAAGAAGGTCGTGAATCTCTGGCGGAAGGCGCACTTCACGGAGGCGACAAAAAACATGCTGATTAAGTTGTTTGTCTGGATGAGACGATAGAATGAAGGGCTCTGAACGATGATGCGGAGTCTTATCACCTGTATTGTCCTCATGACGTGCACGGCCCTATCGGCGATATTCGTTCAGGCACAAAATGGAGCCATAGTGGAAGTCGCGCGATTTTCTGCAAGCGAACCAGGCGCGAGTCTGCCGGAAGGATGGAAACCCCTGACCTTCAAAAAGACCCCAAAACTGACGACGTACGAATTGATGAAAGACGACTCCCACGTCGTCGTCAAGGCCATGAGTGATTCATCGGCATCGGGCTTGATCAAAGAGATCAGGATCGATCCGAAGGAATTTCCAATCGTTCGATGGCGGTGGAAGGTCGAGAATCTGCTTCAGAAGAGCGATGTTACCAGAAAAGACGGCGACGATTATCCGGCCCGACTCTACATTACCTTTGAGTACGACCCGGGCAAGGTCAGCTTCGGCAAGAAACTCAAGTTCAAGGCGGGTCAGGTACTGTTTGGGGATATTCCGATCGGAGCCATCAACTACATCTGGGAAACGAAGGCTCCGGTGGGGGCGATCATCGACAATGCCTATACGGATTTCGTCAAAATGGTGGTGGTTGAGAGTGGGCCGCACAAACTCGGTGCCTGGGTCGATGAGTCACGAAACATCTATGAGGACTATAAAAAGGCTTTCGGCGAAGAGCCGCCCTTGATCAATGGCGTGGCCATTATGAGCGATACCGACAACACCAAAGAGCAAGCGGTGGCCTATTACGGGGATATCATCTTCGTCAAACCTTCAGATGCTCGGGTGAATATTTTAGCCAGATAATCAAGCCAACCGAGTATCTCAGCTATTGAATCGAGTTTGCAAAACCGTCTCGTGTGATTTCAATACGCACCCGGTCGCCGACTTTTTTCTGGCCTCGAAGCCGTTTGGTTTCTCGACTCACGTACAGTTGCACCTGGTTCCCGTCGTAGTCTTCAACCGTATAGACCTCACCCTTGATGTGTGTGACCGTGCCACCGATGGTTTTCCACGCCGGACCGGGTCGAGGGGCTGATTGACTGGGACGTGAGAGGGGAGGGGCGTTCGTGACTGAGTCATCTGGTTCTGAGGAAGCTGATCCTGAAGGTGGAACAACGGGGTTCTTCCTATCTTGTGAGCCTGCATTGCTGATGGATGGGGCACTCATCGAAAATATGATCAGACCTCCCAGGAGAAGTCGAAAAATCAGTCTATGAGATGCTCGCATCGCGTGTCTCCTCATCAACAGGCTATTGAATAGAGTGATTGTGCAACAAGATAGGCCGATGTCCAGAAAAAGTGAAAACACGGCAGGACCATCCTGCCCCATTGCTATTTTGCCGGACGGGGCGATTCGACGGTTGAACGAGATGGAGACAGGTCAGTCGATTCAATCCGGTGGTTTTCTGCATTAGTTCTCCAGTGATGATTGGCGGTTGCAGTTCATTTCCTTCTTGGACAATTTTCGGTGTATCCGCAGCCGGATCATTTATAGAGACCAGGCTCTGTTTGTTCGGCGGGCGTTGTTTGAGGAACTTGGTGGGTTTCCAAATCAACTGATCTTGGGAGACATGGCTTTCTGCAGGTGGGTCATCAAGGTGACCGAACCATTGTTACTTTCTCCGCCGATCGTTACCGATACTCTGAAGTTCATCAAGATGGGTGCCTGGCGCAGCTTTGTCCCTGTGCTCTTGATTATTCTTCACGTCGAATTCCGCTTGCCGGTCCTACCCCAGACCCTTTTTCAAGACGTGCGCTAACGGGATATATCCCTTCTCTCTTTGGATGGTTTTGGGAAAATGCAATCAGGTTCTAGCGTGGTTGAACGCTTGAGAGGCGGGGATAGGGCTCACATGCGTCGGTCATGGGAGAATGAATCTATTTAGATACTGCATCTAAATAGATTCATAGTAGTTGCAAGTAGGACAAGTTAATCACACGGCTCTGTTCATTCTGGAATGTCATGAGATTGTGTGTAATTGGTGTCAGGCAACATAAGCGTTGAGTGAGCATATCGTCAGGATTTTTGGGGTGAGTGATGACGCGAAATCTTAGTGAATTCTTATACGATATGGCGTTGTACCCACGGTCTGAACTCGGTACATTGCCGTCGTCTCATATCAGCGGTCTTACTCAATTTAAGGAGGGAGCCTAATGAGCAAGCGGGTCATGGTATTTGTGCGTTGTGGAGTCACATTGACCATTGATCAGGCGATGGCGGCTTTTGGCTTAGCCAACGATACTCCAATGGAATCTCTTGGCAATCCAGCAGATGCCGTTGGTGAGGTCTGAGTTGATTCCCAATTCGAAAAAACCGGTGGTAAGAGCAAGCCTGGAACCGTCACTGCTATTGACGAGACGACCTGGCAAGCCAGGCGAAAGGTTGCTCTTCCTCATCATTCTACCAAGGGCTTCCTGGGCGTGATTGTTCATTTGCAGGTGCTTTGCCCATCCAGACTCCAGTGGCTCCAGACGGAAAGAGCATGGTGATGGCCAATACCTTAAGCGGCACGATCACAATCGTGGATCCTTCCACTAATAACGTCGTGAAAATGTTGCCATGCGACCTCGGCTGCCATGGTGTCCAGTACGGTGCCAGGAAAAATGGGGGCTACTACGCCTATGTCTCCAGCAAATTCTCCAACGCACTGATTGTCGTAGGCTTTAATGCTAACGGGGATGCCGCGAGTGCGGACATTGTTGGGCGCATTCTGCTTACCTCTGTGGGTACCACAGCGGCGGACGATGCTGTTACCGGCAATCGCGGCATGGGCGGTCAGGGGATTCTGACCATTCCTGTTGTGTACAACGGCTGGGTGCAGAATCTTCCACAGACTTGGAAAGATCAGTTGGCACCTTCTCACCTGAATTCGATTCCATAACGAGTGCCATGAGTCCAGCCTGAGCCATGCTCAGGCTGGACAGCCTTCTATCGGCGCAGCCTCATCAGTGACTTTTCCTTCATCAGCTCTAAGCGTGCCAAAACGATTTCATCGAGACGGCTCTCTTTCCTGAAGGAGTGAGGACTTCTTGTGAATCTGATTAGATACTGAATCGTTTCAGATACAGTCGCGGTCGTCCTGCCTTCCACAGAGCAGTATGTCCTGCTCTCGTCACTTTTGAGAATAGCGCAATAGCTGGATTTATATATTGAAAGAATACGTATTAGCCACGCAGGGTACCATTACGTCAATTTGGGAACAATATTTGCTGAATGTTTTAGTGTGCTGAAATAAATGCATTGGGTGTGTCGCAGGTGATTACTACAGGCTGAATCATGGAACAGACGATCAGTCTATTATGTGAGAAGCATTTGTCGAGGCCCGTCGCGCGAGGCATTTCACAAAATATAGGAGGCAGAGAACCGTAATGAACGCTCATTTGTTTGATTCCCGGTATGTTCAAAGTAGGATGAGCCTTGCAATCCGCCAGACATTACCTACGTGTATTTCCAACCCTCTGCCCTTTGTCAAAATCCGTCCGGCGTCCTGAAAATATTGCAACATGACTGATCGGCTGGGTGAAGGATCGCTTTGTTTAAGGTCTTAAAAAATGGATCGCGTGCGCCATGTGTCATCTGTCATCAACGAGACGGCGCCCAGATCTGGATTCAGAGGCGAGAGGAAGGATGTCGTTTCGCATTATGCAGGTAGATCATTAGTTATCACACTAGGGAGAGCTATCATGGTGAAAGGTTTAATAAGCAATTCTACGAGAGTCATGAGCGACAACAGGTGGACAACGTGCCTTAGCGCTGTGTTGGCGATCATGCTGTGCCTGTCCGGCACCGAATCGGTGCAGGCCACAACGGGAGTTGGGCCGTATGAGGTTCCCAAGGTTAAAGACGGGAATAGTGATCCCAACATCGTCGAGACATGGATTGTGGCAGATGAGGCCACCGTCAATATCGGCAATGGGGTGATGGCGAACGGGATGGCCTATAAAAGCTGTTCCGACGCTGATTTAACCGATTGTACTCAGGCCGCAATACCCGGCCCACAGTTTCGGCTGAAAGTTGGAGATCGGGTCATCGTGCATTTTGTGAATAGCCTCAATCCTACAAGTTCGACTCCTGGGACTCCAGAGGCGAATGTGTCCGGTATTCATTGGCATGGCATCGAATTGAACAATCAAAGCGATGGCACGGAAGTCACACAGGCTGCAGTGGCTCCAGGGAGTCCGCCGTTCCTCTACGATTTCACTGTGACAAGGCCGGGGATCTTCTGGTACCACCCACACCACCACTCATCGACCAACCAAGTGGCCAAAGGGCTCTACGGGTCGATCATTGTTGAAGATAATCACGGGTATGAGGCAACTCTTATCGCGCAGAATGTGATTCCTTCGGCAGCCCAAACCAAGACGCTGGTGGTTAGCGACATCACGGTCTGCAACGCTCCGGGGACGGGGACCAATCCGGCCACATTTGCCGGCGAGTTGCCGCACGTCAGCGGTATTCAATCGTGGGAGATCAACTACCAAAATCATATTTTGACTCAGTCCCCGCTCATCCTCTGCGAGGAGTATCCACTGGATGCAAATGGGGTGTATACACCGAATTTATACGGTGCCGGAGATGTTCCGAACATTCAATCTCCCGGATTGATCGGTCCCATGAGTGAAGGGTTTACGGTCCTGACCAACGGCGTTAATGTTGGGGCGAGGGCGGGAACTCCTTCGGCGCCAGGCGCGCTTGCAGCTGGGGCGTCGACACTTGACGTCCAGGCAGGTCAGGGACTGCGGTTGCAGATCGTGAATCCCTCGCCGGTCCGCTACGTTCGCCTTCGGTTGACGACCAAGAGTGGGGATAAAATCCCACTGGTTCGCATCGGTGGAGAAGGGGGGCTGCTCGACTACGCGCTTGTTGAGGGGGGCATTACGGCTGGTGGTTTTGATACGAAATATGGGCGCGGCGAAATTCTGCTCACGCCTGCAGGTCGTGCGGATGTGGTGGTGGAGATTCCGAAGGCCGTCGCGCAGAACTCCGTACTCACCCTCTGGACGGAGGATTATCAGCGAGTGGAGGCTACCTACTCATGGATTCCCACGGTGCCGGTAATGCATCTGAAGGTGAATGGTCATGCGGCCACTGCGTACGACATTGCGAACGGTAAGCCGCTGCTTGCGAGGTTGGGGGGCCACGCGATGGTCAAGGTTCTCGGTACGGCAACGGGTGGTCTTGTCGTTCCCGTCGGCGAAAACGGCGTAGGTGGGGCACCGGCTGGATCGCTGGACAAGGACATCAAGCTGACCTTCTCTAACAACACCGGCGCTTTTCAGCCGTCGATTGACGGGGTCCCGATGCCGCGCGACTTCAATGGTCTGAACAGCGGCAATCCTTTTTATCTGGAATCAGCCCGTCATGCAGCCCTCTCCAATACGATGGAGCTGACGGTGACCAACATGACGGGGGCACACCATCCGTTTCATTTGCACGGGTTTTCGGTGCAGCCGATCAAGCTGACCCCACGAACAGGGATAACCGGACGGTCTTATATGTTCCAACGTAAGGAGTTTCGAGATATCGTCGATGTGCCTGCGAATTTCACCTTTACGTTCAGGGTCTCCTTGGACGATCGCAAGAAGATAGATGGTTCGACGGACGGGGGAGGCATAGGTCGGTGGCTGTTCCATTGTCACATCCTTCCTCATGCCACGTTCGGGATGATGTCGGAGCTTCACGTCCACTGACCCTGGAACGCCATGTGTCAACACATCGATGAAACGGTTGAAACCCTAAAAGGAAGGTTCTATGAAAACGCGATATTGCTTATTAGCTTTGCTCAGTTTGCTAATAGGATGGGGCATGGCCGGCGTGGTCCAGGCCGCTCATCCTGCTCACTCTCGCTCTATTTCCTCTCCGACCGTCTCATTCGAGGCCGGAGACCGGCCCGGAAACTTTTTTACTTGTTCGAACACAGGCAACTCGAATTCTATCGGGTGTGTGCCTGCCTCCATCGGAGGAGCTAAGCAAAGATCCCTCGCCGTTATTGGCCCTGGAGAAACGGTGGGATTTCCCACGTATAGTGGAGAAGCCAGTACGGTCCATACGGCGCTGAGCTTGATTTACCCCGCCGGAGCCAAGAACATGCCATTCAAGGCAGCCATCGATGTGCGCGATCCGGCACGGCGAGGGGTCGCCAAAGTGACTTTGACGGATCCAGGACTCTATGTCTTTATCTGTGACATCCATCCCTACATGTTCTCGGCCGTCATCGTGGATGATCCCAAAACGAAAGTGAACGGAGGGTTAGGGTTGGATCTCGGCAGAAAGATTTCACTCGTCAACGGCATAACGGTCCCGACCTATAGCGATTTGGCGATCCGCCTCTTGCGCACCTTCTTTATCCTCACAGACCCGGGGAATTGGAAAGATTACACCAAGACGGAGTGGAAGCCGGCTTTTCCGGCTGTCCCGGTGATTGTGTACAAACAAGATGGGACTAGGGTGGATGTTGCGGATCTCTCTGGGGTACTTGGGATTGGGACAGTCCCTCTAACAGGTGTGGATGCACACACTGGATTGCCAAATGGAATATTTAATCCGGCAACAGCAGCGGTGGGTGAAATCTGGGTCGACACCCAGTTTGAATTGACGGCCGGGAAGTCGAAGCCGGGGACGGCGACGGCCATCGACGGAGCGAACTGGGGGCTGACGAAGAAGATTGCACTCCCAATGACCAATATGAACCATCCTCACAACATGTGGACGGATAAGAATCAAGAAGTGATCTATCAGACCCAATGGTTCGACGAGAGATTGACGGTGTTTGATAGAAAGACCGGCACGTTCATACGTGAATTGAATGCGGGTCGCGCTCCCTCACATGTGATGACGAGAGCCAATAACGACCTCGTGCATGTGGCACAGAACGGTAACAATTACGTGCGGGAGTTTAATGATCTGGCTGGCTCAGGTGGGCTCAGTCCGAATGCTTTTATTCGGGACATCCCGATGGGATCGGGGGGAGAGGATGTGTTTACCGCCACCCATCCTCATGGCCACTGGATGAGCGCTGATGGAAGCAAAATGGTGACGCCCAATGAAAATCTCAATACGTCGACGGTGTACAATTTTCCTGGCGGTGTAATCCAGAAAACATTTTCTACGGGGCATGTGCCAATTGCCACGGGAATGATGCCGGATTCAAGTAAGTATTACGTGGCCAATTTTCTTGATAACACCATATCGCGCTTTGATATGAACACCAATACAGAGATCTTGCCCCCAATTAACTTGATCGCAAACTACGACCCAGTCGGAGGGGGAGTGGTGCCGGATCCGGTCTCAGGCAACACGTTTGTTGGTGCGTTACCCATTCAGACGCCGGTGAGTCCGGCTGGAACCAATATGGTCACGGCCAATACCCTGACTGCCACCATTACGATTGTTGATACTCGGCATCTACTGCCGAACGGTACGGTAAATCCGAATGAAGACAAGGTTGTGGCGATGTTGCCCTGTGATCCAGGCTGTCACGGTGTGCAATATGGCGCCAAGCAAGGCGGCGGCTATTACGCGTATGTTGCCAGCAAATTCAGCAATGCGATGATCGTCGTGGATCCGGATCCCAACGGAGACGGCAATTCGAGCGATGCTGCCATAGTCGGGCGTGTGTTGCTAGCTAGGAAGGCGTTGACTGTGCAGGACGATACGGTAATCGGCAACCCGGGCATGGGCGGACAAGGCATCCTGCCGGTTCCGGTGGTTTACAACGGGTGGGTGCAGCAATGGGTTCAGAATTGCACAACCGCAGATTGTCTCACATGGAAAGGCACGGGCGGGTTGACAGATAAGCAGAAAGCTCCAGCTCTGGTGAAGTAGGATGTGCCCTATGTCCTGCCTGGGCACCCAGGCAGGACATAGGACGCGACTGTGGGAATATGTGCGGGGCCACCGGCTGTATGATGAACTGGTTATGATCTGGCATTACGGTATGGGATTGGTCATGGGCAGCATAGGAAAAGGGAATAAAGCTATGGGTAGATGGTCGGCAGCGAAAGAAGGCTGGCGGTTGCTGGTGGCAGGTTGTCTGTTGCTGGCCGGAACGGCTGCGTGCGACTCGCCTGTTTCCGATAAACCGGCAAACGCAGAACTGCGCGCGGGGAATGGCAAGCCGAATGACCGCACTGGAAGAGAGCAGTCGCGCGCCGAGAAATTCAGACAGGTAGATCCAACATCGACGAAGGTTGCCGGTTCAGCCGGCGCGACACCGCCACTGACGGAGATACCAACGACGGCGGCACTGCGGGATGCCGACGATCGGCTCAATATCCCCGACGCTGTTGCCAAGGATTTTGGCTCTTTGGATGCCCGCGACCGATATCGTGCGTTGGACTACTGGGAGAAAAAAGACAGCAAGGCGCCGATGGATCCGGTCTTTGATGCGTTGGCCGATGAAGACCCCGCGGTTCGTGACAAAGCCGCCGCGATTATTGAGAAGTTGGCGGAAGTGGGTGGGGGAGGAGAGGGAGTAAGAGTGCGAACCCCATAAAGGGAGTGTTCGTAGATAACGATCACCCGTCCTGACTCAGTGGCTGGTGCTGTCGTGCATATTGTCAAATGCTTCAAATTAGGGTCTGATGGCAATCGGAGAGCGGCGTGCCCGGAATTTGGCCAAGATAGGAGCCAAGATTTCATGAGCCTCCGGCGAGGTGAGCGACTCTTGCAGGCTCATCAGTTTCTCTTCCGTCATCGACTCTAAACTGACCAAGGCTTCTCCCGCCCGATAGCGAACCCACCACTGCTCATCGTTGAACAAGCCGATCAACCGGTCCTCGTCTTCGATGGTTCCCAATTTTCCGATCGCGGTTGCGGCTTGAACTCGGACATACCAGGCCTCGTTGGTCAGGTGTTGGCGAACCATTGGGAGATCAGCGGGATCACGAAACTCTCCGAA
The DNA here is from genome assembly GCF_054902215.1 of Nitrospira sp. CMX1. Taxonomy (NCBI): domain Bacteria; kingdom Pseudomonadati; phylum Nitrospirota; class Nitrospiria; order Nitrospirales; family Nitrospiraceae; genus Nitrospira; species Nitrospira sp. CMX1. Next base: position 159,186 of record NZ_JBUBKD010000040.1, on the reverse strand, counting down.
CACAAAGAGGCAGGCGGCCAGCATGCTTGCGGAGGGGGGAGTATCATGGAGGAATTGTCGAAGGATCGGGAGGCCTCGCCGACTGTTTATCACCGGCAGGTAACGAATCAGTCGTGGACTGATCTCCGGATCTCCCTGAATCGCTGTCTTGGCAAGGACTTCAGACGCCAGATCCTGTCCCACGGTCTGCAGCATGGAGACAATTTTTATTGGAGACCAATCTGTTCGTTGACCGAGAATGGGCACGAGGAGCGAGAGCGCCGTATGCGTATCAATCTTCAGTAAGGCTTGTGCTGCATGAAAGGCCAGAAATGAATTGTGGTGGGTGAGCAACGTGCTGATCGGTGCCCATGCCGACCGCTCCTGCAATCGCCCTAATGTGACCACGGCAAGTATTCTCTGACTCAGCAGGCGAGACTGTAGGAGCTCTGTCGCCAGGTGAGGACTGCCGACGGTTTGGGCTACGCGAATGAGGGGAGCGGTGAGGGGCTCTGGAAGGAACTCGTAGGACTTATTCCAGAGATATAGAAAGATGACATGATCACGACGGGTCAATGCCGGAAGGGGTGGAAGTGTCCCACCCGCGGATTGTGTCAGCAGCGGGCCCCACTCCTGAGTGATACGTTGTTGTCGATGTTGGCCTGCAAGACGACTTCGCCGGAAGAGAAGAATAGACGCGAGGAGGAGGACAATAATGCCGCTCAGCGCAACCGCACTGATGGACCAGAGGTCGAGGGGAAGGTCAGTTTGGACGAAGGGACGCACGCGCTCCTCTCTCACATCGCTTGCCGTTACCAGTGATAGATGATGCTGAAGCTGGCCCCGCGCCTGGTATAAAGCGCTCCTCGATCTTCATCATATCCGGTCACTTCCAAAGAAATCCGATCGGCCACGGGCAAGACAATCCCTCCTTGGATGGTTCGACTGCTCACGCGTGTCACATCCTGCGTCGCGACGATCCGTTCGCCGGATGTTCCGAAGGAGCCGGAGACGAACACCTGAAACCGATTAGTGGGACGCCAGGTCAACCGTGACGAAAGCGTGATAGCACCGGTCTCAGGGACGTAATACAGTTTTTCTGTGAGCCACAGATTGAATGGCAGAAAGACGGTCAATCCAGGACTGAGCAAATGAATAGTGTCTGTCTTGTAGGAGAGGTAGCGATAGCCGAAGGAAGTCTCGAACCGTGTCAGCAGCGGATGTAGAAGTCCGAGCCCCTGGGAGATCTCACCTGCAAACGAATGCGTAGGAGAAAAGTCGGGGTTGATCGTTCCTTGTGCGGCGAGATAGCCCCAGGCTCGACGCCACAAGGGGCTATAACCCTCAGCCGATAACACCGTGTCATGAAAGCCGAAGCGACTAATCGGTTCAACGCGTGCGATCAGAGTTTGCGCGCCAATAGATTTGGAGACCTCAAACAGCACATCCCGTTCATCCTGGATCCCGCGTGAGTAGGAAAACTGTCCGTACCCGACCTTCAGGTAGTCGCGAAACGGCAAGCGAATGGTTGCATCGCGTAGGCCAAGCGGGGCTCGCGGGGAGGCTTCGAGTAGCGCGGTGATGTCCCGCATGCGCGTCGCAACCGCCTCATCGCCGGCCAACTGATAGAGACGCGCATACTGCTGGTTGGCCTCCTGGATAGCCCCACTCCAGAACAAGGTATCTGCTAACCCACGCAAGGCCTCTCGATTCGTCTGGTCCTGTCGCAGTACGTCCTGATAGTGCTGGATCGCCGAGTCATACTGTTTGTGCCACGACAGCACCCGTGCCAAGCCGATCTGAACATCAAGGTCAGAGGGATGACGTATGAGGATGTCGCTGTAGAGAGAGGCGGCCTGATCGAATTGTCCGTCTTGTGCCAGAATACGCGCGAGGTTCCCGCGGGTCTCATCATCAGCCGGGGTATCACTCAGGATTTGTTGGTAGGCGGTGATCGCTTGCCCGTATGCTCCATTTCGCTCCCATGCCTGTGCCTGCGCGAGTCGTTCCGCTCTCACGGGTTGTGTGAATCCAGGAGCCACGGTAGGTGGAAGATTTTCTGACGGCGGAGTCGCACGTTTGATCGAGGCAATGCGCTCAGCGATCGCGGTGTCGTGATCAATGGCATAGGCCCGTTCATAATAGGGGAGGGCATCCGTGGCGCGTTCCTCCCACAGCAAGAGATCTCCCAACCCTTGGAGCGCTTCGGCATGGCGAGGATTCTCCAGCAAGATCTGCTCGTAGAGGTGCTGGGCTTCTTTCCGATCTGTTTGCCATGAGAGCACCCGTGCCAAGACGGTGCGCACGTCGAGGTCCGTTGGATGTCGCTGGATAATCTCTCGATATAACTCGGCGGCTTCGGCATGGGCGCCTTGCCACGACAACAGCCGTGCGAGCGCGGCTCGGATTTCGTCGTTCTCCGGGTCTTGCCTGAGCAAGGTGCGGTAGATGTCAATGGCATCAGCATACCGCTGAGCCTGTTCAAACTGTTTGGCTTGCTCAAGCAACAAGCGTGATGATAGTTCATCTGCAGCATGAACCGGTTGGTATCCACCCATGCCGATTACCAAGGCGAGGCTCCAGATAAGCAGCAACCCAGAACCATTTAAAATGAATCGTGCTGAGGCTCGGTTGGTCGTCATCTTATCGCGTGAGCGTCAGGTAGCCGGGCAGATCATGAATCACGAGTCCTGAAAAGCTGGAGTGGTGAGTCCGAGCGAACACGCCTGTGATCGTGCGATGTACGTCTTGCTCTGTACGTCCTGCAAACGAAATACGCTCAGGGCGTATCGTGGTTCGATGATGAATGCGAAACCACATGGTCTGGTCCTGCTCCGATAATTCTCTGTGGGCAGGAGGCTCCATGGTCAGTGTTCGTCGGACCGGATCAAGCACGCCGTCCGCCAAAGCCGACCGGTGTTCTCGTTTCAAGATGACATGCCGTTCGGGGAGCAGGCTTGTGGTTTCTAAGGCGAGCCAGACGGACATTCGCTTCGATGCACCGTACCGAAGAATGTCGTCGCTGATCGCGATCAATTCGTCCACATCGGTTCGATAGCTCATGACGGCGACTTCGTCCACCCGATCCATCACTGAAAACGCGAGAGGTCGCTGCCTGTGAACAGTGGAGGAGAACCAAAAAGGAATGACAACGGAGAGAGTTGTTCGCCCTCGTAAGGCGGTCGCCACCCGATCAATGGTGTCTAAATAGCGATCAAAGATCGTTTCGTCTTCGGGAAAGCCATCCAATAGGTACGGTTCGATATCCAACTGCATACCAGGAAGCCTCTGATTTCCCATCAGTCCTAGTAACCGTTCCAATTTCGCGATCAACGGTGTGGTGTGGTTGATCATGTCCGGAGCCCCGTCGAGCGCGAACAACTCGATGTCTGTCAACTTCGTCACAGCGAATAGGTGAGCATAGGCTGCCCAGATTTGGTCCGAGTCCCGCATGTCGGGAAGTTGCAGCAAGATCCGTCGGCAGTGTTGCTTCCGACAGGCCGCCACCATGCCATCCGGATCTCCTATCGCCGAGCGATAGTCCCAATACCAAAATCCTATGGATGGAGGCGGACGAGTCTCGGACGATGGTCCTATGAACGCGAATTCGTCGATGACCATGTCAGCATCAGCTTCGGTCATGAGCCGTATCTGAGCAATCTGTCGAAGATCGACCTGTCGTGCGAGCGGGGCAAGCGGGATCTCAAGTGAAAATTGGCCGGTAAGACGTTCGGCTACCGCGTGAGCCTGCTGTGGTCTGGTCAACGCGTCGACCAATTCGATCTTCACAGGGCTTGATGTCGTCCCGCGGATACGGAGTGCTCGAAATGATAACGCATCCAGATTTGTGTCGGCTTTGTACAGTGCCCACATCACTCCGCAGGGAGCAGTGCCCTGATAAGCAACCTGCACATGGAGCGGAGGAGGCAGACTCACCGTGGTTGCCTGACAAGTAGCAACGGGTTGCCACATTCCGGTCTGAGCCAACAGATCTAGTCGGTCATCTGATGGTCGATGGGAGGAAAGAACAAATGAATTGGTCGTCTGTCGCCCGCGCACTATAATTTTGGGGATAGGCTGAGAACCGGCATACACCAATTCGATTTCCTCGATATCGGTCAGTGAACGTTGCCCGGGAATCGTCCAGTCGTGGGTGAGAGCCATGGAGGGCCAGAGCCACCCTGAGATGACGATCACACAGGCGACTACCCCTCGGCGCAGCCGTCTCGATGGTAGGAACTCAGGGAGCGAGCCGCAATGCATTGCGATTTTGCCTCGAATCACGCATGACCTTCGAAGCGATCTACGGTGTATCACAGGCATTATTTCTACTGTATCTGGTTGCTCTGACGGGTGGGTACTTGCTCCTCAATGCCATTTCCATCTTCTCGCTTCGGCAGTACTTCGAAGAGCGAATGGGGGAGCACTTCCCGCAAGCGTTCACCGGGTATGAGCCACAAATTAGCATCATTGTGCCAGCATATAACGAAGCCGCCACAATCGCGAGTTCTATTCAATCTTTGCTACAGCTCCGATATCCCGAGTATGAAATCATCGTAGTCAATGATGGCTCGAAAGACGACACGATCGATGTGTTGCGCCGAGCATTCGAACTGAAACCATTTCCCGAAGCGTATAGCCGCGATCTGCCGACACAACCGATCCGAGCGACCTATCACTCGGCGATCTATTCCAATGTCCGTGTGATCGACAAAGAAAACGGCGGCAAAGCCGATTCATTGAACGCCGGGATTAACCTATCGGTTTATCCCTTGTTTTGCTGCATCGATGCGGACTCGGTCTTGGCGAAGGACAGTCTCTATCGCGTGGTGCAGCCCTTCTTGTTGGATCACCGGACGGTGGCCTGTGGTGGCACGATCCGTGTCGCCAACGGCTGCTCCGTTGAGGCGGGAGAGTTGAAGCGCGTCGGTCTGCCGACGAGCCTGTTGGCATTGCTCCAAACGGTGGAATACCTCCGCGCATTTTTGTCTGGGCGGCAGGGCTGGTCTCCCCTCAATGCGATGTTGATCATCTCAGGTGCGTTTGGACTATTCCGAAAGGAGGCTGTGCTGAAAGTCGGAGGGTACCGAACGGCCACGATCGGTGAAGATATGGAGCTGGTAGTGCGCCTTCATCACCATCATCGTCTGAACGGCATCCCGTACCGCATTACCTATGTGCCGGATCCAGTCTGCTGGACCGAGGTTCCGGAGGATTACCGTACGCTTAGGAATCAACGCATTCGCTGGCAGCGCGGACTTTGCGACAGCCTCGCAGGGCATTTTGAACTATGCTGTCATCCAAAGGGAGGTACGGTTGGGTGGTTAGCCTTTCCGTTTATGACGGTCTTTGAATGGTTTGGGCCGGCCTTTGAAATCCTCGGCTATGGGCTATTGTTGATCGGATTGGGTTTGGGGTTAGTGTCGTTCCATGTCTGGTTGCTCTGTGTGGGCGTGGCGCTGGGACTCGGGATTACCCTGTCCTTGTGTGCCTTGCTGATGGAAGAAATGACGTTTCATCTGTACCAACGGCCGTCTGACCTTTTCACACTCGTCACGGTTGCGGTCATCGAAAACTTTGGGTATCGACAGCTCAATTCGTACTGGAAATTGATCGGACTGGTCAGGTGGATTCGAGGCACGAAGGCAGAATGGGGCAATATGGTCCGATCAGCTTCGTGGCAGTCACAACAGGCCCGTCCTGGAAACCGTTAGCTTTTCCGCTCCTAGGCACGTGCCGTCGCGGTGGAGGGAGTGATTCTTTCTGACCAGTTTATCTGAGACAGACCTGAAGCCGTCTCTCTCTTGATACCGGGGTATATATGAAAGCGAGTCTGACGCTGTGTCATGGGCGTCCGTGTTAGGATCTGGCCGCCACGCTCACCGGTAGAGCTTCCATTACGTGGTTCTGCTATTTGCTGGACTGTCGAGGATTCTCTGCTAGGATCCGACCCATCTACGCTATGGATGCATGGACGTGGACAAGGAGGTATCTATGACGTTCCCGTCGAGGCTTCACAGGTCTTGTGCTGTTTCTTCACTCTTTCTCAGCTACCTAGTGTTCACCGGCTGCACGGTGAGCGGAGGTGGCTCGTCGGAAACCTTGACGCAGCAGGCGTATATGAAGGCGTCGAATACGGATACCGGTGATGCATTCGGACTCACGATGGCCATGGATGGGGACACCCTCGTCGTTGGTTCCATTTTTGAAGACAGCAACGCCACCGGCGTCAATGGAAATCCAGTGGACAATAGTGCGTCAGCTACTGGAGCCGTCTATGTGTTTGCGCGGGCCAATGGAGTCTGGAGCCAACAGGCGTATCTCAAGGGGTCGAATACGGGCGCTTTCGATAATTTCGGATCCAGTGTCGCGCTCAGTGGCGATACGCTGGTTGTGGGGGCTCCAGGCGAGGACAGCAACGCGACCGGTGTGAACGGTGCTCAAGGTAACAATAGCGTATCAGACAGCGGCGCGGTCTATGTGTTCACGCGCACGAACGGCGTCTGGAGTCAGCAGGCGTATCTCAAGGCGTCAAATACTGGAATGTTTGACAGCTTCGGTTCGAGCGTCGCGCTCAGCGGGGACACCTTGGCGGTGGGGGCTATCGGCGAGGAAAGCAACGCCACTGGCATCAATGGGAATCAAGGGGACAACAGCGCATCGCATGCAGGCGCCGTCTACGTGTTTACTCGCACCAGCGGTGTCTGGAGCCAACAGGCCTATGTGAAGGCCTCGAATACGGAAGCCAATGACGTGTTCGGCAAGACCGTCGCACTGAACAGTGATACCTTGGCCGTAGGAGCGTTACAGGAAGGTAGTGCGCTGACCGGGGTGACTGGCGGCTCCCCGAATGAAGTCGCGACGGGTAATGGAGCAGCGAACAGCGGCGCGGTCTATGTGTTTACCAGGACGAGTGGGAGCTGGAGTCAGCAGGCCTATGTGAAAGCTTCCAATACGAGGAACAACGATGCGTTCGGCACGAGTCTCACACTCAGTGGCGACACGCTGGCCGTAGGAGCCCCTGGCGAAAATAGTGTGCTGACCGGGGTGATCACCGGCTCCCCGAATGCGGTGACTACCGGCATTGGATCTCCAGCCAGCGGGGCTGTCTATATCTTTACACGGACCGGCGGTGGCTGGAGCCAACAAGCGTATGTGAAGGCCTCAAATACCGAATCACTTGACAACTTTGGGTCCACCGTGGCCCTTGATGGTGACAAGCTGGCCGTCGGTGCTTATCGGGAGGACAGCAATGCCACAGGCCTTGCGGGGACTCAGTCGGACAACAGTGCATCCGATGCTGGGGCGGCCTATCTGTTCACACGAACGGCTGGGGTCTGGAGCCAGCAAGCCTATGTAAAGGCCTCCAATACCGAAGCCGGTGATCAGTTTGGTCAAAGCGTTGCACTGAGCGGTGCGACCTTGGCCGTGGGAAGCAGTACCGAGGACAGTGCTCTGACTGGTGTGACCGCAGGTTCGCCCAACCAAGCCGCCACCGGAAACGGTCTCATCGATAGTGGTGCCGTCTATGTCTTCCAACCGTAATAAACAGCCGGCAGTCGCCTCTCTCCTTGGCCTAGGCCTCTTTTGAGAGAGGCCAGGCCGCTCGTTTACCTTTCCCTCTCCCCTCCGTCTAACTCATCAGACAAGGTGAGAAGGGGAGGGCTATGCAAGCATTCCGTTCAAGAGTGAGCATCTATCTCGTATCAGCATCACTGCTGTTGTCGGGCTGTACCGCTACCCTGGTTCACGACGATGTGAAGCGTACGACTGGACTGGTCGGTCATTGCAGCGGCAGTGAGTGGGTCGATGATTCCTCGATCGCGATCTTACCGGTTCCGGTCATGGCGTTCGTGACACCTCATGTTGATCTGCATCCCATATCGAGTGAGCCGTGTTTGAACCGCGGTGGAGCCTCGACCCGTGTCATTAATCGAGAGGTCTCGGTCAACCGAACAGCTTGTCTTCCTGGAGGCTTGACGAGCAACCTCACGCTCGGCGTGTGGCAATGGTGCCCGGCACGAGTCACCTGGTCGGCGGATGTCCTGACGGACATGCCGCGGCTTTCAGATGTTTCCCTCCATGACTCACACAACCAGAAATCATAACCACTATTATTCACCAAGGAACACACCATGCATATCTCACGATGGATCTTCGGTCTAATAGGCATGATCGGACTCGTAGGACTGCTGGTTGCATGCGGCAGCAACGGTGCACCCTCCGTCTCGGCCAGTGGATCGGGAAGCGGCTCAGCATCGGCATCAGGCACGATCACAAACTTCGGCAGTGTCTATGTCAATGGGAAGAAATTTGATACGAGCGAAGTTGAAGCGTTTCATGAAGATCAATCGATCCGATGCAGCATCAGCGCGAGTAATACCTGTGGCCTTAAGAAGGGCATGGTCGTCACTGTGCACGGCTCATTTACTGGCACTCAACACACGGCAGCTTCTGTGCGACAAAAGGATGCAGTGGAGGGGCTGGGTTCAATCGGTCGCGACGGACGGATTACGCATGGTGGTCATGGGACAGACGGTCTTCGTCGACGACACGACCATTTTCGACAATAATGTGCACCCGGTGGCCGGCGACAATGTTGAGGTCAATGGCCATATCAGACCGGGCGGAGTCATTCAGGCGACGTTCATCGAAAAGAAGTTGCTCAATGTGACACCGGAGGTGCGTGGCTTCGTCACGAATCATAACGATGGCACCAAGACATTCCAGATCGGAACCCTCACGGTGAGCTATGCAACGGCTCTGATCAGCGATATGCCTGTTCCAAACGGCAGTCATTGGAATGGCCAGTTGGTGGAAGCTAAGGGGATTGTTTTTAATGCGACGACGTTGACTGCGACCAAAGTCGAACCGGAGAACCCAGGTGTCGGGAATCAGGTCGACGAATTTGAAGTCGAGGGCTATGTGACACAGGTGCGCGGGGCCGGCGATTTTTTGATCGGCAGTACGCGGGTACAGGCGGCTGTGAATACGGAATTTCGTGGCGGTACGGTCGACGAGATCGCCGTGGGTGCAATGGGAGAACGGTGTACTTCTCGCCAAGCACGTGAAGTTTCATGAGAGTGTGAAACTAGAAGGGGATATTGCGACAATTGGCGCGAATGCATTCACGCTCACGGGATTGTCCGGCCTGACGATCACCGTGAACGGCCAGACCGAATTCAAAGATGCCAGCCTTGATGGGTTATCATCCGGCGACCATGTTCGTGTTCGTGGTCGTGTTGGCGGTGCCAATTCAGTCATTGCCACGCGCGTCGAGCTGCGATCGGCGGACAATAACATCACTCTGCAGGGGCCAGTGCAGTCAATCGCCGGAAACGTCCTCGTGATTTTGAGTGTACCCGTGGATACCAGCACCGTCACTCAGTTTGAGAGTGTGAGTGGTTCATCGGGGAATCGCGCCGGCTTTCTGGCAGAGGCGCATGAGAATTCCCTGGTAAAGATCAAGGGCAAATTGAGCGGTTCAATGGTCCGTTGGGAAGAGGCAGAGTCGGGGGATTAGTTAGGAGCAGGTGGTGCATCTGGCTACAATGAATCAATAAAATCAGCAGAAAAAGGAGATTCATGATGAACTCTACCAGTTGGAAGGACATTATGTTGGGCACGATTGCTGGGTTATCATTTCTAACCGCACCGACAATGGGAATAGCGAGCAGCGCCATTGATGACCCGGTAGTCCGAATGAATAGCCGAGGGTCAGGCTTGCTGAATAGTGGATCCGGGTCCATGCAGAGTGGTTGGGATGAATGGAACCACAGAGGCAGAGATGGCAGAGACGCTCTCGTGGTTGCGCAAGCCGGGGGTGACGTCCGTCAGGAAGATCGCCGGGCAGATAGGAGAGAAGACCGCCGGTTTGATCGCAGAGAGGATCGGCGCGAAGATAGACAGCTCGATCGAAGACAAGATCGCCGTGAAGATCGTCAACTTGACCGACGAGAAGATCGGAGGGAGGATCGCCAGTTTGACAGGCGAGAGGATCGTCGGTCTGACACAGGCGGGGAACTGCGTGGGCTCGACCGTGTCGATCAAATCGCGGGAGAACATGGCCGTGACGGGCGAGAGAATGCCCGCATGATGCAGATGGATCGCCCGAATAGACCGGAGCAGATGGAAGAGATGCAACGGCCGGAACGACCCGAGCGTTCCGTCAGACCGGAGCGGTCGGAGAGACCAGAGCGTGGTGGTCGACACTAAGGGGCAATCGGTTTAGGGGTGTCTGAGCAAGAGGCTCTACTGACGGCGCCGGATGTCTTCCGGCGCCGTTCTGCTATGCAGTCGAGGTATCCGCTGAGCCGTTGCACTCCACCTTGTCAATCGCGTAAGTAAGATATCCATACAGACGCGTGTGTGCGAAAGACGTGATCTGTTCGTCCAAGGAGGGACGCGAGAATGACGCAGATGTGGATCGTGAAGGTGATGATCGTGGCCGTGATGGGATTCTGGGGAGGACAGGCATTGGCAGCTGATCCGTCCGATAAACGACAACAGCCTGCGTCCGAGCGCAACTGGCAGATCAGTTTCACCCCAAGCTATAGCCACGGGAATTTTGGCACCAATACGACGAGTGAGTTTATCTATGCCCCTGTTTCCATCAGACGGTTATTCGCCAACGGGGATATCACGTTGGTCATTCCTTCTGTGACGGCCATTACGGACGGACGGACAACGGTCGTTGGCGGGACCGCATTCCGTGTTGATGATAATCATGGAAGCAACAGCGGATCCGGTGGAAGTGGTGGGGCAAGTGACGACGGAGGCTGCAGTGGGAAAGGTTCAAATGTGTCTGGCAAGGATCGTGTTTGTGGTACGACTACACGAGTCACCGGACAAAGGGTGACGACCACAGGAATCGGCGATGTCATTCTGAGGGGGCGCTACTATATTGTCGAAGAACAGGACTATGTGCCGCTCATTGCCGTGACGGCACGCTTTAAATTTCCAACGGCAACGGCGAGTCAAGGTTTAGGAACAGGCAAGTTCGACCATGGGTATGGGATCGAGATGTCTAAACTCATCGGTCAGAAGTGGCTGGTCTTTTTTGACGGCGGGTATAACTTCATCGGCGACCCTGACTTGGCCGATGGGTCCGGTACACTCGGTCTTCGCAACCAATATTGGTGGGATGTGGGCACAGGCTATTACCTGACGCAAGATTGGCTGGCCAGCATCTACTTTGAAGAGTACCGTGCACTTCGAGTTGGCTTACCGAATGCCAGAGATGTATTTTTCTCGTCGAACTATCGGCTCTCTCCAGCGTGGCGTTTGAATGGTGGCGTAGCGGTTGGGCTCTCAAATGGTGCACCGGACTATGTTGTCTCAATCGGTAGCAGTTACAGGTTCTAGCTGGTTTCCTCATCATCTTTCGTGTCAATTTACGCGTTGCGCCTTGAGTCGTCTAATGAAACAGATAGGCAGACGCAAATGGTCCTGTGGCATCGGACCAGACTAACTGGGGTTAGGACATGCCACCGGATCAGTATCCAGGGCCAGATGATGCTCAACTCGTTGTTCGTAGTCTCAAGCAGGACCATGAGGCATTCGGACAGCTGATCGACCGGCATGCATCCACGATCATCAACTTGGCCTACCGGATGGTCGGCGACCGTGCTGAAGCTGAGGACCTGGCGCAGGAAGCCTTTCTTACGGCCTTTAAAGCGTTGGCGACGTTTCGTGCAGACGCAAAGTTTTCGACCTGGCTGTATCGGATCGCCGTCAACAAGTGCAAAGATTGGCTGCGGGCCAAACGACCGGGGATGGGACAACACGATGTCGATATCGATGAGATGCTCGATGTGCACGTGGCGGACGAACAGACGCCTGAGCGGCTGCTGTCGCAGCAACAGGTGGCACAGGAATTAGATCAGGCCATCCAGCGATTGCCGCCGCTGTATCGTGAAGCGTTCGTCCTGAAACATCTTGAAGGGCTCAGTTACGAGGAAATGGAAGAGATCCTTGGGGTGAACAGCGACACGCTCAAGATGCGAGTCTATAAAGGGCGAGTCCAACTCAGTCGAGACCTTGTGGCGCTGAACTCAGCACGATAGGTCGTGCATCGCGTGGATGGTGATGATATGACTGACCCAGAACTCCTGATTCAACGCTTTTTGGATCACGATCTCACACCAGAAGAACGGGTTGCCTTTTTGCGTGCGGTCGATGCCGATCCTGCATTGCGTCGGCGGTGGCTCAATCTGGAGATGGTCGTTGCTGAAGCGATCCGGTTGCCGAGGTTCGCTCCCTCACCCCGGTTCTTGAGTGAATTACAGGCCAAAATTGCTCCATCGGCCATGAGCTGGTGGGAACGTGTGTGGGCGGCTGTGACCAGCACGCGAACATTGGAGTGGAACCTTGCCGGCGCCGTTGCTGTAGCCTGTGTCGCGATCGCGACAGTGGTGGGGCTGTTGTCGATGAGGACAGAACGAATCGTCGAGGTGCCGGTTGCGATGGCTCCGACCCAGACGATCGCCGCCGGTATGAAACAGGAGCCGACGGTGTTCGTCCGGCTCGTCCTACTGCAGCCAGGAGCACGATCGGTGTCGGTCGCGGGAGACTTCAATGGATGGAACCCGACGCACACACCGTTGGAACGGTCGGATGGCGGTATGTGGACTGCCACCATTCCCCTCAAACCCGGTCGATACCAATATATGTTCGTCATCGATGGGAAACAATGGATTGCCGATCCGCTGGCGACGGAAGCCGAGACCGATGGGTTTGGTGCCCAGAATGCGGTGCTGGATGTCGATATTTAACTTTCATCGATCGTCCCTTGCAACGGGCCTAGTCTGTATGTACTCTCCCGCAGATGGGAATGAGACTCAAGGGACTTGGCCGTGCTTCTCGCACAGTTCTGATTGCGATCGTGCTGCTAGGTGGCTTCTCGGCCTGCGCCAAACCTCCGGTAATAACGCCCAGTCTGCCCAAGCCACTGGCGGGTGCCGTACGATTCACCCTGCTTGCACCCGGTGCCACACAAGTCTTTCTCGCCGGGTCCTTCAATGGCTGGGCCAAGGACGCGATACCGATGAAGATGGTGGATGGGGGCTCGCTGTGGTCGGTCGATGTGCCGTTGGATGAAGGAGAACATACGTTCATGTATGTCATTGATGGCGTGCGATGGGTCACGCCGCCGCAGGCCGAGGAGTTTGTGACCGACGGATTCGGACAAACGAACGGAGTCGTGATTGTACGATGAGCTCATGAGGACACGAATCTCTAGAGCGATGGGGGTGCTGAACGTCCTGGTCGCATTGACGACGGCTTCGGTCTGGGCCGAACCTCTTTCGGTGCAAGATCGGGACGCGATCACTCGGCTTGGTTCGGCACAGGGTCGTTCGGAGAATGAGATCGCTCCTTTGCTCGATCACGTCAGCAAGGCCGGTGAGCGCGGACTTCCCACTGAGTCGTTACTTAACAAGGTGCGGGAAGGTCTGGCGAAAGGGGTCGAGCCCCAGCGGATTGACCCGGTGCTGCGGCAGATGACGTCCCGACTCGAGTCTGCGCATGAGGTGCTGAAGGAGGCGGGTTCTCATGGACTGGAGGAAGGGAATCGACAACGTGCCATCGAAACGATGGCGGAGGCGCTTTCACGTGGGGCAACGGTCGAGGAGGTACGGGAGCTGAGCCGACTGTCACAAGATGGCCGGCACAAGGCGACACAAGAAGAACTTGCAGCCGGGGCGAAGAGCCTGGCGGTGATGAAAGAGGGGAAAGTCCCGTCGAAAGACGGCGCGGCCTTAATCGGCGAGGGAATGAAGCAAGGATATCGCGCTTCCGAGCTGCTCGATCTGAGCCGAGAAGTCAAACGGCGTGGGTCCGATTTTGAAGAAGGACGTGCGAGCCTCAAAGCGCTTCGCGAACAAGTGAGCCGTGGTGAACGAAGTGATCGGCTCTTCAAGGACGATGATCGCAGTGGGTCTGGTGGCGGCGATCGAGGGGGCCGTGGAGATCGGGGAGGGCGGGACCGTCGAGAAGACTCGTCACGCGATCGATCTGGCGGTGGTGATCGATCAGACCGGGTCGATCGTCCCGACAAGATCGACAGGCCTGATCGCCATGAGAACATCGATCGCATTGACCGACCGGATAGAATTGAACGATCTGATCGTTCAGGCAGTGGGCGAGATCACTGAGTTCTCCGGGCTCTCCTCTTCGCACTAAACCCTGAAAGAGTAGACGTTTCTCAACGTGCTTGATACATCAAATCATGGAGGACTGCCGCGTAGGCAGAGACGTCCAAATGTTCTTGCACGATATGCCGATCGAGGAGGGACTGATGAAAGGCATGCTCATCGCAATCAGTGGGGCAATCGTGTTTGCGAGTAGTCTGGCCTATGGTCAGTCCGGTACACAGCTCATTGAACAGCAGCTGAATCAAGAGGATTGGATCGAGCGCAGCTTTGACCGAGGACAACTCGATCGTCAGGAGGCGACTCGGCTTGATCACGAACAGACGCATAGGGATCGCATAGAGAAAAGTGCCAAGAGGGACGGGGCGGTAACCAGGAAAGAAACAGGACGGATCGGTGCTGCAAAGAAGCGCGCGTCTCGTCCCATTGCGCGAGAACGACATGATCGCCAAGATGCACGCCATCGCTGATCGTGAAGCGATCCGATTGAGCGGATGGGGCTGGCAATGTCGATCGAGGTGCGTCTTGCCTCTTATCGGGCTCCCGTCAGCCTATCGGTGAGACTGCCGTTTTGTGCCTTGCCTGGTCCCTGCTACAATGCCAGCATGGATGTCATTGCAACACATGGTAACGCGGATTTCGATGGCCTTGCTTCCATGGTTGCCGTGCGGAAACTCTTTCCGGATGCCAAGTTGATTCTCCCGGCTGGAGCACAGGAGGCCGTCCGTAACTTCCTGGCTGTTCACGATCTCGACATCACGAAACTGAAAGACGTTGATCCCGCCCTGATCACCCGGTTAATACTGGTTGACACCCAAGAACCGAGCCGGATTGGAACGCTCACATCGTGCCTCGAGAATCCCGCAGTTGAGGTTGTGGTGATTGATCACCACATTGAAGCAGACTCGGTCTGTGTTGGACGTTCAAAGCAGTCGGTGGTGGATTCAGTTGGCGCGACGACGACGCTTGTCATCGAACAACTCCGGCGACGGCATCTCCCCGTCACACCGTTTGAGGCCACGGTGATGGCTCTCGGCCTCTATGAAGAGACCGGGTCGTTTACCTTTTCCTCCACGACCAGTCGGGATTTCGAAGCCGGGGCGTTTCTCATCGAAGCCGGCGCGGATCTGAATACGGTCTCGGATACCCTCTACACACCGCTTGATCCTGACGCGGTCGCGCTATTGAACGATTTACTCGAGCACAGTGATGTGTTGTATCTCGACGGTCGCAAGGTCCTGGTGTCGACGAGCACGGTCGACCGCTGCCGCGGTGAGGCAGCTGGCGTGGTGCATCGACTCGCAGAGTTGCAAGGTGTCGATGCGGTCATCGTCGCCGTGATGATGGCTGATCGTGTGGAAGTGATCGGACGGAGCCGTCGACCTGAGATCGACGTGGGCTGGGTCGCACGGGAGTTCAACGGGGGAGGTCATGCCGTTGCGGCAGCGGCCGCGGTCAAAGGGCGGACACTCTCAGAAGTCAAAGAAAAAATCATCTCGTTGCTGACCACACAGTATCGTCCAACGCTGCTGGCCCAGGATGTCATGACCAGCCCGGTGAAAGCGATCGCGATGGACACGACCGTTGCTGACGGTGGACAGCGGATGACGGCCTACGGTCTGAATGTCTTCCCAGTTTTGGATGAAAAGGACCGTTACGCGGGGATCGTCAGTCGGGAATCGATTCAGAAGGCGTTGTTTCATCGTCTCGGCAAGATGGCCGTGCGGGACATCATGCAGACTGATGCCTATATCGCACAACCGGAATCCTCGTTTCATGAGATCGAGACGGCCATGATCGAACGGAACCAGCGATGTGTTCCGATCGTCAAAGAGGCGAAAGTCGTCGGTGTCATCACCCGGACGGATTTGTTGCGGACCTTGCACGACGATGTGTTGAAAGAGGCACGATTGAGGGCGCTGCACCCTCGTGCAACTGAGTCGGAGGGCGGAGGGCCACGCCGTAACGTCAAGGGGCTGTTGCAGAGCCGTTTGCCGCATCGTCTGGTGACACTATTGGAGAGTGCAGGACAATTGGCTGATCGTTGCGAGATCTCGCTGTTTGTCGTCGGCGGTAGCGTGCGAGATCTGCTGCTCGGCATTAAGAATCTGGATTTGGATCTTGTCGTCGAAGGCGATGGCATCGCCTTCGCGCGAAAGCTCGGGGACATGCTGCACGCGAGGATGAAGGTGCATGAGCGATTTGGGACAGCGATGGTGCTGCTGCCCGATGGTCTCAAACTCGATGTGGCCACCGCGCGGACAGAGTACTACGAGTATCCGACTGCCTTACCGACGGTAGAGCACAGTTCGATTAAAAAAGATCTCTATCGTCGTGACTTTACGATCAATGCCTTGGCGGTCAGGTTGAACGGGAAGGGCTTCGGCGATGTATTGGATTTCTACGGTGGGCAACGAGATTTGAACGATAAAGTGATCCGCGTGTTGCACGGACTCAGTTTTGTCGAAGATCCGACTCGCGTATTCCGAGCGATTCGATTTGAAACTCGCTTCGGCTTTCATTTGGGCAAGGACACAGCAGCGTTAATCGCCGGCGCTGTGAAAATGGATCTGTTTCATCGACTGTCCGGCCATCGGTTGCTCGAAGAACTGAAGGTGTTGTTTTCCGAACGAGAGCCACGGCGGGCCATCAAACGACTGGCCCATTTTGGGTTGCTACGGTTCGTCCATCCCAAGCTGAGTTGGTCGGATCGGTTGGAGACTCTCTTGAACGCCGTCAATGAAGCGGTCGATTGGTATCGCTTGTTGTACCTCGATCGGAAGATGGACACGTGGCTGGTCTACATGATGGGGCTGGTTGAAATGCTGCCCGAACGTGCGGTGAAGGATGTACTCAGGCGCTTCCCATTTTCCGAGCAGGAGGCCACCACACTTAAACTGGCTCGTGCGGGTTGCCATCACGTCATTCGCCGATTAGCATCAAAACGACCGCTCAAGCCAGCGGAGGTCTATCACCTCTTATTGGGATTGTCAGATGAGACGCTGCTGATCCTCATGGCCAAAAGCAAAGGGGATACCGTCAAGCGCTCTGTTTCGGTATTCCTCACAACCTATCAGCATGTGAAACCCGTTCTGACCGGTACCGACTTGAAAGCGATGGGACTCAAACCCGGTCCAAAGTTTAAACAGATTCTTGAACAGTTGCTCCATGCCCGTCTGAATGGAGAAATCAAGACGGAGCTAGAGGAGAGACAATTGGTCGAGCGTTTTATTCGATGACCGGTGGATGAGGGCTGGGATGAGGCAGGCTGAACGGGCTATGAGTGAAGGATAATTGAGCCGAATCTGCTTCGTGCTGTTGTTGTGTCTGCTTCCTATCGTAGGGCCCCTACTTCATTTCCGTTCATTCGTAATGCCCATCCATGTCTGAGAGCGGTGCCTTGTCCCTCCATAACTAGATTTCGGGGTTTTCTATTGAATGACGTTACACAGGTCATTCCTTAGGAAGTTCTGATTTATTCTCTTCGTACAATCTGATAGAGGTAAGGGCTCTTTTGTGAGCAAGCGTGCCACATGTTGCAGCATCTAATCCATTTGGGTCCACATGAATTCATCACAATCCATCAAACGGTCAAAAAGTGAGGAGAAAAGGGTTCGACATGATCGCTCTTTTAAAATCTCTGGGGCAGATGCCTGGCACTATTTCGTGTGGCTCTGTAGTGGCGGCCCTCAGTCTGTCGGTGGTGGCGTGTGAGCAGAAGATTGAGCCTGAGGTGGTCCGTCCGGTTCGCAGTCTGGTGATCGAAACCCATCTGTCCGGCGATCTCATCGCATTGACGGGGCAGCTGCATGCGCGCGACGAAACCAAATTGGCCTTCCGTCTCTCCGGCAAACTCCTTCAAAGTTCAGTCAGCGTCGGCGATACGGTGAAGGCCGGCCAGATCGTGGCTCAGATGGATGCGGCGACGGAACGGCATGCGAGGAATGCCGCACAAGCCGATCATGCCGCGGCGCAGGCCCTGCTGGACCAAACCACTGCGGCGGAACGTCGATTCGGCATCCTGCTCAAAGAAAAAGCCGTGTCTCAAGCCGAGCATGAAGAGGCGGTGCGGCAACTGAAAGCCGCGCAGGCCCAGGTTAATGCGACGAGGGCCAAGCTCAATTCTTCGGAGGTACAGCTCAGCTATACGGAACTTAAGGCGGATGCCACCGGTGTCATCACCGCGAAGGGTGCGGAGCCCGGTGAGGTTGTCCAAGCTGGGCAAATGGTATTTGTCTTGGCGCATCAGGAAGGCCGGGATGCGGTCTTCGATATGCCGGCGCAGATCATTCGCGACGGCATGTTGCCACACCAGGAAATCGACGTATGGCTGGCTGACAATCCGTCTATTAAGACCGTCGGTCATGTCCGTGAAATCTCCCCTCAGGCGAATCCCTCAACCAGAACCTATCCGGTGAAGGTCAGCCTGGATTCACTCCCTTCAGGAATGTTTCTCGGGTCGACCATTGTGGGAAGGGTGAAGCTACGTGCGGGCATGCAGACGGAGATTCCATCCTCCGCGCTTATGATGCGGGAGGCACATCCGGCTGTATGGGTGATCGACCCGAACACTCGCACCGTTCAGAAACGTGAGGTTGAAGTCGCTCACTATCATCAGAACGCGGTGGTGATCGCTTCAGGGTTGGAGTCAGGAGAACGAATCGTTACGGCAGGCGCGCATTCACTCCATCAAGGGCAACAGGTCACATTGCTGGAGGATATGAATGGCCGGCGTTAACCTGTCCGAATGGGCCATCCGCCACAAAGCCCTGACGATCTATTTCATGGTTGTGACGCTTATTGCGGGTGCCTATGCGTACGTGAGTCTGGGACGGAACGAGGATCCGCCGTTTACGATCAGGGTCATGGTGGTACAAACCCTCTGGCCGGGCGCGACGCAAGATGAAACGATGCAGCAAGTCACAGACCGCATCGAGAAGAAACTGGAAGAGATTGCCTACCTGGATTATCTGAAAAGTTACACGACAGCCGGCAAATCTACGATCTTCGTGTCGCTGCTGGATAGCTCGCCCAAAGAAGAGGTGCCTTCCGTCTGGTATCAGGTTCGCAAGAAAGTCGGCGACATCGTGCACACGCTCCCACAAGGCACGAGAGGGCCGTTCTTCAACGATGAGTTTAGCGACACCTTCGGCATTATTTACGCGTTCACCGCTGACGGATATTCTCATCGGGAATTGCGCGATTATGTTGAGCTGGCACGGTCGCGTTTCTTGGAAGTTCCCGATATTGCCAAAGTGGATACCATCGGAGCACAGGACGAACGGATCTACGTCGAGTTTTCCGCGCAGCGCATCGCCGAGCTCGAACTCGATCGATTCGCCTTGATCAAGGCTCTTCAGCAACAGAATGCGGTCAACCCGTCCGGCATCATCCAAACTCACGATGAGCGGGTCCTCGTGGAGGTCTCCGGGAAATTCCTGTCCGAACAGGACTTTCTACAGCTCAATTTTGCCATCGGCAATCGTATGTTGCGGTTGGGTGACATCGCGACGGTGTCCCGTGGGTATACCGATCCTCCCCAACCACTTTTCCGGGTCAATGGGGAGAATGCAATCGGCCTCGCCGTCTCGATGCGATCATCCGGTGATATGCTCGCACTCGAACGCAATCTCCAGCAGGCGATGCGGCAACTGACAGCCACCTTGCCCATCGGCATCAACCTTCACCTTGTGGCGGATCAACCCAAGGTTGTGCACGACGCCGTTCATGATTTTATGGAGGCCTTGTGGGAGGCGATCGCCATCGTCCTCGGGATCAGTTTTCTTAGCCTCGGCGTCAGGGCTGGCCTCGTCGTGGCTTGTTCGATCCCACTGGTTTTGGCCTGCGTCTTTGTGATGATGGACATGTGGGGGGTTGATTTCCAGCGGATTTCACTTGGCGCGCTGATTATTGCACTCGGGTTGTTGGTCGATGATGCCATGATCACGGTCGAGAGTATGATCACCAAGCTCGAGCAAGGCTGGGATGCCTTCCGTTCGGCCACCTATGCGTACACGACCACGGCGTTTCCGATGCTGACCGGCACACTGGTGACCATGATCGGTTTTGTACCGGTCGGTTTTGCCAAGAGCGGAGCGGGAGAATATACCTTTTCGCTTTTCCTCGTGGTGGCGGGCGCGTTGCTTGCCTCATGGGTTGTTGCGGTGTTGTTCTCGCCCTTGATTGGTACGCTTGTGCTGTCGGCACATCCGCGCTCCTCCCGGCAGGAGACTGAGCGGGCTTTCCAATGGTTTCACCGGTTATTGGTGTGGTGCATGCGTCATTCCAAGATGACCATTGCCATGACACTCGGCCTTTTTTGTGGGGCGCTGGCGCTGTTGCCCTTGGTTCCCAATCAATTTTTCCCGTCCTCAGACCGTCCCGAGCTTGTCGTCGATTTGCGTCTGAGGCAGGACGTGTCGATGTACATGACCGACAAGGTTTCGCAACGACTCGATGCGATCCTCCATGATGATGACGAGATCGATCATTGGAGTTCGTATGTCGGGCGAGGCGCCGTCCGTTTTTATCTGCCCCTCGATGTCCAATTGGATAACGAGTTTTTTACCGAGACGGTCATCGTCACGAAGAGTCTTGAGGCTCGGGAACGTGTACGGACGCGTCTTGAAGGCGTGTTGGCACGGCAGTTTCCTGAAGTTGTCGGACGCATTTATCCACTCGAATTAGGTCCTCCGGTCGGGTGGCCCGTTCAGTATCGTGTCAGTGGATCAGACCCCATCAAGGTTCGTGAAATCGCCGATCGTGTGGCGGGTGTGATGGCGGCGACTCCGGAGTTGCGGAACATTAATTTTAACTGGATGGAGCCGATCCAGAAGTTGACCATTCAGGTGCATCAGGATAAAGCCAGACTGTTGGGGGTGAGCTCATCGGATGTCGCCCAGGCGATCAATCTTGTGGTGTCCGGCGAGGCTGCCACGCAGGTCCGTGACCATATTTACTTGATCGACGTCGTGATCAGGGCTAAAGAAACGGAGCGGATATCTTTAGACCGAATGCGAGCACTGGAAATTCCTCTGCCCAATGGAAAGACCGTGCCTCTGACCGAACTGGCGAGTATCAAGTACGAGCAGGATGTTCCCCTGATCTGGCGGAGGGGGCGAGTGCCTACGCTCACCGTGCAGGCAGATGTGAAAACCGGCATCATGCCCGACACCGCCGTCGACCATCTTCAACAGCCGATGGCGGCACTACGTGAGCAGCTTCCCTCTGGATATGACATTGCCGTGGGGGGCAGTGTGGAAGAGAGTGGGAAATCTCAGGCGTCGGTGGCCGCCGTTTTCCCGATCACGATTGTTTTAATGATGACCATACTTATGGTGCAGATGCAGAATTTTGGCCGACTTGCGCTGGTGCTCAGCGTTACGCCGCTCGGTGTCATTGGTATCGTATTGGCTCTGCTGACTGTTCAGAAGGCCATGGGGTTCGTGGCGTTGCTGGGCGTGATTGCCCTCGTCGGGATGATCATCCGTAATTCGGTCATCCTGGTCCATCAGATTCAAGTCGAGAAAGAAGCAGGACATTCGGATTGGAATGCCGTTGTGGAGGCGGCTCTCTTGCGGTTCCGTCCGATCATGTTGACCGCGGTGGCTGCGATTCTTGGCATGCTGCCCATTGCCCCGACGGTTTTCTGGGGGCCTATGGCTGCCGCGATCATGGGTGGTCTGGCGGTTGCCACCCTGTTGACCTTGCTCTTTCTGCCATCCTTGTATGTGGTGTGGTTCCGGGTACGGGAAGATACGGCGAACCCCGCCGCAGCCGGGCCATGACTGGCCATTGTGGCGATGTCCCTTGACCAAACCTGGCACAAAAAATCCGCTCATTCTCAGGAAGGATGGTGGCCGCCACTTCGTTGAGTTGCAAGGGGGGGCGCCGTGATACAGTTGAGCTTGTCTGGTTGAATAACTGCGAGCCACATTTCTTTTCCTACCCCACAGTCTGTAGTCAGATCCCTCCGACCAGAATTGCAACATTTTCATTTTTTGGAGCCAAATCTCGCCTGACATGATATCCAAGGTGAGGGAAAGAACGTGTGTCACAATTACATACATAATTGTCGCCATGGTAGATGAATCTATTTGGCAGATTTGCGTATATGGGCTCTGTGTCGGGGTGGTGATTGCCGTCATGCTGGGCCTCCCGCCCTTACTCGGCGAGCGGTACTGGAGGAAAGCGGAGCGTCGCTTCGAAAGCGCAACGGGTATTCCCTATGAATGTGGGATTCGGCCAACCGGCAATGCCCAAGTACGCCCACCGGTGCAATACTATTTGATCGCCATGTTCTTCGTTATTTTTGATGTGGAGGCGGCGTATCTCTATGCCTGGGCTGTTGCAGTACCGGAGACCGGCTGGCTGGGCTTCATTGAAGTGACGATCTTTGTGGCTGTTCTGTTGGTATCTCTTGCGTATCTATGGCTCACCGGGGCGCTTGATTGGCATGCTCACTCTCAGCGTCCTCGAGTTCGGTACCGGCAGAAACCGCATATCAACAAGTCAACGGAACTCTACAATGACCGAGTGGCGTAACGGACGACTGGAAGGTGTGCGGGTGACCGAGGGCGGCGACGGTCCGTTAACCTCTGTCGTCGGACAGTCGGTTTTCTTTGCGAAGCTGCAAGATCTCTTGGCCTGGGGACGGAAAAATTCCCTCTGGCCGTTGAATTTCGGCTTGTCCTGCTGTTTCGTCGAAATGGCGACGAGTTTCACCAGTGTCTACGACGTGGCTCGGTTCGGGGCGGAAGTCGCGCGCGGGTCACCGCGACAGGCCGATGTGTTGGTCGTATCGGGAACGGTGTTTCTGAAGGTAGCCCCCGTCATCAAGCAACTCTATGAACAGATGCTGGAGCCGCGTTGGGTGATTTCGATGGGGTCTTGCTCGAACTCCGGAGGCATGTTTGACGCCTATTCTGTCGTGCAAGGCGTCGACAAGTTCATTCCCGTGGACGTGTATATGCCGGGATGCCCACCTCCGCCACATGCCTTTATGGAATGCCTGCTGCTCCTCCAGAATATGGTGGGGTCAGAGCGCCGGCCTCTAAGCTGGCACTTTGGTCCGCAAGAGGTTCAGAGGCCCATCATGCCCTCGATGCGGGATTCGAAACGGGCGGAGCGGATGGCGCAGCATGAATATCCCGGCATCGATGTGCTCCCTCGGACCGATCTTCTCTCTCCCCATTTTGCAGGGCAGCCAGACGGGCACTCGAAAGGCAAGTCGTGACGCTGCGAGCCTCGACCCTGAGAGATGCCTCAGCCGGTGAACAAACCGGATTGGTCTCAGAGCTTATGGCTCACTTTGGCTCGAAGGGATCCCTGGTTGCGGTCCAGTCTACCAAGGATGGGATTCCGACGATTTGGGTCAAGAGGCATCAGATTCAGGATGCGCTCCGCTATCTCAAATCTGAACTTCCGAGTCCGTTTCCCATGCTGTTCGACCTAAGTGCGACCGACGAACGGCTCCGTCGAAATCATGACGGATTACCGATCGGAACCTTTACGGTGTTTTATCACCTCTACTCCTTTGATCGAAACCAGTCACTCCGCATCAAGGTGGCGCTTGATGGTGAGTCGCTCTCTCTGCCCTCAAGCATCGACCTGTGGCCCAACGCCGATTGGTATGAACGAGAAATCTTCGACATGTTCGGGATTCGGTTTGAGGGGCATCCATTTCTTCGTCGCCTTCTGATGCCCTCATGGTGGGAGGGATATCCGCTTCGCAAAGACCATCCTTCGCGTGCGACGGAAGTCGGGCTGTTCCAATTGCCGCCGGAAAAGCTGGCCATGACACAGGATGCGCTGCAATTCAAGCCTGAGGACTGGGGCTTGGCACGCACCTACCACGACCGTGACGCTGACTTCGACTATATGTTCATCAACCTCGGCCCGGCCCATACCGGCACACATGGGGTACTCCGGTTGGTGGCGCAGCTCGCGGGCGAAGAAATCATTAACATCGTTCCCGATATCGGGTTCCACCATCGCTCACAGGAAAAGATCGCTGAACGGCAAACGTGGCATTCCTTCATTCCCTACACCGATCGTGTGGATTACCTCCAGGGTGTACTGAATGAAATGCCGTACTGTCTCGCGGTCGAGCGATTGGCAGGTATTACGGTTCCGCCGCGGGCCCAAGTCATCCGTGTCATGATGTCCGAGTTCTATCGAATCGCCAGTCATCTTGTCTGGTACGGGACCTTTGCCGGGGATGTGGGCGCGTTGTCACCCGTTTTTTACATGTTCAATGATCGAGAGCGCATCCTCTCGATTGTCGAAGCCGTCTGTGGCGGACGAATGCATCCGAATTGGCTTCGGATCGGTGGGGTTGCGCGAGACCTTCCGGTTGGGTGGGACCAGCTGGTTCAACAGTTCGTCGAGTGGTTTCCCAGCCGACTCGACGACTATGAGCGCCTGGTCATGGACAATCCAATCCTGAAACAGCGGACTGTCGGGATCGGAGTCTTATCGCTGGAGGACGCGATTGCGTGGGGCGCCACCGGTCCGATGTTGCGGGCCTGCGGGTTGCCGTGGGATTTGCGCAAAGTTCGTCCCTATTCCGGGTATGAGCAATTCGACTTTGAGGTTCCAACCGCTTCGAATGGTGATTGTTATGACCGGGCGGTGGTGCACATGTTGGAGTTGCGCCAGTCGCTGGCGATCATTCGTCAGTGTCTCAAGGCTATGCCTGCCGGTCCCTATACGTCGCTCGATCCTCTCGCCACTCCGCCATTGAAGCAACACATGATGCAGGACATTGAAACGCTCATCAATCACTTTGTCGGGGTGAGTTGGGGGCCGGTTTTGCCGCCAGGCGAAGCAGAAGTTGCGACAGAATCGTCCAAAGGTCAGACCAGTTATTACCTGACGAGCGATGGATCGCAGTTCTCGTACCGAACGAGAATCCGCACTCCCTCGTTCGCCCACATTCAGATAGTGCCCTTAATGGCGAGGGGTGAGTTGCTTTCGGACCTCCTGGCCGTGCTGGGCAGTGTGGATTATGTGCTCTCGGATGTGGATCGGTGAGCGATCCTGTTGCGAGTTCCAAGTTTCATGTTTCGAGTTACTGACATCCGTCCCTGTGACCTGAAACTCAAAACTCGTAACTCGGGGCCGAGCGACGAGATACGAGGAACGTCATGCTGAGCGAGATCGAACGCCGAGAGCTCGAAGATGCCGTGAAGCACTATCCTGATAAACGGGGGGCGGCTATCGATGCCCTCCTGACTGTCCAGCGACGCCGTGGATGGATTTCGGATGATTCGCTTCTCGACATCGCACAGTTTCTTGAGATCACGGCTGAGGATTTGGACAGCATCGCCACGTTCTACAACCTTGTGTTTCGGAAACCCGTCGGCCGGCATGTTGCCTTCGTGTGTGACAGCATCAGTTGTTGGATTAAGGGGTGCGAACAGGTGCAAGAGCGGATCAAGAGCCTTTATGACGTGGATCTCGGACAGACGACCGCTGATGGACGTCTGACCGTCTTGCCGATCGCATGTTTGGGACATTGTGAGCGGGCGCCGGCGATGATGATCGATCAGGAGGTGTACGGCGAGGTAGTACCGGAAAAAATGAAAAGCATTATGGATAAATACAAATAACGTTAATTATGACATCTGAAACATTAAGATTTCAGTATTGAATAGCTCACACTAATAATAGAAAACTAAATACGAATAGTTATGGAACGACCGCTCACACAGCATCTCCATCCCAATCGGAGTCCAAGGTTTTTGCGAGAGTACGTCTCGACCGGGGGGTATCGTAGCCTCCAGAAGCTTGCCGCTGGGATGGCCCCTAAGGATGTGCAGCGGCTGGTCGGGGAGGCAGGGCTGCGCGGCAGAGGTGGAGGTGGGTTCCCCACCGGTACCAAGTGGAGCTTCGTCCCGATGGGACCAGATGCACCGAAACCGAAGTATATCGTAGCCAATGGCGATGAAATGGAGCCGGGCACGTTTAAGGATCGTGTGCTGATGGAAGGTGATCCTCATGGTCTCGTCGAAGGCATGATCCTCGCCGGCTATGCCCTCGACGCCGAGGTCGGCTACATTTTCCTGCGCGGGGAATATCATCTGTCGGCCCAACGACTGAACCAGGCCATTGCGGAGGCGTATGCGGAAGGCTATTTGGGAAAGCCGATTCCCGGCACAGGATTTCAATTTGATCTGCACGTGCATGCGAGTGCCGGCCGGTATATTTGTGGTGAAGAAACAGCACTGATCAACGCATTGGAAGGCAAACGAGCGGTTCCACGAGCGAAACCTCCCTTCCCGCAGACGGTTGGCTTATGGGGGCAGCCGACCATCGTCCAGAACGTCGAGACTCTCTACAACATTCCCCACATCATCAATCACGGTGCCGATTGGTATCACCGGTTGAGTCGCACTCAGGATGGTGGCACCAAGATCTACGGCATCAGCGGTCGCGTCACCAATCCAGGGTGGTGGGAATTGCCGCTCGGCACTACCGCACGTGAACTTTTGGAACGACATGCCGGGGGGATGGCCGAGGGTGTTCGCTTTCGTGGCTTGTTGCCCGGCGGAATCTCGACCGCCTTTATGATCGAGGAACACCTGGATCTCCCTCTGGATTTTTCTTCATTTCCGCCAGAGGTGGGACGTCTTGGTACAGGGACCATGATCATCCTGGATGACCAGACCTGTCCTGTTGGATTTGTACTGAATCTTGAAAAGTTTTTTGCCCGTGAGTCCTGTGGTTGGTGTACTCCTTGTCGTGAGGGGTTGCCGTGGGTGGCAAAACTCTTGATGGCGTTCGAAGAAGGACGTGCGACTAGGGATGACTTGTCGCTGCTTGAGATGCACGTCAAATGGCTGGCGCCCGGACACACCTTTTGTGGTCTTGCACCTGGAGCGATGGCCCCGTTGCAGTCGGCCTTGAAATATTTTCGCGAAGACTTCGAACGACACATCACCATCAGCGGATGTCCTTGGAGCAAGAAGTTGGCGCAGCAGAGGGTCTTGGTCTAGGTCTATGGCGACCATCATCGTCGACAACAAGTCGTACACCGTGGATGAGAAGCAGAATCTACTGGTCGCCTGTCTCGGACATGGGCTGAACGTGCCCTACTTCTGCTGGCACCCGGCGATGGGATCGGTGGGGGCGTGCAGGCAGTGTGCGGTGAAACAGTTCAAAGACGATCGTGATCAGTCCGGTCGGTTGGTGATGTCCTGCATGACGCCGGCGGCCAATGGCACGCGTATCTCGATCGATGATCCTGAGGCCAAAGCCTTTCGCGCATCCGTCATCGAATGGTTGATGGTGAACCATCCGCACGACTGTCCGGTGTGTGACGAAGGAGGGGAGTGCCATTTGCAAGACATGACGGTTATGACCGGACATGTCTACCGACGCGCTCGTTTCCCAAAACGGACGCATCGCAACCAAGCGCTCGGGCCGTTCATTCGTCATGAGATGAACCGGTGCATTCAATGCTACCGCTGCGTACGCTTTTATCGAGATTATGCAGGTGGGCGAGACCTTAATGTCTTTGGGGCGCACGACGCCCTGTACTTCGGCCGGGAGCAAGACGGGACCTTAGAGAATGAATTCAGCGGCAATCTGGTGGAGGTCTGTCCGACCGGTGTGTTCACCGACAAAACCTTCTTTCATCACTATACGAGGAAGTGGGATTTGCAGTCGGCCCAGTCGATTTGTCCACATTGCAGTCTTGGTTGTAATACCACCGCTGGTGAGCGGTACGGTACTCTGCGTCGAATTACGAATCGGTTTAACAGCCAGGTGAATGGCTACTTTTTGTGCGACCGGGGACGGTTCGGCTACGAGTATGTCAACGGCGAACATCGCATCAAACACCCTCTTGTGCGAGCGGGATCAGACCGTACCCAGCCGGGAATGCCGGAAGGCGTGTCAAAGACTCTGGAGTTCGCAGCGGACCGGTTCCGACAGGCCCGTGGGATTGTGGGTATTGGGTCACCTCGTGCGTCGCTCGAAGCCAATGTGGCCCTTCAATCTTTGGTCGGACCCCAACAATTTTATCAGGGGATCGATGAACGGGAACGCCAGCTTCTCTCCACGATCCTGAACGTATTTCGAACTGGACCAGTGCCTCCCGCGTCCATTCATGATGCAGAACAGGCCGATGCGGTTCTTGTGCTTGGGCCTGATCTCTTGAACGAGGCTCCACGCCTCGCGCTGGCTCTCCTGCAGTCCATCCGTCAGCAACCGATGGAACGAGTGGACCAATTGAAGATTCCGCATTGGGACGAGGCGGCCGTGCGCAATGCCGTGCAAAACCGACGAGGCCCCCTCTTCCTCGCGGGGCATCAACGTACCTGGTTTCATGCCTATGCAACGGATTCCTATTTCGCCGCACCGGATGATATCGCTCGGCTCGGATTTGCCGTGGCGGGAACCATCGGGCAGGGGGCACCGTCCGTTCCTGATCTCAGTCGTGAGGTCAAGGATCTCACTCAGCGCATCGCCGAAGCCCTGACCCATGCGCAACGCCCGTTGATCATTGCCGGAACGGGTAGTGGATCTCAGGCGACGATTGAAGCAGCCGCCAATGTTGCCTGGGCGTTGCACCAACAAGGGAAACAACCTCGGCTCAGCTTCGTGCTTCCGGAGGCGAATAGTGCGGGGCTTGCATTGCTTGGCGGCGGAAGCTTGCGTGGCGCGTTCGACTCGATTCGTCAAGGGAAGGCCGATACGGTGATCGTGCTGGAGAACGACTTGTATCGCCGGGCGGACCAGGCGACCGTCGATGCTTTTCTTGACAAGGCCCGCACGGTGATGGTCATCGATTCACTTGAACATCGCACGGCAGCCCATGCCGACGTCCTCCTTCCGGCAGCCACAGGTCCGGAATCCGATGGGACATTCGTGAACCAAGAAGGCCGAGCGCAGCGGTTTTACCAAGTCTTTGTTCAGGATGGTGAAGTCAAAGAGAGTTGGCGGTGGCTGAGTGACTTGGCTCGTACAACCTCACAGGAGGTTGAGAGTGGATCAGGAGTGGCGACCTGGCGCAACTTCGATGATGCGGTCTCCGCAACGGCGACGGCTGCTCCGGAGCTGGCACGCGTCGGAGAGGTCGCACCGTTGGCGAGTTTTCGTCTGGTCGGTCAAAAAATCCCCAGACAGTCTGAACGATGTAGTGGGCGTACGTCGCTGCTCTCTCACCTGACCATGCACGAACCGCCTCCCCCTGTCGACCACGACTCCCCTCTGGGATTCACGATGGAAGGATACCGAGGACCACTGCCCTCACCACTGATTTCCCAATTCTGGGCCTCTGGCTGGAACTCGATCCAGGCGGTGAATACCTATCAGGATGAAGTCGGCGGACCGTTACGTGATGAAATGCCGGGGGTGCGGCTTCTCGAAACGGTTGCAACGAAAGCGCCTGCCTGGTTCACCTCCATTCCACGTGCGTTTCAGCCGGCCTCTCGGCAATGGTTGCTGCTTCCCCTATTTGCCGTATTTGGAAGCGACGAACTGAGCAATCGATCTCCGGCAATTGCCGAACTGATTACCCGGCCGCTCTTGTCCTTGCATCCATCCGATGGAGCAGGGTTGAGTCTTGAGGACCACAGCACGATTGATCTGGCGTTGCAGGGGACGACCTATTCTCTTGCTGTTCACTTCGACCCTTCTACCCCGGTGGGTACGGCAGGTCTTTCTCTTGTGCCTGAAGTATCCGGCATCAGAGTACCTGCGTGGATCGATCTGTTTGAGGCGATCAAGACCGAACGAAAGCGAAGGGCTGCATGATCGATTGGAGCCACACCGCAGTCACCATCGCCGTCATTCTTGGAAGCTGCCTGACATTGGCTGGGATGCTGATCTGGCTCGAACGGCGACTGCTCGGGGTCTGGCAGGAACGATACGGCCCTAACCGTCTCGGACCAGGCGGATGCCTGCAATCGTTGGCGGATATGATCAAGATCTTCACCAAAGAAGACTGGATCCCGCCCTTCGCCGATAAAGCGGTGTTTGTGATCACCCCGGCCATCGTCGTGATCACCGCCCTCATGTCGTTTGCCGTGGTGCCGGTTGCACCTCATTTCGTGGTCGCTGATCTCAATGTGGGGGTCCTGTTCTTCTTGGCCATGTCGAGCCTTGCTGCCTACAGCGTCATCATTGGAGGCTGGGCCTCCAATAACAAATTCGCGTTTCTCGGCAGTCTTCGGGCTATCGCACAGTTGTTGAGTTACGAAGTCTTTATGGGGCTGTCGTTGATGGGTGCGGTGCTCTTGGCGGGGTCATTCAACCTGAGCGACATTGTCGAGGCCCAACGGCATCAATGGTTTGTAATTCCTCAATTTTTCGGGTTTCTCTGTTTTTTCATGGCGGGACTGGCTGAAGCTCATCGCACCCCGTTCGACATGCCTGAGGCGGAAGCCGAGCTCGTCGCCGGCTACCACTCGGAGTACAGCGGGATGAAGTTCGGGATGTTTTTTGTGGGCGAATATCTCAGCATCCTTCTTCTCTCGGCCATGACCGTCATTCTTTTCTTTGGTGGGTGGCACGGACCCTGGTTGCCGCCGGCTTTGTGGTTTGCCCTGAAGATGTTCGGGTTCATCGTTCTCATCATCCTCATTCGGGCAACCTGGCCTCGATTCCGCTTTGATCAGTTGCTGACATTCGGCTGGAAGATTGTGATGCCGCTGGCGTTGATCAATCTCTTACTGACTGGCGGGATCGTGTTGTGGAAAACCGGAGCCTCGGAATTCACCATGTTGCAGTGAGTCTGGATCGGATTCTGTGCGAAGAGGACTCAAACTGATCGAACGGCCGTACGTATGATGAACACGTGGATCTATGCCCGCAATCTGGTCGTGGGGTTATGGGTCGTCTTCAAACGGACCTTTACGAAGCCGGTCACGGTTCAGTATCCGGAAGAGCGCCCCTATTTGCCACCACGCTGGCGTGGACGAATCGTTCTCACGAGAGATCCTGACGGGGAAGAGCGTTGTGTGGCCTGCTACCTCTGTTCTGCGGCTTGTCCTGTCGATTGTATCGCGCTTCAGGCTGCGGACAATCCAGATGCGCATGAACGCCGCTATCCGGAATTCTTCCGGATCAACTTTTCGCGCTGCATCTATTGCGGCATGTGTGAGGAGGCCTGTCCAACCAATGCGATCCAGCTCATTCCTGATTTTGAACAGAGCGAATACGCACGCCGAAACCTCGTGTACGAGAAGGAAGATCTCTTGATCAGCGGGACCGGCAAGTATCACGACTATAACTTTTATCGAGTGGCAGGTGTGCGAACTCTCAATAAAGATAAGGGACAAGGTACGAATGAACTCCCACCAGTCGATGTGAGGAGTTTGATGCCGTAAAAGAGTGCTGAATAGGGAAGTGCTGAATTCTGAGCAAGAAGCTGCGTGTGACTCAGCACTGGACGTATAACTATGGAAATTCTTTTTTACATCGCAGCAGCCGTCGCGTTTCTGGCAACGCTCCGCGTCATCACGCATCTGCATCCAGTCCACGCGTTGCTCTACTTGGTTGTCGCACTGATCGCGTTGGCGCTGATTTTCTATTTGCTCGGCGCGCAGTTCGCCGCCGCGCTCGAAATCATTATTTACGGCGGTGCCATCATGGTGCTCTTCATCTTTGTCGTGATGCTCTTAGGGCCGCTCGCTGTTGAACAGGAACGGGCTTGGTTTGCGCCCAACGCATGGGTAGGGCCCAGTATCCTGGCTCTGGTGCTCCTGGGGGAGGTGGGATACCTCATTGCCACCGGAGAGCATGCCTCGATGGCTGTTGCAGAACCCAGGCAGAAAGGGATCTCGATTGCCCTCTATGGCCCCTACATCATCGGGGTGGAGTTGGCTTCCATGCTGTTGCTGCCTGGTCTGATCGGTGCCTATCACTTGGGGCGTCGTCTGTCGAGAGAGGGGCGTTGATGTTGAGCACACCTGCATTGGTGTTGGCCATCATGCTGTTTGGTCTCGGATTGATCGGCTTATTGAGTCGGCGGAACATTCTCTACATGCTGCTGTCGCTTGAAATCATGCTGAATGCCGCCGCGCTCGCATTCATTGCCGGAGGGGCCCGTTGGGGACAAGTCGATGGGGAGATCATGTTTTTGTTTATTCTTACCCTGGCTGCCGCTGAAGTTTCTGTGGCACTGGGGATTGTGCTGCAACTGTCACATCGGTTTCGAACATTGGACGCCGATGCCTTGTGCGAGTTGAGAGGCTAATCCTCATGAACGATCAGTCGAAGAACAATTAGGTGTCTGGTTTCGAGTTTCGTGTTTCATGACCTGCATCATTTGGCTCGAAACAGGACACTCGCGACGTGAAACGTGTTCTAGCTGGTTTCACGAAGAACGAGAGTTGAGATGATCAGTTTACTCTGGCTTATTCCAGTCCTTCCGCTCGCTGGTTTTCTGTTGTTGGCCCTGTGTGGCGGGCGATTGAGCCGGTATCAGATTGCGTGGGTCGGGTGCGGGTCAGTAGGGACGGCAGCCGTGACCACTGCGTTTGTCGCTGCAGATTTCTTCCGCACCTTTCCTGATCGAGAATTCTACCAGCAAACGTTATGGAATTGGATCGACACGTCCGGGATGACGGTCGGGATCTCTTGGTATCTGGATGCGCTCTCACTCTTGATGGTGGCGGTGATCACCGGCGTCGGGTTTTTGATCCATCTGTACTCCGCCGAATACATGGCTCATGATGATGGCTACGCCAGATTTTTTGCCTACATGAACCTGTTCGTCTCCGCGATGCTGACACTGGTGTTGGCGGACAATCTTCTTTTGCTCTACCTAGGCTGGGAAGGGGTGGGGCTCTGCAGCTATCTGTTGATCGGATTTTGGTATCGCGAACCGGAATACGGCACTGCTGCGCAGAAGGCCTTTATCGTCACTCGCATTGGAGACACGGCGTTTGCCATTGGGCTCTTCATCCTTTTTACACAATTTACGAGTTTGTCGATCCGACAGGTCCAAAGCCTTGCAGTGGAGGCCTGGCCGGTAGGCTCGCCCCTGGCCATGATCGTCGCGGTGCTCTTCTTGATCGGCGCGGTTGGAAAGTCGGCGCAATTGCCGCTTCAGGTGTGGCTTCCCGACGCTATGGCTGGTCCCACGCCGGTCAGTGCCCTCATCCATGCGGCCACGATGGTCACGGCGGGGGTCTATCTCATTGCCAGGATGCATCATCTGTTTGCACTTGCGCCGATGGTGCAAGAGGCGATCGCAGTGCTTGGCCTGGTGACGTTGCTCCTTGCTGCCTCCAGCGCGCTGGTTCAGAACGACATTAAGCGGGTGCTCGCGTATTCAACAATGAGCCAGATCGGCTATATGTTTCTGGCGCTCGGCGTGGGAGCCTGGTCTGCCGCGCTCTTTCATTTTTTGACCCATTCGTGTTTTAAAGCGTTGCTCTTCCTGGCGGCGGGATCCGTCATCCACAGTCTCCACCACGAACAGAACATTTTTAAGATGGGTGGTCTCAGGCAGCATCTGCCCTGGACCTTCTGGACCTTTTTGATCGGGGCCGCGGCCATGTCCGGTGTCCCACTCATCACATCCGGGTTTTACAGCAAAGATTGGATCTTATGGTCGGTCTGGTCCTCACCCATCAGCCACCGGTGGATCTGGTTCGGCGCCTTATTTGGGGCCATGCTGACAGGCCTCTACAGTTTCCGGCTGATCTTTCGAGTCTTTTTTGGAGCGGTGCGTACAAAACCGACCGGTGAACCAGGTCTGGCCATGCGTGGGCCGTTGGTGGTGCTGGCGTTCTTGGCGCTTACCGTCGGTTTTCTTGAGATGCCCCACACGCTCGGGAATGTGACGTTGTTCAGTCACTACTTGTCGCATGTGCTGCCAACGACGGAATTGTTGCCAGGAATGGATGAATCGAGTGAGGCTCGTGAACAGCTGGCCGTCACCGTTGCGGCCCTCCTCGGGATCGGCCTCGCTGCGCTCCTGTTCCTGCCCGGCTCCATGCTCGCATTGCGAAGGGCAGATCAATCTGCAGATCGTCCTTCTATGACCCTGCTGCAAGGAGGGTGGGGGTTCGATCGACTCTATGATCGCCTGTTCGTGCAGCCCTGGTTCTCTCTAACACGATATCCTAGTGACATGCTTGATCGTGGGTACGAGTGGCTCGCTCTGTGCGCCGAGTCCTGCCATGGCTGGATGAGCCACACGCAGACGGGGCATGTTCGGTGGTATGCCGCCACCATTGCAGTTGGAACGCTGATGTTACTCGGTTTATTCGCTTTGTGAAGGCTATGAGTCTCTGGCTGCTCATACTGATCCCCATTCTCGCAGCGCCCTTCGCATGGCTGGGACAGCAATGGTCTCGCTCGGCTCCTCGTTGGATCGCCCTCGGGGCTTTGTCTGTTGATTGTTTCCTTGCGCTTCTGCTCGGGAGCCGGGATCACGCAGTGCAGGCCTCAGGCCATGGGGCATGGCTCGTGGAAAGTCACATCAGTTGGATTCCTCGCTGGGGCATCAGTCTGCATCTTGGTCTCGATGGGCTCAGCCTCATCCTGATCGTACTCACGGCCTGCATCGGCGTCCTCGCCATTATTGCCTCCTGGGCAGAAATCCAGAGTCGCGTCGGATTGTTTCACTGTAACGTCTTGCTGGCTCTGGGCGGCGTGATCGGGGTGTTCTTGGCCATCGATCTGTTTCTGTTTTTCTTTTTTTGGGAACTCATGCTTGTTCCCATGTATCTCCTGATCGTGATCTGGGGCCACGCAGAACGCCGGCACGCCTCATTTAAGTTCTTCTTGTTTACGCAGGCTGGGAGCTTGGTGTTACTGGTTGCGATCGTGGCCCTCGCGCTCTTGCATCAACAGGCGACAGGCCAACCGAGTTTCGACTATGCCGATTTAATGGAATTGACCCTGAGCAGCGAGATGGCTCGATGGCTGATGCTGGCATTTCTCATTGGTTTTCTTGTGAAGCTACCGGCTCCTCCCTTTCATACATGGCTGCCGGACACTTACACCGAGGCACCTACCGGGGCAACGATCATTCTTGCCGGGATCTTGGCGAAAACCGGAGCCTATGGTCTGTTACGGTTCACCATTCCGTTGTTTCCCGAGGCGATGAGCGAATTCACGCCCATCGCGATGGGGCTTGGTGTGGTCGGGATTCTCTATGCAGCCATGTTGGCCTGTGCGCAAACGGATATCAAGCGCCTGGTGGCCTACAGCAGCATCAGCCACATGGGGTTCATTCTGCTCGGTACCTTTGCCGGGACGGAATTGGCGCTACAAGGAGCCGTGATGCAGATGGTGGCGCATGGGCTGAGTACCGGCGGTCTTTTCCTGTTGGCTGGTGCACTTGAGGAGCGTTACCAGACGAGAGAGATGGGCCACATGGGAGGACTGTGGGCGGTGACGCCACGTCTTGCCACGATGGCGCTCTTCTTTGCCTGTGCCTCATTGGGGTTGCCGGGCCTGGCCAATTTCATCGGTGAATTTCTCGTCCTGTTCGGATCCTATGCGACTCAACCGCTGATGATCATCCTGGCATCGCTTGGTATGGTCATGGCAGCAATATACTCCCTGGGCATGATGCAACGCACCTTCTTTGGGCGGCAGCAAGACAGCCGTTCAGTTTCAGACCTGTCGAATGTCGCATTTGGAACCGTCCTGTTTATCGCAGCCCTGCAAATCTGGCTAGGGCTTTATCCCAGGGTTGTGTTGAGCACTGCGCAACCGGTCATGGAACAGCTTGCACGAGCTGCAGTGGCGTTACCCAGTATGAGTCATCCGCCATCAGAATCCTTGTTGTCATCCAATCGCACGGCCTCGCAGGGGACCACTCCATGATTCTCCAAGATTTTATCGCCCTGTCACCCATTCTTGCTCTTGGGGCTATTTCCCTTGTAACGATGCTTGCGATTGCCTTCGGACGACATCATGCACGCATCGCGGTCTTTGCCTTTGTGTCTTGTCTGCTCACGCTGGCGACAGTACCCTGGGCGGCCACGGCAGCCCCACGAGCCGTGACGACCTTGCTGGTTGTAGACGGACATGCCTTGTTGTACATGGGACTCGTCTTGACCGCCACAATGGTCATCATTGCATTGTCGTACCGATATTTGAATGCCCAGTTTCATGAGGAGGAAGGTGTGGAGGAGTACTATCTGCTCCTTCTGCTGGCCACCTTCGGGGGATTGGTCCTCACTACGGCTGCGCACTTCGTGTCGTTTTTTCTTGGGTTCGAACTCCTCGGTCTGTCCCTCTGTAGTCTGATCGGCTATTTGCGCACGAGACGCCATCCGCTCGAAGCCGCGGTGAAATACCTGCTGTTGTCCATTACCGCGTCAGCGCTCCTCCTGTTCGGTCTCGCGCTTCTGTATTTCGAAAGCGGCGCCATGACGTTTCACGCGGTGGGAGCAATCGTGAAACAGGCGCAGTCCGTTCCTGCACTGTGGCTGGGAGGATTGATCCTGGTTCTTGTTGGGATCGCCTTGAAGCTCGGGCTCGCACCGTTTCATATGTGGATTCCCGATGTCTACCAGGGAGCACCTACTCCCATCACGACCTATATCGCAACCGTCTCCAAGGCAGCGGTGGTGGCCCTGCTGCTCCGATTCGCCACCGAGGTTGAGATATTGGAACTGTCTCCCGTTGTCCATCTGTTCAGTCTCCTGGCTGTTGTGTCAATGGTCACAGGGAATATCCTTGCGCTCTTGCAGCAGAATGTAAAACGGCTCCTGGCGTATTCCTCAATCGCCCACTTCGGCTATGTGCTGGTCGCGTTGCTGGCCGGCGGTCCTCCCGCTGCCGAAGCAGTCACCTTTTATGTCATTGTCTACTGCGCGATGTCGTTGGGTGCTTTTGGCGTGGTGACGGTGTATTCGAGCGAGGGAGGGGACAAGAATCGTTTCGAGGACTATCAAGGTTTGTTTTGGACCAGACCCTGGCTCGCCGCCATGTTGGCACTGAGCCTGCTGTCGTTGGCTGGGATTCCAGTGACGGCAGGATTCATCGGAAAGTTCTATGCGATCGCGGCCGGTGTTGATGCCGGTCTCTGGTGGCTCGTGCTGGCGCTGATCGCGAACAGCGTCGTCAGCCTCTACTATTACCTGCGACTGTTCGTGACCCTGTTCGGTGAGGCAGCCACATCGGCAACGCTTCCTCAACAGGAGACGGTGCAGAGGCCAGTGTTCATGGGTTGGGCGACCGTCTGCTCACTCGGTTTCGTCGCATCGATCATCCTCCTCTTGGGCGTCTATCCAGAACCACTGATCGAACTCATCCGACATTCTGTGAGCAACCTGCTCATGGTCGCTGTGCAGAAACCATGAGCGGTCTCCGGATGTTTGTGCGATTTTGTCACGTTGCTAATCCTGTTGGAGTGTTCACACGGAACTAAGCAAGCAGGGCTCTGACAAGATGTTTCTTGCCCGCCATGTTTCCTCAGGAGCGGTACAGGCCAGACCTAGCTTCAGGTGACGACCCTGCGGAAGTGGTTACGTCTTGCAGTAGGTGAAAGAGGCAGCTTAGGGCATCTGCTGGCTTTGTAGGGCTGTGTAGTTTAAAATGGTATTCTGTAACTCAAGACACAAGTCTTCAGGGAAGGAACTGCTCAAGGAGGTCCTGCCTATCCGTGATATCATCACAACTCGTTGCGATAATGATATGATTCTTGGGTGGCGGTATATCTCAAATATGGTTTCCTCGTTCCACTCACTTTCTTATTAGGGTTGCTGTTTCTCTTTGGTGGAAAAAGAGAATGAAAGTGGCTTGTAGACCCACCAGACCATTTCATCACAATACATCCAACTGCACTTATCAGGGCTTTCTTTGGAAAAGACATAACGAAAACCTACGTAATTGCGGTGGGCTGGATCATGCTAGCCACAGCCCTATGGGAAGTATTATTTCTGTAGAAAGCTCATCGAGTCAGAAGCGTAAGGTTGAGGTTAAAGTGTAAGACTGGCCTCGATTGCGCTCAGTGCACTGTATATTGAACGAGGGTGCACGGTCGTTCTAAGGGATTCATCAGAAAGCTGAATGGGTCCAATGGCCTCGCTCCAGAATTGGGTGCCGGTGAGATTCAGCGGATCTTATGAACTATGGGGTGGTGAAGAAAATGAAGTCTATCATCGAAAGAATCAACTACCAACACAAAACGGATTCAATCAATTCATCGGAATAATCGTTGCCGAGACTTCGTTCGGTAGTAACAAAGTCGCCACGGCGCGATTCTGTTCATCTTGTTGAATGAGCGCAAATAATGGCACTGGCTGTGGCACCTCGCTTGGGGGAAGCGCGAGCATCGCAGGGAAGTCAATCAAGGGCGAGAGCGTCGTCTGGCTGGCGATGCGCAGTCGAAACGCCATCAATACATCCCGCAGCCGCTGAGCCTTTTCTTCCTCCGAGATCGACTCACTGGGTGCAATTCCAATCTCCCAGAGCGGCTTTGTCACGGTGACGGGAAACGTTAGCCCGAGTTTTTGCGCGTCCGTCGAGACATCAATCAACAATCCAGCTTGAATTGCCTGCTGACGATTGGCAATCAGCTGCTTGGCCAGCACATCGGTGAGTGAGTCCTCTGTCTTCTCGGATGTTGCCGGATGTTCAAGTTTTGGCTCTTCTGCCGTCGGCAGAGTCACCGCAGATTCTGTTTCAACTTGATCGCTTGGACTGTTCTCATCTCGTCCGACAATGGGTTCATTCGGAAGCGTGGGAAGCGCATGAATAAGACCTTCATATACTCGCTTGGCCGCTTCAGACCAGGTGGGATTCAATGGTCGACCAGCAAAAGCCGCATCAGCAGCCTTTCGCTCATCGTGGGTGAGGGTTCGTGGTGTTCGTGTTGTATCCATGGTGGGGAGATAAGCCTTGCCACCGACAAGTCAAGGGCTACGCGGATGGGCAAGGGGCTTTCATAGAAAAAGCACAATAACTCCGAGCAGATAGGTCGGTCAACGGGGCCGGTGGCTTGCTGGATCGATCAGCCGTAATCCTAAAGGACGTGCCATCGATGGCCACCCCGATGAGAAACATCGAGAAGATGATGAATGGTGCCATACTACCGAGCGACCGCGACCAGATAGACCCAGTAACCGGACAGACTGCTTCATGTCGCACAAGGTTAAGGGCGTTCTCCGGTACTGTCTTAGGTGAAGGGCTTAAAACCCGCGTGTTATAGTCGCGCCATGGCGCGAGTCGATTATTATCGCATCTTGGGCGTTTCCCGGGAAGCCTCGGACGAGGATATCAAGAAAGCCTACCGGAAGCTGGTATTTGACCATCATCCTGACCGGAATCCCGACAAGGCCGATGCTGAAGAACGCATCAGAGAAATCAACGTCGCCTATGAGGTTGTCGGCGATCCGGAGAAGCGCCGAACCTACGACCGATTATCCTGGGGGAATGAGCCCCGTGCCACGGAGGTTGACCTCGGTCTCATTCTCGGTGACATCGAGCAGAAGCTGTTTGAAGAAGGCCGGAAAGAATTGTTTGCAATCTTGATAAAAGACGTGGCACGAGTGAAGGCGGAACTTGCTATCGTCCGAGAACGAACCGTGATCGAGCAAGGCTATGATTCGTTTCTGGAGCCGGTGGTGCAAGCGCGGGCAGCCGAAATCATGGATGATTGTGTGACGGAAGACATGAATCAGCGGAAGCAACGGCTCATTGAGGTGGCCACTGACATGCTGGTATCTCAGGGAGTTGCCAAGCGAAGCGATGAAGGAGGGATTCGCTCACTTCGCTCTCGTCTGGAGGAGAGTTTTCGGAAAGGCCGGATCTACGGGTATGCATCAGCACTGGAACTATTTTATGAAAGACGATAGGGGTGGACGGTGAGGAGTACAGTCGTTTCACCTGTGACGGTTCACTCTCTCGAGAGTGGTCCCGACACAAACTTACCGGCCTTCATCACACCCACAATGGTATCCCGGTCTCGTAGCACCTCGATCCGCCGAAGCGGGTTTTTATTCAGGATGACCAGGTCCGCTTCCATTCCCTTAGCGAGGGTTCCAACTGACTGGTGAACGCCGATGAGCTTGGCTGCCTTTGCCGTTGAGGAGATAATTGCGTCCATGGGAGACATGCCCAATGCGACCATCCGCTCCAGCTCTTGAGCATTCTCTCCATGGTAATTGAATGGCGTCCCTGCATCAGTGCCCATCGCAATGAAGATACCGCCTTCATAGGCCTGTTTGAAGGAAGCTTTATGACGTTTCGCCATCGCTTTGGCCTTTCCCAGGGCACTTTCTGGAATGCCGCAGCCAGGCCGGCAAGCCGCTGTTGTGGCTAAGGCTGAAAGGGTAGGGACCATATAGACGCCATGTTGCTTCATCAGCGTCCCTGATTCCTCATCCAATAGCGTGGCATGCTCAATCGAGCTCGCCCCGGCCTGAATCGCACGCTTCATCCCTGACGCACCATGGGCATGGGCGGCCACTGGTTTCCCAGCCTGTCGCGCGGCATCCACTGCGGCCGCGAGTTCTTCTGCAGTCATTTGCGCATCATCCGGGGAGGTGCCTGGGGTGAGCACGCCTCCGGAGGCAATGACTTTGATGACCCCCGCACCGGCGGCGACTTGTTCCGCGACAACCGTTCTGACCTGGTCAGCTCCCTCAACCTCTCGACCGATGAACCGCGCATGGCCACCGATCATACAGATGGCGAGCCCTGCTCCGACAATCCGTGGTCCGGGGAGTAGGCCGCATTCGATGGCTTGTTTCAGGGCGAAGATTGAATGGTCACGAGATCCCACGTCGCGCACGGTCGTAAATCCCGCTTCAATCGTTGCCTGGGCATGTCTGGCCGATTTGAGAAGGGTATAGGAGGGTTGTTCAGACTCCAGAGCGCTGACCACATCAGCTTCTCCTCCTAAACAGAGATGGATATGGCAATCGATGAGTCCTGGGATCACCGTCAGGCCACGGCCGTTGAGACGGGTCGCTCCTTTTGGAATGCGGATGTCATTGCTCGGGCCGACTGCGACAATCTTCGTGCCGCGCACGAGGAGTGTCATGGGGTCGCGTACTACTCCTGTTCCATCGATAAGGCGTACGTGATGAATGGCAATGGTCACGATCTACCGTCCTACGCTATAGGTATGAGCGGCTGCTTGCAGTCCGGCGCCGGGGGTCGACACCCATCCACTTCGAATGCCGATTTCTTCAAGGGCGTTCAAGAGGGTCAGCACATTCGCCTCCGTCGAGGATTCTCCCATGAGCCCGATTCTCCACACCTTTCCCTTTAACGGTCCCAGCCCGCCACCGATCTCGATCCCGAAACGCCGGAGTAACTCAGCCCTGACTGCGGCCTCATCAATGTGAGATGGAATGGTCACGCATACCAATGTCGGAAGCCGTCGGTCTGGAGGGGGCAATGGATTGAAGTCGAGTGCCATCAATCCTGCGGCCAGTGCACGGCTGTTCAACTGGTGACGGGCAAATCTGGTCGGAAGGCCTTCCTCCTCCACGAGGCGTAAGGCTTCTCGTAGTGCATAGATCATCGAAATCGGTGCCGTATGATGGTAGGCACGACTCTGTTCCGCCCAGTAATCGGCGATAAGGGACAGGTCAAGGTACCAGCTGTGACAGGGAGAACGCCGAGTCTTCACGACAGAAAGGGCACGGTCACTGAGCGTCAACGGAGCCAGACCTGGCGGACAACTGAGACATTTCTGCGTCGCGCTGTAGCACACGTCGATACCCCATCGATCGACCTCAACCGGCATCCCTCCAAGAGATGTGACGGCATCGACGATCAACAACGCATTGTGTTGACGACACAAGGCGCCGATCGGTTCGACCGGTTGCCAGGCCCCCGTCGAGGTTTCAGCATGGACGAGCACGACTGCTTTCACAGGGCCGGACTGTTGGAGCATCGCCGCAATTGAGTCCGGTTCGATCACCTGCCCCCAAGGTACTTCTATAGGAATGGTGTTTCCTCCACAGCGCTCGATGATGGTGGCGAGTCGAGTGCCGAAGACACCATTGACTCCCACAGCGACACGATCTCCTGGTTCCACGATGTTGACGATCGCAGCCTCCATACCGGCCGATCCAGTTCCTGAGACGGCGATGGTGAAGGGGTGGGTGGTCACAAACACTCGACGGAGGAGCGTTTGAATGTCATTCATGACGGCTAAGAAGAGCGTGTCGAGATGTCCGATCAGCGGAGTCGACATTGCACGTAGCACCCGAGGGTGTACGGCACTGGGACCAGGCCCCAATAACAGCCTGCGTGGGGCATGGAAGTCGTGCATAGCCAAAGTCTCCTGAAATGTCGCGTGGTTAGTATAGCCAACTTGAGAAGGCATAGCTATGCAAGAAATCCGTGCAGGCACAGTTCCTAGCTAGTTTGAGGGGATTTGGGTAGTGGTGACGCCGTGTTATAGTCGGGCGCCATGAATGAACAGACGTTAGCAATCGGACAGTTACCGGGGCTCCCAGAAGCCGCTGACTCCACTGTTTTACAAGCATCTCCACTCCCATACAGCAGTCGATGGTCGCATTTCGTGAGCGTGATCTGTGCCTGTATCTTGCTTGCTTCTCTTGCGGGGATTCTCTGGTTGTCCCTGACCGTTCCGAAACTTCAACGATTTGAGGAGCCAGACCGTGCGCTGGATTTGATGGTCAGTCGGATGATGCAAGCGCAAGATGGACTACGCCGTGCACCGATATGGCAACAATGGGTAGCGGAATGGACGATGGACAGTCAGGAAGAAGCTTCTCGTCAGGCCATTCGGTGGTACCGTGAATTGATTGCAACCACCGATGATCCGTTGGCAAAGCTGCGGTTAGCGATTCTTCTCGGTGAATCCGAACACAACACTGAGGCGCTTACTGAAGCCCAGAGTTGGCACGATCGCGGAACATCCGCCGAGTCCTTTCGACAACTGATTGAAGCGGCATATGGTATGGCTCCACTCTCACAGGCACGATCGAGAGACTTACAAGCCATACTGGCGGAGACGTTGCCGATCGGGTGGTTTTACGATCATCTTGCTGCGAGGATAGCGCAACGGACTGGTGATCATGCGCTCCTGACCACCGTCGAGGCACAGAGTCAGATGAAGGAAGAGCAGGTTCAGCGATGGATTCGTCCGTTGATGATCGGCGAGCTGGCCTGTCTTGCTCTTGGGTCGATGATGTTGTTGGGAATCATGAGGTTGAAGGGCCAGCGACTGAATATACTTCAGCTTCATTCACCGGGCGTGCCTCCTCCGTGGTCTGGAGGGACGGCTGCCGCGGTGATTCTGCGCGGAGGCGCCTTGGGCGCACTCATGACCATCGTCTTCTTGTCTATACCTGCACTCAACCAGGGATCGTTGCGCGTACTGGCTATTCCTCTGGCGAATCTTCCGTTGCTGGCTATCGCCTATGTGCACTTGCTCAAACCGGCCGGCCTCGATTTCTGGCAGGGGTTCGGTCTCCGTATCAATCGTAAGGACCTCGGACGACTGGTGTGCGTCATCTTTGCCGTGGTCGCAGCCGCGCTCTGGGGTGAATGGGTCATGGGACAGGCCGCTGAGTTTCTGAAGCTTGAAAACCATTGGACAGAGTGGTTCGACCAGGAGTTGGTCTGGGCGACTCCGTCGATGCTGGCCATCAGCTTAGTGGAATACGTGGTCCTTGCCCCGATTTTTGAAGAGCTTGCGTTTCGTGGACTGCTTTTTGCGATGTTACGCCGCCGCTTCACCTTTCTTCCCGCCGCATTACTCAGTGCGACCATCTTTGCCCTGGCCCATGGCTACAGTCTGCTTGGATTTATCAGTGTTTTGTGGAGTGGATTCCTGTGGGCCTGGGTCTATGATCGAACAGGGAGTCTCATCCCCGGCATGGTGGCTCATGCTATGAATAACTTGCTGGTCTGTCTTACCGTGATGGCTCTGCTTCGTTGAACGTCGCCGCCTGGATTCGTTCAAGAGCATGGTAGAGATCTTCGTAGCGGAGACTTGCACCATCCGCGTTCAGCAGCTTGCACATTCGCTGATTCGCTATCCGTTTTCCCATCGGTTGTGGTTCAGGGGAAACAGAAGATCGAACCGCCCATCGGCGTTCGACGGTCCGACAGATTTCCTCCCAGGTCCTGGGGGTTCCATCGCTGACGTTATAGATCTCACCCTGTTTACCTTGTCTGAGGGCCGCAAGGCAGGTCGAGGCCAGATCCTCGACATGAATCAGGTTGACAAATTTTTGTGAGCGTCCGACCCGTCCTGTTCGGATCCAATCAATGGGATTGCGGCGTGGACCATAGATACCCGACACCCTCAAGGTGATTGCCCTATAGGATGTTCTGAGGAGTTCCTCACCTTGCACACGAGGTTTCCGTAGGTCAATTTTGGCTGTTTCATCAACCCAGGGCGGAGGGTATGCGGTTGACGGACCGTCGTCGTAGGCGGAGGTGCTGCCAAGCACGACCAGCCGACGGGTTCGTAACAACGCAGTCTCAGCGAACCGTTGAATCAACTCAATCGGTACGACGGGAAAGCACCAGAGGAGATCGGTTGCTGGAGGAAGCAGCGGCCATGTCTCAGGCTGCGTAAAGTCAAACTTGATCCGTTGTTCTTTCCTCACGCCTAGCAGGTGTCGATCCGGATCACGACTG
The DNA here is from genome assembly GCF_054902215.1 of Nitrospira sp. CMX1. NCBI lineage: Bacteria > Pseudomonadati > Nitrospirota > Nitrospiria > Nitrospirales > Nitrospiraceae > Nitrospira > Nitrospira sp. CMX1. The sequence goes on along the minus strand of NZ_JBUBKD010000040.1, from coordinate 114,505 downwards.
CTGGCAAAGACCTGCGCATAGTGTTGCTCGGCAAGCGGCAGGAAGAACTTGGCGGTGTAGCCGAATCCGAGGATGGCGAGCGAGTGGTGCAAGACGAGAATCCTTCCTATTGTCTTCGAGATAGTGTGCCAGTGAGCAGCGATCAGAGTCCAACGGAAAAACTCATTGTGGTTGGAGTCTGTACTGATTCTAGTAACAAAAGAATTTCCTATGATGCACAGTAGGATTGCTGTTACGGCTTCTCTTGACGGTAGTGCCGCTCTTGGCTGGTTGTCCTGCCAGCGGTGGGAGAGATGGTAGGTTTGGAGGGACTATGCCTAGTCGTGTGGCTGTCTCGCCCAACGGCAGCGTTCTCTATGAGAGTAACCATGTGCCAGGTCATACCATAGTGTTGTGAGGGCTTTGTGAGAGTGGTATAAACAGACATATGTTGCACAGAACAATTCTTGATCCACCACGTATGAAGCGATTACATCCGGCCTGGGTCCTCCCGTGTCTTTTCCTTGCATCTGGTTGTGGCGATGGCGGAGGGAGTGGTGGGGTTGGTGGACTACTAGGAGCAATCGGGGGCGGCGGTGGAGAAGAGCGAACGGCAGGTTCGATTGTCTACGTCACTAATAGTGGAGCGAATAGTGTATCCGGATACACCGTGAACCCAACGACCGGTGGGCTCGCAGCAATTTCCGGTTCGCCGTTCTCGGATATTCCGACTCCGTCGGCTATTGCCGTGTCGGCGAACGGGTTGTTCGTTTACATTGCCAGCAGCGACAAGAATACAGTGACGGCCTTCCGGGTAGGCACCAACGGCACGTTATTGTTCGGGGATTCGACTTCAGGGAACCCCAACTCCGTTTCCGTGGGTACGACCCCACGAGCCCTTGCCGTCTCAAAGGATTCTCAGTTTCTCTATGTTGCGAATAGTGGATCAAGTGATGTGTCGGTTTTTAAGATCGGCACGGCGGGGGGGCTGACCCTTGTTGCACAAACAGAGGGGCGTTCCAAGCCGGTCGGTGCTGGAGTGTCCTCACCGATTGCGCTAGCCATTACTCCGAATGGGCGGTTTCTCTATGTGGCCAACAGTACGTCTAATACGATTACGGCGTTTCAAGTCGATTCGTCCGGTCTGCTGACGCTTCTCCCACAGGCCGGGCCCAGTACAAATCCTATTTCATCGGGTGGGACTGGACTCACTGCGCTCGCGCTGTCCTCGAATGGGCAGTTTCTTTACGTGACCAACGGGACATCCAGCAACGTCGCAATGTTTCGTGTTGAACCATCCGGATTATTAACCCTCATTCCCCCGACCACTTCCAATCCCATTTCTACAGGCGGAACAACTCCGAACGGTCTAGCAGTGGGGGCGGATGGGGCTCACCTTTATATCGCCAACGGAGGCGGGACGGTAGCGACGTTTTTGATAGGCAGCAATGGCTTATTGACTCTTGTGCCTGCCGTAGGGGTATCCCCAAATCCTGTACCCTCGCCAGCAGGCGGGCTCACTCCTGTAGCGCTTGCAACTTCTCCGGACGGGCAGTTCCTATATGTAGCAAATCGTGTCGCCAGTATTTCAGGAGGTAGTGTCTCAGCCTATACGATTGTGTCCGAGTCAGGTACCCTGGTTCCCGTCACGCAACTTCTTGGCAATCCCTTTCCGGCACAGAGCAATCCTTCCGCTATTGCCATCCGTGCACCGGCCCCTTGAGAACATGACCCATTCGCTGATCGGAATGATGAGCGACATTTTCCTCAGTGATCGAGAGGAGTTCTGCCGGAGCGATCCAGCCTCTGGAATGGAGACTTTTCCTAGTGCGGAACGTACATTGTCGATGATCCGTGCCGGTGAGAACGGTAGTGGGTCGAGCTGGTCATGTTGATCTCCTCTCGAGCTCGGCCTGAAAGATCCGGCTGGCGTGGGCAAATGCCTCAGTCAGTGGGGCCACCAATGGTTCGGCTTCCTTGAGCTGTCCCTGGCGACTGAGGTCTTCGAGTTGATGACATAGTTCAGATAGTGAGACGGCTCCGAGCATCGCGCTTCTTGATCGGAGGCAATGGGCTGCCTGGCTCACGGTCTGAGCATTTTCATCGGCCATCCCCTGGCGAAGTGTTGCCACCACATCGTGAGAGTCAGCCAGATACACTGACAAGATTCTTGCCAGCATATCCGGTTTCCCCGCTCGTTGGAGGTCCGTAATCGACTTCCAGGCGCTCTGATCAACGATGAAGGCAGCATCTGAATCTGAGGCGAGGACCGAAGTGCCGGATATGGAAGTCATAAGGTCGGGTTGTCTTGAAACGAGAGATTCCTGGTCATCGGCCCTTGGTTTCAGGGGAAGCCAAGAGGTCAAGACGGCATGCAGTTGCTCCATTGAGAACGGCTTTGAGATGTAATCGCTCATTCCGCTGGACAGGCACTGTTCACGATCACCTGGCGTTGCATGGGCCGTAAGAGCAATAATGGGTATCGGAGATCGTGATTCTTGTTGTTCCCATTCACGGATTTGTGTAGTGGCCTCGAACCCATCCATTTCCGGCATTTGGCAATCCATCAGGATTACATCGTGGCGAGACTGTTTTGCACGATCGACCACTTCTCGGCCGTTCTGAGCAACGGTCACGGTACATCCCATGCTTTGGAGCATCAGGAGGGCGATTTCTTGGTTCACCATGTTATCTTCTCCGAGGAGGATGTGACCTGATAAGGTCGGTGTCATCGGTGCCGATTGAGCTTGCTGCGTCGTGAGCGGTTCATCGGCGAGCGCAGTGACCAACGCTTGGTGCAGAGCGTGGAACCGGAGTGGTTTGGTCACATACTGCATGTGGATCGACGGGGTGTCCTCCTCAGCCTCCGCCCTTCTGATGAGCGAGACGAGTCGGATGATCTTGACCGATTGCAAGGTCGAGTCGGAGAGTAATGTTTGGACGATTTGGGTGTCGGTCATATTGTCGAAACGTTCGTCGATCACCGCGATGACCGGCCCTTTTTCTATGGCGAGCCCCGTCATGATGTGCTCGAGGAATTCACCTTCGCTGTCGGCTATGTGTGGGGAAATACCCCATGAGGAGAAGTATTGTGTCAGGACATGGCGGGTAGAGGAGGATTCGACTGCTGCGCACAGGCAAAGATCCGCAGAAAAAGCATCTCTATCGAGCGGGACGAGGGCATCAGGTTGAAGCAGGAACGGGAGAATGACCCAGAAGGTGCTGCCTTTCCCGATCTCACTTTCGACGCCGATGGTGCCACCCATCAGTTTGCTGAGCTGTTTGCAGATACTCAGACCAAGACCTGTTCCGCCGTGAACGCGAGTCGAGGCCCCATCCACCTGAGAAAAGGATCGAAAGAGTTTTGCTTGCCCTTCCGGGCTGATACCGGAACCTGTGTCCATGACGGTGAGCTTGATTCGGGCCGGCTTGTTCATTCCCGATGCCGGAGACTCGAGGGTCACGCGTATGCTGACCTCACCTTCCTGGGTAAATTTGATCGCGTTTCCAAGCAGGTTCGTGACGATTTGGCGGATACGGATGGGGTCTCCGTTCACCGCGGTGGGAACGGAGGGGGCATAGTCCACCAGAAAGTGAAGCCCTTTCCGTTGGGCTCGTTCTGCCAACTGTTCAGCCGTGCGCTCCACGATGTCACGTAAATCGATCGGTACTGAGTGGATCTCCAGTTTACCGGCCTCGATCTTCGAAAAATCAAGAATGTCATTGATCAAGGTCAAGAGGGTGTCGCCGGAGTTGTGGATCGTCTCGACGTAGTGGCGTTGGGTCTCTGAGAGCGTTGTGCGCGCAAGGATCTCCGTCATCCCGATGACGCCGTTCATGGGGGTTCGGATTTCGTGGCTCATGTTCGCCAGGAATTCGGCCTTCGCTTTTGTTGCATCCTCTGCCGCCAGCTTTGCAATGGCCAACGCTTCTTCCGACTCACGGCGTCGTGCAGCCTCGAGAACCAATGTCATGAAATTTGCCAAGGCTTGGGCGAATTGTTGCTCATCAGAGGCCCACTCTCGGGAGGAGTCGAGGTGTTCGATCGAGACGACGCCGGACAGTTTCCTCTGCGTATGAAACGGGGCATCAAGCCGTGCGCCTGGCGAGAGGATTGCGCTGGCCAGTTCCTGAAAGGTCGGGTTGTCTAACGCCTGTGCTGCCGCAATGAGCTGTCCATGGTCAAGAGCCGACAGGTAGTGCGGGTATTGACTGCGAAGCAGTTTTTGACCGAAGGTATGTTGTGCGCTGAGTCGATCATAGTGATCGAGGCAGTAGAGCGACTGGGTTTGCTCGTCATAAATCCAGACGCTGACTCGATCGACGACGAGCGCGTGTGCCGCAATCGTGGTCAACTGCTTCGCCGTAACGGGGAGTGATCCTTCGAACACCGTGCGGTCTTGGATCAAGGCCAGGGTTGCGCTCTGTTGTTGGTGTAACCGTTCCTCCTTCGTGACCAACGACTGATTCGTTGCTTGAAGAAGGGTCGCCTGTGCTTCCGCCTGCTGTTTCGCACCCACTGCTCCAACCAATTCCAGCTGGGCCTGCAGCTGTGCTGTCATCGCCAGACTGTTTGCCAAGGCAATGGCCACCTGGTCGGCCAATCGGCGAGCGTACGTCACATCTTGAGAAGGAGCAGATTTCCGTTGTCGATAGGCGAGCACCAATACTCCACTGACACGTTCGTTCACGATGATCGGAAAGATGATGAACAGCGAGAGGCCTGGTCGCATCATCAGGGAAAGATAAGAGGGAAGAGCAGTCGCCGGTACCGCCATATGGTGTGGATGGGCGCTCATGGCAGCCAGATGTTCCTCGGAGAATTGACACTGATAAGTCTTGATCTCCTCTGATTGGTGCTGAATGTAGCGGACGGACAATTCGGTGGGCCCGGTGTTTTGGGGATCGACGAAAGTCATTCCCACGGCATCACACGCGATACTCTCCGTGATGCGGGACTGCACGATTTTCACCATGGTAGCCGGTTCATGGCTCGAGAGAATGGCCTGACTGATCGTCGAAATGGTCTCCAGCATCTGAAACTGTTGATTCAGCTTATCCGTCATGCTGTTGAACGAATCGGCCAACTGCTCGAATTCATCGCCGCTCTGAACGATCACCTGGGTAGAGAAATCTCCGGTAGCAAGACGGGCGGTACCTTCCATCAACAATGTCACAGGTTGGAGGCTGCGTCGGATGTGAACAAGGCTGAGCAGGACGATGCCACTCAGTGTGCACGCGATCACCAGTAGGAATGTGTTGCGGAAATGTTCGACCGGCGCCAAAGCCGAGGTTCGTGTTTGGCTCAGGATAATGATCCATGGTTCGACCAGAAACATGTGACGGAGCGGCATCGACCAGGCTCCGGCGACATATTCTTGGGTGTCCAATTTCCACATCATCCCATTGCCCATGGGAGCAGCGAGATCGTGCCGACGAAGGTCTGGGAGCACGACAGGCTGAGCGAAGGTCGAGTAGAGGACCTGACGGCCGCCGTCCTCCACGACGAGATCCGTATCGCCCGGTAACGTCTCCTTGACCTGTGTGCTCCACAAGACGGTGTCGTCAACGTGTGCGGAGAGAAGGCCGGCCTCCCAGCGCGCGGGATTGACGAGACGAGTCAGCGTGAGTTGCGGAAGCTGGTTTGCAACGGGGACAATTTCGAGAAGTGATTTGCCCTCCTGGAGATGGGTGGTCTGTGCCTGCGTGAACTCCCGTCGATGAGGACCTGTCGCCGGATTGAGCCGCACGTCACGGAAGCGATGAGCCAACTCCTTCACCGAGGGGGTGATCGCACCCTCTTCTGTGACGGTGCCGTCTTGTGGCAGTTCGGCTACAATCCGACTTAGATCTGCCGAGATGGTCAGAAGATGGTCATACAGTACCATGCCCTGGGATTTACTTTCTTGCTTGAGCCGGGCAGCTGATTGGACAATCAGCTGTTCCGCGACCTGGCGGTAGGACATCCACCCGAGAAGAGAAGTCGGGACGAGAGCACAAAGTACGAAGAGCCCGAGAAGGCGGCGTCCAATACGACTATGAACGAGTGAATGGGATAACGTCGTCTGCATGGCTTCAATAAGCTAGAAGTTCCTGGCCAAGCCGTAATATCCACCATCACTCGCTCGAATGACATCATCGTGACTTTTCTGCGCCGTCAGTGGCTTCACTGAATCTCTGTCCTTTCCCATACTGTAAATATCAAAGTCCGAGCTTATGGGGTGAAGGTGACGATCTTTCCTCGCTCCACCCTGGCCGCAATTGGCCCCGCCGCCATTACCACCCCCATTACCTCCGCCACCATTACTTCCCGCATTCCCACTGCCCCCGCCGTTTCCACCGCCATTACCACCCCCCGCACCCGAGCCAGCACCTCCACCATTTCCGCCAGCATTTCCACCGCCACCCGCGTTACCGCCAGCAGCAAGGTGTAGGTAGCCGTGACGCTGTTCAGTATTGGCAGTCGATGAGACAAACCATTCGCCGTCTGCTGAGAACGAGTAATTGGCGGGGATGAATTGTGGACCGTTATTGTGACGTAATTTCAGTTTGGCCAGACTGGAAATATCGTCGATTGTTTCGCAATTGATACGGTAATACTGATAGGGAGTCCCCCAGGGATCTAGCATGGTGCTCCGCCCGATGTCTGTGAGGCTATCGGGGTATGTTCCGGTGCCCAACGCGAATCCTTTAATGTCCTTGGTGATCGCGTACAGTTCGGAAATGGCTCGTGCCACCCGTGCCTTCTCGATAAATTCCATGTAATTCGGGACGGCCAGAGCGGCCAAGACGCCCACGATTGAGATAGCCAGCATGAGTTCGATGAGGCTAAAGCCATCAGTGTGCAAGAGATACGATCGGCACGCTCGGCTCGGGCGAAACGGGGGCATCTCCCAAATGGATTCGCTCTCGTGTTTCATAGGGCTCGTCTAGTTGCTATGAGTCTTGAACGCATCCAGGGAGGACTTGAGTACTGATAAATTCTGTTCCATTTGTTTTGCGAGCGTGGCTAAGGCAGGATCCTCTTTCGCCGTAGCCAGTTCCCTGATCCGGGTGGCATCGAGGGCCAGTAAGACTTGCACATGTTTGAGTGCGATGATCTTCGATTGCAGCTGAACCGTCATGTGATTGACCAGATCAACCTCCGGGGTCAAATAGTCCCCTTGACGCAACGTGGTTCGAACGCAGAGGTTGCCGTTGCCGATCTGAGGGAATACATGTTTAAGCCGAGCGAGTGGGCCGGCCACCCGATGCATCAGCCGTATCGAGTGCATGCAATGGATGAAGACCACAAGACTTGCACCGAGTGCCCAGGGCCAGAATTTGGCGTGGAGGTTGAGGAGGTCGTTGGCGACGACGGCTCGCTCTTGCCAAGATAGCGCGGGATTATCGAGCGCTTGTAGGAGAGGTGTGAACACGGGAATGGCCAGCAACACGAAGATGATCAACGAATAGATGATGACCTGACTCAGCATACGGATCTGCATCGGGTGCACCATGTTGACCACACGCCGGGTGTGAGGACGGTCAGCCTGAGATGCCGCATCTGTGCGACCAGGTGGTACGACGGTGAGCGGGGGGGGCTGGCGGGGAGATTCCTTTATGGGGTTTGGTTCAGCCGGTGAGCCACGGTCCTGTTCTGATGTGCCGGTCGTGCGAAGTGGGTGCCCCATAATTAGGCAGCTTTCATGATCGGTGGTGAGTCCAGCTGAGGAGACTCATCAAATTCAAAACGTTGTTGCTCCGGCATGCGTTCCATCTCCAACTCGAAGGTTGTCAGACAGCCTTTGAATCGGCGGATCTCTTCGTCAAGTGTGTGCAGCGCAGACGTGATCTGGCCAGGCGCCTGTGTCTGCGCGCGGACCGCCACTGCTTCATAGGCCTCGGTGACGAGCGCCGAATGGAGATTGATGGTCTTGATCCGATTCTCAAGGCTATCCAACATCGCGTTGAATACCTGTGCTTCCCGATGGAGGTAGTCGTGTTTCCGTAACCGTGCCCGTTGGTGCAGATCGCCGGTCCCGATCGACCGAAAGAGGGTGGAGAATCGATACAGTGGTCCGGCAATGCGGTGCATGAAATACAGGGAGTGGAGGAGCAGTGCTAGGAAGGTGATGATCAGCCAGGGCCAGATCCGTGAATTCAGCTCAAGAAACTGGGATGCCACCTGCGCATGTTGTTCCCAGGATAGGGATGGATCGTAGAGCGGCTGCACCATCGGCAGGAAGATGACGGCATACAGCATGATCAACAGACAGGCCACGTAGATCAGCGTGGTCCAGACAAACCAGTATTGGATGGGATGAACGAACAACTGTCTTCGTTGAAAAAGATCGATCATGATTCCATCGCTTTTCTCGTCCAGATGAGATGTGCCTGGTTCTTGAAGGTGAGGGTGTGATCTTTACTATGGTAATAGAACGATAAGGTTTGTTCATCGCTTCGAGAATCGCCGTAGGTGATCGTATACAACGTGCGAGGCCCTTCTGCACTCACCTCGATGCGGCGCATGGCTTGCGCATCCAGATGTTCGAAACCGACGCTGAACGACACGCCGTTTGTAGTAAACACCAGCATGCTGTTCTCATATCCCTTTGCCGAAGTGACCCAGGCGCCGACCAACTCATTCGGGCAAGAGACGGGCTGGTCTCGCACCACAACGCTATAGATGAAACCGACCAGCATCAGCCCGGCGATGGCGATCAAGACCGTCGTTGATCTGCTCTCTGGTTGTTCAGGAGGATTTGCCGTCGCAGCGGACGCTTGTCTCATGCATACCTCGGTTTCTCTGAGATACGTCGGTCATCAGCTCAGTGATGGCATCGTACCTCGCCTGGCCAATGGGTCAACAACTTGATCACTTCCCACAGAGCGGAGAAGAGGAAAAAACTGGACTGTTGGTGCGGATCGATACAACGGTCATACGCTCGGTTACTGATGACTGTGGAATGCCGAGGGTGGTGAGTTTGAGGAAACAGCCGGGTTATGGGAGTAACACGTTCAGTCGGCAAAGGACTGGGGAGTGGGTACGGAGGATTGGGGTGATTCGCGCAGCCTCTTGTGCAGCCAGGTCACCAATTCATGGTTCACGCGGTCGGGCTTGTCTTCATGAACGAAGTGTCCGGCATCCGCTAACGTGACAGTGGTCAGGTCCCCGACAAACCGGTTCAATCCATCCAGGTTGTGAGCACCCAGGGCCTGATCTTGTAGCCCCCACAAGACCAAGGTGGGAGTTTCGATCTTGGGATAGCCCAGACCGCGTTGGTGCAGCACCCCTCCGCCACGAAAGGCGGCTCGATAGTAATTCAGCATGGCGCTGAGGGCCCCTGGCGCACAGGCTTGCTTGCGGTAGCGCTGTACGATGTCGTTGGGTATGTGCTCCCGATGAATCGCCATACGTTCGAAGATCTTTCCGATGATGTAGCCCTGAGCCATGGACAAGATGGCCTCAGGAAGCCAAGGAATCTGAAATACCCCCATGTACCAGGAGCGGCGCAATTGTCGCCAGCGCCTGAGTTCTCGTTCAAAGCAAGCTGGGTGGGGGGCATTCAGAATCACAAGGGCTTTGAGTCGTTCCGGATACCGCATGGCATAGTACCAGGCGATGATGCCACCCCAGTCATGCCCAACCAGGATGGTCTGTGCCGATCCAGCGGCCGTCAGCAGTCCGTTGACGTCATGCAGCAACGACTCGATCGAGTAGGTCCCAAGACCACTGGGACGTGTCGTCCCTCCATAGCCACGTAGGTCAGGGGCCCAGACCCGATAGCCGGCTTCTGTCAGTGGCTGAATCTGATATCTCCATGAAATCGAATATTCCGGGAATCCATGCAGACAGAGTACCAGCCGGTCTCCGGTTCCAGCCATGGCGACTTGAAAGGACAATTGATTGGCCGAGACCCGGCGATATGAGAGGGCTGCAGCGTGGGGAAGATTCAGGTCATTCGTGCTCATGTGCAAAAACTTGGAAAATGCTGGTCAGATCGTGACGGCTTCGCTATGCTCACCGGAATGGAACGACCAAATTGGGTATTTCGGCAAGATCAGGGCAAATGGCTTGCGCATCCCGAAGGCAACCCGCAGCGGGAAGTTCAAGCAGTCTCCTTCGAGGAGCTGCGGAATAAGGTTCAACAGCTGAGTCAAGACCTCGCAACAAGTCCTCGCGAGGTTCCACGTGTCGAGCGACCCGTAGTCGATCAACCGCGCCTGGATACACCACGGTATGTGATCTCGCTGGATCAAGAGAAGTGGTGTGGGTACTTGCAGGGATATCCTGATCAGTCAGCACAAGGAGATTCCTTTGATGAAGTGGAGTTCAAGTTAAGTCTTCTCTGGCGTGATCTCGTCAACAGAAAATCTCCTACCCTCCGGAAAGCGGCCTGAACCCTGCGTCCTTTTGGCTCGCCTGTTTCTCGTCAGAAGGTGCGGCACTGGCTCGAGAGCTACTGATCCTTGCCGCGGCTTGAATCGTCCACCCTCCAGCATCCGGAGAAGGTTTCACCGGGAACCAATCGCTTGAGCCCCCATTCCGGATGGTTGAATGCATCGCTCGCACAGGTCATCGGTTCGATGGCAAGCGCAACACGTGGGGCATCCGCGATGGCATCCCCTGTATAGACGACCACTGCGGCAAAGGCTGAGTCCATCGTGACGGTGATCGTTCGGTTGCTTGCGGAATGGCGAAGCGAGGCGGTAGCGAGCCCTTGGGTAGCACGCTCCAAATTCACATAGCAATGGTTGAACCGTTGTTGGGCGATCGAGCGAAAGCGACGGTAGTCCCACGGTGTGTCAATCACGTCGCAGATCGTCCCAGTCGGCACGAGTCGTTCATTGAACTCCAAGTAACCAGTCCCTGGAATCTGTACTTCAGCCTCATCAATCATGGCGGTTCCCACGGTGAAATAGGGGTGAAATCCGATTCCCACCGGTGCAGCACGCTCACCGATATTTTCGGCGCTGAAGGTACAGGACAGTCCGTTGGCATTTAGCTCGTAGGTCATCGTGATGTTCAAGGAAAAGGGGTAACCTCTGTGGCTGTACGCTGCAGCATGGAGTGTCACCATCAACGTGGCTTGATTCGATTCAATGTTTCGGATGTTCCATGGGAGATTCCGAACGAATCCATGAATGGCGTTCGGACCTTCCTTATCATTGCATTCCAGTTGGAATGTCTGTCCATCGAATGAATATCGGCCGTTGCCGATCCGTCCAGGAAAGGGGATCAGCACATCGCCCTGTCCGCCTCGTTTTCCACTGCCACCTGCATAGCCCCAGGCAATATCAACCTCCTGCCCAGCTCCATCAATGAAAAAGTATCGGCGTAACGACGCCCCCCAAGGAGCGATGACAGCTCGTTGATTGTCGTACAAGAGGGTGAGTTCCGTATCCGGTGTCACAAGTGTCATCGTCGGGGTTCTCCCTGATTGTGTGGCTTCTCTAAGGTTGACCATGTGAACGAACTCTCTGGATGTTCCATCCGGGGTTTCGTCCTGACAGAGATCGACCTGTACGGGCAATTACCCTACGGCGCCATACCGCTGGATCTGAAGTTCCGAGGCAAGAAGACCGGTTAGCTGTTGCAGTGTGGCCAACAGATGGGGAGTCACGAAATGTGCCTGTTCTGCTGCTGCGCTGGCCCACCGTTCGACAAACACAAAGTCAGTCGGATCGGCATGGTTCTGCAACAGCTCGTAGCTGAGGCATCCCGGTTCTTTACGAGTCGCATCGACGAGCGCAGTCAGAATGTCTCGCACCTGTGCCACGTGGTTGGGCTGAGCCTTAGCGTGGGCAATCACACGGAGAGAAGTATCAGCAGTCATGGGATGCCCCACGGTTGGAATCTGAATCGGCAACAGCCTACTTCACAAAGGGATGGCCGGTTTTTTTCCATTCGTCGAGGTTCATGATGACCACGGAGGTTTGCGTGAATCCAAGCTCGCCGAGGGTTTGAGCGGCAAGGGTTGCACGCCTCCCAGCTTGGCACTGGAGCACAATCGGTCGCTCAAGGTCAGCTTTTTCTCGAGATCCGATGTGGGTCCAGATTTGGGAGTCGATGACGCCGCGTGGGATGTTGATCGCTCCAGGGACGTGCCCGGCTGCATACTCCTCTGGTTCACGGACATCAATGATCAAGGCTGCACCAGGATTCTCAACGATCTTTCGATAGTCCTCCATGCCAATGGTCCTGACAGGCTTCTGTGCCACGGCACCATTTTGTTTGGCTGCCGGTGAAAGTCCCTGCTCAAGAGCCGAAGAGGAAGTAGAAAGCGAGACGCTGATGAACGCTGTGAGCGAGAAGGCGATCAGGGCATTCACGGTCTTCATATAAGTTCTCCTTCAGGTGATTGTGCCGTATCTTGGTCTAAGGGGGAACGTGGGAAAATCAGTGTACCCTGACTGACGCTGTTCCTCAAGGGCTGGGTGGTGAGCGAACAGAAACTGGCCGTGACTGCTGCCTCGGGCCAAACATCACTAGAGTCACGATTAGAAAATTGGTAAGGAGAGTCTTAAGGGGTCCTCGCTCGCATTATTCATGACGGTTCGTGACGAAACCGCCCAGACGCCATGCGAGACGGGCATGCGGAGCCCTGAGAGACCAAGGCATACTTGAAACAGTATGTCGAGGTCCCGAAGAGCGAGCCTGCCCGCTTGGCAGCGCGAAGCTCGCGGCTCAAGCTGGTGGCAGCGGCGTATCAGCGGTTGCAGTAGAAGCGTTCATGAATAATGCGGGCGAGGGATGGTGCCATATTGCTTGGGGACAAGGCACTGCTCTTGGATAGTCATGGGATGTTGAAGAGAAGACGAGTCAAATCGTAAAGCTTCAACGAAAGAGTCACAGTGTGAGATGAAGCATCTATTCTTCAAAAGCATCGCAACCAACGCGAAGCCACTTCCCTTTGATATCGATATGGGCCTTGCCTGATCCCCCTTCGCTTCGTTCCCCGACTGCCACAATGCTTTCCGTTGTTTTCGCTTCAACAGTGAAATGGGTGGTCGAGCTGGGTGGGCCAGGGCACAGTTGGTCGAGCACAAGTTTGGACGAGGATTTGGAGAGGACCTTGACCTTGCACTGGACCGCCGTATCCTCATCTTCGTCTTCCATCTCCTTGATGATTCGATCCTGACTCAGATCTTCTTTGGTAATGCAGGATTGGGTGGTCATCGTGTGGGGTTTGCCTTCTCGGGACTTGATCATCTGTTCCATCTGAGCGCGTTGTGCCGGTGTCATTTTCGCTGACAGCTCAGACGACAATTTCATCCCGGAGGCAACAGTGGTCACGGTCATTTCCCAGGCGCCGGGTTTGACACTGAAAGACTCGGCATGGGCATCCGGCATTGGAGCGGGAAGAAAATCATCAAGTGTGACCATGATGCCAACGAGCGCGATTACATGAGCAAACATCCAAGCATTTTTCATGGAACACCCTCCGGAAGATCTACGATGTAGTGAGGTGACTGGTATCTGGAGATGTCGCATTCTAACGATGTGGGGTGGCCCAGTCCATACCAAGAAGTTGAGAGAGGAGAGTATAGGGGCGGAACTCTGATTTGATCCGACTGGGCCAATATCTAAGACCGAGGTTGTTACGAGTTGATCGAGGTGATTCATGGGTATTGTGCAATCAATCACTTATAGACTATAGATGATATAGATCATGAGATGGAGTGGTAGCGTACACACGCAGGCTGAGCTGAAGTCCGAGGTGGCATTGTCCTGCAGAAATGTCAGAAAGTCCAACAGGACCTAGCTCTCGCAGCAGTTTGAGTGGAGGATGGTCCTGGTCAATCTTATCCAAGTCCTGGCGGACTTGAATCAACTACGGTATGACTTTTTTCCAGTGATAGGTGCCTCCGTGTTCACGCGGTGGGATATTTTTTTGCTTTCCGACTCTGCTGTACCACCAGATCCCTTTGGCTTGAGTACCGTCTTCTGAAAGGATGACTTCAAATCCACCCTCCCGATCATTGTCTGGTTGGTGCCAGGTCCCTTGCCAGAGGCGATTCGAGATCGCGCTGGTCGTGAACCGACCGCCATGTTGGGTGTACGGCCCATTCCCATTCTTATCGAACGTTGCTTTGTACCGTTTGTCATCCTCCACCTCGATAATCTCCCATTCTCCACTGAGATCAATACCAGGTGCGGCGTGACCATTCTCGATAGTATATAGCGAGGACCCAGCTGATGGTGAGGCTAGTGGTCCACTCAACTGAGCGGATCGAAAGGATTCATGCCACGATAATAGTTGCCATTGGCCATCGCGTCGTTCCAGTACGCCGGTTTCTCTCATCGGAAACACCGTTCGCTTGAGTCCAGTACTCTCAGTCACATAGCGAATATAGTCGAGCTCCATGGCGTACCAAGCAAGAGCCCCTTTCGTCCAAACTTTCAGCTCTTTAATCGGAATCTCAAGTTTCTGCGCGTTAGAAAACTCTTCCTTCATGCCTTGTTCAAGTTCAGGCCAGCCAATATACTTTCGGCCGGCGATCCCATAACTGATGATGTCTGCGTCGTGGGCCATCATACGAGAGAGCGTCGGTAAGTCCTTCTCGGCATTGGCTCGGACGAGCCGTCGGATGGCCGACTCTGGGTCAGATGGTTCTGCTGCTGCGGTCGTGACGGTGGTGATGACAAGTGCCAGGCTTATCCAGGCGATACATCGAAAAGCCTTCATACATGACTCCTCTCTATTACATTACCGGAAGATCGAGAGAACGGTGGTTGGCCCTGGTCAGTTCTGATTGGCCAGATGCGCAACTCAGGATTACCGTCGGTATCCCATGAGTAGGGGCGTGGGTGTCAAGCCTCACGACTTGGAAGACTTGGAGTGTACGACGATCTCGTGGGTCGCGAGGAACTGATTGATTGAGCAGTTACAGAACGGGAGGACGACTGTGGACTTCGTCAGGCCAAGTGGATGGGACCTATTCAGGCATCGTAGACACTCACATCAGCGCTCCCATCGATAGCTGACAAGCAACGGCATGCCGGTTAATACGGCGAGCACTCCGAACGGCAATACCCCCACGACGGCATGTTGCAGGGCCATGTACTGGTCGATGGTGAGGCCATGAAGTGGGAGAACGATCGTTGATTCCATGAGAATCATCAGGACGAACGCCACGAACCCGATGCCAAGTCGTATACGTGGGATGGGCGGCAAATGGAATCGGTCGATTGTCCATTTTGCACCGATAATCATAGCCAGAAGCGTGTTGGGAACTTCCAGTAACCGGGCGATCAGTTCACTGATATGCAGAGCGATCACCTCAATCCGAACGACCTCGAGTACGAATCCAACCCCGAGCGCAATGAGAAAATAGACACCACCGGCCCGCACCACCAGGGAAGCACGAGTCTTGTGTTGCGCCTGGGGTATCTTCGCGGGGAGGGTTGTCACGGGATCTACGGGCTTGGCAATCGGGTCAGGCGAGCGTCCGTCTTCACTGTCACGTCTCTTCTGAGATGTGCTCATGATGGAGAGGCCAGTGTAGCGAAAAGTCGGAGAGACATCCATGTTTCTTCAAAGTTGTGCAAGGAGGGTGGAGTCTGGTTCGTTCATCGTCATCTCAGCGTCAGGTGCTGAGTGTGGATTTGTGAAAATAGATGTATTGAATCTCACGACCGTCGTTCCCTCCAGCGCATCGTGTTGGGTGTTCCGTCCCGGCCCAGATTGCAGGAGGACCGAACGAGGCAATAGATGACTTTCTTACGTACTCGCGGTAAGCTCGAACATCGTAATGGTACGTGCGATGTGAGGGAGATTCATGAAGGGGGACAGGATGCAGAAACGGATGAGCCGAGTGGGTTGTGGCATCGTGTTACTGGTCGGGCTGTGCTTGGCTGGAACGATGCCGGCTGTCGCTGCCGATGAGTCGAGTGTGGATGTGAATGGTCCTGATGCGATGAAGCCTCTGCTTGAACAGCAGGTCGGCAAGCGCGTGAAGATCAAATTCTGTTCGGGGCAGGACGTGGAGGGGAAGGTCGTTAAGGTCGGTTCTCATGTCGTGCAGCTGACGGAATTGGTCGATGCGACGGTCAAGCTGAATGATGTGGCGGCAGTGATCGTGAGGGTACGTTCAAAGTCATGATGCTCGAACGGACGCCGGGTGATGGGGCATTCTCGGCAACAGGGTATGTCGTGCATAACTGGGAGCGAGGGGAGGTTGCATGAAGGACAGCAAGGGGCGGAAACGGGGAGAGACCGGCGATCAGACGGATGAAGCTCGGAGCGGGAACGACCCGTTTCAACGATTGCTCGGGCTCATGTTCAAGGCGCATCCGTGGCACGGCGTGTCGATCGGTCAGGAAGCTCCGGATGTCGTCATGGCCTATATCGAAATCGTTCCTACCGATACGGTTAAGTATGAAGTCGACAAGCGGAGCGGTTTTCTCAAAGTCGATCGACCGCAACGCTTTTCTAATTGTTGTCCGGTTTACTACGGCCTGATTCCGCAGACCTATTCCGGAGAACAGGTGGCCGGGATCTTCGCAAAACGAGCTCGTCGGAAGGGGATGGTCGGGGACGGTGATCCACTGGATATCTGTGTCTTATCCGAAAAAAGCATTCCCCATAGCGATATCTTATTAACGGCGCTCCCGATCGGTGGATTGAGTCTGGCCGACGGCGGAGAAGCCGACGATAAGATCATTGCCGTGATGCGGGACGACGCGGTGTACGGCAATTTCACAGACATTGCGCAATGTCCGACGGCACTGATGGATCGCCTGCAGCATTACTTTCTGACCTACAAGAGCGCGCCCGGGACGACTCAACATAAGGTGGAAATTACCAGTGTGTATGGCCGCGAGGAAGCACTCAAAGTGATTCGTGCGAGTCATGCCGACTACAGGGTTCAATATCCGGAACTCAGTTCCTTATGGCCGAAGCAGTTGTAAGCGGTCTCTTCGGCCGATCCCATGATCGGCCCGCATGATTCGCGAGCGTTTCTCCTGTAACCACCGATACGCCGCTGCTACAACATTTGTTGTCCGTCGTTCGTGAGGCGTGAAGAGCCATAATCCGGAACGAGATGCGTTTCACGAACGACGTGATCCAAGTGGTTTCGCCACGAACCGTCCTGGACAATGCGGATGAGGACCATCGCATCACCGTACACGCGACCAGTAGTCGTGCGATCGATGTGTTCACGGTTCGCTTCTGCGTAAGGAATGCTGCTGATTCTGTCGATTTGCTTCTGCCCATCTCATGATGATGGTAGGCTGTGTATCAGCCTATGTCACCCTCCTCTCTTCAGTCACCAATTGCTGAGACCGCACAACGGTCGCTGTTCGACCAACCTCTCTCTGAAACGGCGGTGGCGGCTTTGTGGCGAGGGCAAGTCATTGATGCGATCACACTGGTTCGCAAAGAGCAACGGATCGATTTGAAAGAAGCCAAAGCAGCCGTCGAGGCGTATCTACGAAGCCAGCCTGCATTGCAACGTCGAATTGAAAAAGATCTGGCCGATGCGCGAGCGGGGCTGCTTCGGTGGGTGCTGTTCTTCTTCATTGGAGGCGTGGGGTTGCTTTATTTTCTGATGTAGCCGTGGAATTGGGTATCGATATGGATACCGTCTACATTCTTCTGGCGCTCATGGGAGCAGCAGCTTCGTTTGTGACATTTTGCGTCATGCGGTTTCCTCGTATTCGGCGGGCACGGTTTCAGCCGTCCGGTCCGTTTTCCTTCCTGGCTTCATTCTCGATGGCCTTCGTCATCTTCTTTATCTCGGTGTTAGCCGTCTACGCCCAAGCGGTCTGGCACTGAACGGGTCCGTCAATGGGGCGGGCCGTTCGCCCGCACTGACTCCAACTACCTCCTGACTCTTCTGTATCAACTGAGCCTACGGTGGTCAGGAGGAGCGCTGGAATTCTTATCACCTAAACCGGTATGCTGCATCGCGTGATGTCACCAGGCGGTCCAACGATCACTCATGGAGCTCGATGTTTCCATGCCGCTGTGGTTATACAGGAACGACGGTAGTGGAGTATCTCGCAATGGTGCCTGATGGGCTTGAAGCGACCGGCTCGATCACCAGGGCTCTCGCCGAAGACCACCGGCGACTTGAACGATTGCTGAAGGCAGCGGTGGATTCGGCCGGCCACGTGGAGCGCGAATCCTACGATCGCTTTCGAGCCGGCCTATTGCGCCACATTGGGATCGAGGAAAAAATTCTTCTCCCTGCGGCTCAGCGATTGCGTGGAGGAGAGCCGCTTCCTATTGCGGCAAAGCTCCGGTTTGATCACGGAGCGATTGCAGCCTTGCTCATGCCGACTCCCACGTCCGGTGTCTTGGCGACGCTGCACGTGATCCTTGAACAACATAACCTGCTCGAGGAAGGTCCGGAAGGTGTCTACCAGGCTTGTGATGTGCTGTTGCGGGACGAGCTCAGCCAGTTGATGGCCAAACTTCATGCAGCCTCGGAGGTGAGCGTGCTGCCTTGTTCAGATGCTCCGGCAGTCCTGGGTGCAGTTCGTCGGGCAGTAGAGCGAGCCGGATTTGAGCTTTCCGGCGATTTCCCCGCATGATTCGTCTCCTCTTCCGAACGCGATATGGTATGTTAGCGATTCAATCATGATACCTGACACGACTCTGTTGAGTGAACTTGCGGCTGCGGCCAGGCAACGGCGCACCTTTGCCATCATCAGCCACCCGGATGCCGGGAAAACAACACTCACCGAAAAACTCCTGCTCTATTCCGGCCTGATCCGCACGGCCGGTATGGTGCGCGGACGCAAGGGCGGAAAGACGACAGCTTCCGATTGGATGGGGATGGAGCAGGAACGAGGCATCTCAATCACGGCGTCCGCGATGCAGTTTCCATACAAGGGTGCGGTTATCAATTTGCTCGACACGCCGGGGCACCAGGATTTTTCGGAAGATACCTATCGCACGCTGACTGCTGCGGATAGTGCTATCATGGTGATCGATGCAGCCAAGGGCGTGGAGACGCAAACCCGCAAACTTTTTGCTGTATGCCGCATGCGGCGGATTCCGGTCCTGACGTTGATCAACAAGATGGATCTGCCTGGACGTCCCCCCTTGGACCTCATGACGGAGGTCGAGCAGGCGTTGAATATTCACGCGAGCGCCGTCAACTGGCCGATCGGATCGGGCAGTGACTTCGTGGGCATTGTCACCAGAGCCGATCGTCAGGTGCAGTTGTTCAGCAAGACCATGCATGGTGGAGCAGCCAGGGTGGAGACGGATACGTTGCCCTTCGCAGAGCTGGGCTCACACAGCCGAGTCTCGGAGGAGATGTTGGCGCAGGTTCAGCATGATCTGGAGCTCTTGGAGATTGCCGGGAACCCGTTCACGCGGGAACAGTTTCTCGGCGGTGACGTGACTCCGGTCTTTTTTGCCTCCGCGCTCACGAACTTTGGGATTGAAAGTTTTCTCGATGCCTTTGTGGAGTTGGCCCCCAGCCCTGGTGCACGCTTGGCTGATCGAGAGGATGGGTCCGACTTGACGGTTGACCCGATTGATATGCCGTTCAGCGCCTATGTGTTCAAGCTGCAAGCCAATATGAATCCCAAGCATCGTGATAGTACGGCATTTCTTCGCGTGTGCTCAGGACGCTTCGAGCGCGATATGGTCGTAAAACATCATCGATTGGGTCGCGACATTCGCTTGGCACGGCCGCACAGTTTGGTGGCGCAAGAGCGGAGTACGGTCGAAGAGGCCTACCCGGGCGATATCATCGGGATTATTAACCCCGGGGTCTTCGCTATCGGAGATACCGTATCTCTAACCGGAGGTTTCAACTTTAAACCGCTGCCGCAGTTCCAACCTGAGATCTTTGCGCGTCTGCGACCGACGGATGTCGGGAAGCGAAAGGCTTTCGACAAGGGGGTCTCCCAGATGGCGCAGGAGGGGACCGTCCAAATTATGCGCAGTCTCCATGATCAGGAGATCTTGATTGCCGCGGTCGGTCGACTGCAGTTCGATGTATTGCAGTACCGGCTCCGCCACGAGTATCGCGTGGAAACTATTCTCGATGCGCTGCCGTTCAGCTGTAGCGCCTGGTTGGATGGAAATCCGTCCACTTTTAAATCACCGTCGGCGTCGATGATGGTGAAGGACCAACGAGATAGAGTCGTTGTGTTATTCGGCGACCAACTGATGAAGACCATTGCGCGCGATCGCAATCCTGACCATCTCCTGCGGGACATGGGATAGAGGAAGCAGCAGGCGTCTCACCTAGGTGTCACTGCATCAGGAGTGATCGACAGGCAAATATCTTATTTGCCTGTCGATGATTTCATCAGGCTGTCGGCCTGCGGCGGCAGGAAGCCGAGGTAGCCTCGGTGCCGCTCCGCCAATTCTAAGACCGTGAAAGGCTGACCATCGACCATCTCGGGGGAAGAAAAAATCTGCCGGAGATGGCCACCACGCTCTCCGACGATATTGCCGGCGAACACCACACCGCGCTGTTTCAATCGGGCGACAGCTTGTTCGATATCTTCCACATGCACGGCGACATGGTGGAAGACTTTGTCGCCGAACTTGTTTACCCAGCCGGGAATGATACTGGTCTGACCTCGCTCGTCCGGGTAGGCCTGATCGACGAAGAGGCCAGGGTATCCAGGTTTCCGATAGACCTTCGCATACCAGTCGTCATATTGCAGCGTTTCATCGTACGCATAGCCTAACGACACAAAGGGTTCGGCGCCTTGGTCGATATTCAACGTCCTGATAGTGACATGGTCGATGACCGGCGCAAACCCTACGCCGGTTTCGTCCAGCATGGCCTTGAGGACATTGGCAGCCTGGTTGCGCACGACATAGTCAGCCACCATTCGTTCCATGAGAGTATCAAGTTCCTGAGCCTGATCCATGTGACACCTCGTTCACGATCCGAACTTAATGCCTTGGGCCAGCGGTAAATCCGTTCCCCAATTAACCGTGTTGGTTTGGCGGCGCATATAGGCCTTCCAGGAGTCCGATCCTGCCTCTCGGCCCCCGCCGGTCTCTTTTTCTCCGCCGAACGCACCACCGATCTCGGCTCCGGATGTGCCGATATTGATATTGGCGATCCCACAATCGCTGCCCGCAGCCGAGAGAAAACGCTCACTCCGACGCACATCGTTGGAGAACAGCGAGGAGGACAGTCCTTGCCGGACGTCATTTTGCATTGCGATGGCGTCTTCCATCGACGTGAACGTCATTACATAGAGAATGGGCGCAAAAGTTTCACGTTGTACGACCGGCCAATGGTTTTGCGCCCGCACGATCGTCGGTTCAACGAAGTAGCCGGGGCGGGTCAGCACACGCCCTCCGTGGATGATCTCTCCGCCCTCTTTCTTGATCTCATCGAGAGCAGCCCGATAGCTTTCTACCGCCACCTGGTCGATGAGCGGTCCCATGAGCACCTCTTTTTCCAGAGGATTGCCGATCGGCACTTGCGCATAGGCTTTGACGAGCCTGCCGGCTAATTCCTCATAGCATGATTCGTGCACGATCAGACGTCTTGTTGTT
This sequence comes from Nitrospira sp. CMX1, assembly GCF_054902215.1. Taxonomy (NCBI): domain Bacteria; kingdom Pseudomonadati; phylum Nitrospirota; class Nitrospiria; order Nitrospirales; family Nitrospiraceae; genus Nitrospira; species Nitrospira sp. CMX1. The sequence goes on along the minus strand of NZ_JBUBKD010000040.1, from coordinate 93,050 downwards.
GTGCAGCGCTGCCCGGCGGTTCCGACGGCTCCGAACACAATCGCGCGGACTGCCATATTGAGATCGGCGGTCTCATCGACGATAACGGCATTGTTGCCGCTCAGTTCAAGGAGGGTTCGGCCTAACCGCTGTCCGACCAGCGATGCGACGCGTCGACCAACCGGTACCGAGCCGGTAAAGGAGATGAGCGGGAGGTGCTCATCCTGAACCATCTGTTCCACCAGCGCCGGTTGATCGGCGATGAAGAGCGAAAAAACACCGGAATACCCCTGTTGTTGCATCACACGATTGCAGATCTGTTGGACAGCCACGGCGCAGAGGGGAGCCTTCGGCGAGGGTTTCCAAATCACGGTATCTCCTGCGATTGCGGCTAGAAACGCATTCCAGGCCCAGACTGCCACGGGAAAATTGAATGCCGTGATCACACCCACCGAACCGAGCGGATGCCACTGCTCGCTCATGCGGTGGGCCGGTCGTTCCGACTGCATCGTGGCACCGTACAGCATGCGAGACTGGCCGACGACGAAATCAGCCATATCGATCATCTCTTGCACTTCCCCGTCACCCTCGGCTTTGATCTTTCCGACTTCCAAGGACACCAAGGTGCCCAACTGGTCCTTCTTCTCCCTGAGAGCTTGGCCGATCAGACGGACAATCTCCCCTCGCTTAGGAGCTGGCACCATGCGCCAGGCTCGAAATGCCTCAACCGATTCTTTCACGATGCGTTGGTAATCTTCTAGCGAACAGGGGTAGACACCGGCGATCTGTTCTCCGGTCGTGGGGTTAATCGAAGGGAGCAGGGTCCCGTCATTGCGACCAGACCACCAGCCATTACCGGTACTTCCACCTGAGTTGACGGCTTGGATGCCAAGGTCCCTCAATGCGGAATGACTCGTGCTCATCGAAAGCAACCTCCCAATTCATTGTCCAAGAAGTGTTTTAATAAGACGGATTCCTGAGTGATGAATCCATGGTACTGCTCAGGATGGTTCAAGACAAGGTCCATGACGCAGCAGACACTGGATGCCGTTGTGACTTGGATGGCCGACCAGAGTTTGCCCTTGATGCACTGCGGGTACACTTTCTTCACGTAGTTTTCTTCAAAGAAGCCATCTCTATTCGTGCCGGTGACCGACGCGTAGATCAAGACGACATCTTGCAGCGTCTGCGGCACGGCCCGTTCGAGCACACGCTTCAAGGTGTCCCGGTCTTCGTTGAGCTTGAGGTCTTTCATTAAGAGGTGAATTTTTTCACAATGGCCCGGGTACCGGAGCGTCTTGTAATTCATCGTGCGGACTTTGCCGGCATAACTATCGGCCAACGTACCGAGTCCGCCTGAGGTATTGAACGCTTCATAAAGGAGACCGTCGAGCTCGATGGTTTCGTAGCCTTCGAGCGGCTGGAGCGGGACTTTCTCGCCTTCTTCGATTCCATAGCAGACATTGCCGTATTCATTGATCAGTCCATCCGTCGACCAGGTCAGCGAATACTTGAGCGCATTGCTGGGATGTACCGGCAGCGCACCGACACGCATCTTGACCGTATCCAACGTGTCAAAATGGGTCATCAGTTCGTGGGCCACGATACTGATGAATCCCGGTGCCAGACCGCATTGCGGCATAAAGGCATGGGTGGCTCCTGCGCTCAACACTTTGATCTGGTTGGTGACTTCGACATCTTCCGTCAGGTCGAAGTAGTGCAGGTGATGGGTTAAGGCCAGGCCGGCAACCGTGGGGTTACAAAAATAGGGGAGGCTCGACAGAATGGCATCAAACCGATGGGTGGAAAGGTAGCTGCTGACTGCGTCCGGGTGTCGTACATCCAGGAGACAGGGTATCACTCGCTCCAGCTTGAGATTGTCGACGAGGTGGGTCGGTGCATCTAGGGTCATGTCTCCGAGATGAACTTCGTACCGACCGCACTGGTTGAGGAGACAGGCAATGAGAGAACCGATCTTGCCGGCACCAAGGACGAGCACGCGATGCATCATGAGGCATTATACCCCACGGGAACATTCTGACCACTGGCTTTGAAAAATGGAACAACGGGCAGGGTGACTCGTCAGCATTGATCGAGAACATCGATGACATACTGCAGCCGTCCGTCCGGCTCTGGTGCGGTCTGGGTGTATCGGCAGGGAGGAATATCTGCTTGGAGCCGTCGTAAGAGGGTCGCCATTTTCATTGTGTTCGGCACATCGCAGATCCAGACATGCATGCCAGATTCCAATTCATCGAAGTGACGTTGTACGCGAAAGCTCGGCTGTTCCATGAAGTAGGCGGAGAGAAAACCGTTGACGGCCGTCACCACCCATGGATGGTCGTTGATGTAGCGATAACTGAGCCGGAGTTCTGTAGTCGTGACGTATTCCTCGGACTCCATGAACGCACTCTATCAAGTCTCATATTGAGACTGCCACTGCAGAAATAGAACGACATCGAAGCACCATCCTGAGCGGAGAGATTCCGTGGCGCACTTATGGAAAGTGGAGAACATTGATGCGGGGTTATTAATGCCAAAACCGGATGGAGTCCCCTTGACCTGTTGACCATCCCGGAGTAGGGTAACGGTGTCACGTCGATGCCGCCTCATTCTGGAGGTGGTGATCATGGTCCTCCGTGGAGCAGAATTCCAACGGTCTGGACCTGCCGGGTGTGTACTCCTCACCAGACGGGCCTTCTCCTCGTTTCATGCCAGGTTCATGCAGGAACAGTCCGATGCCCTCTATCTGCCACAAGAAGGGCAGATTACGTGTGGACATCCGACGAGACTCCACGGCGGAGAGCAGTGCTGGCAACCTCACAAAGGACTCGCGTCGTCCGGCGCGAGAGGGGTGATTATATGTCATGGCCATATTGGGGAATCGTCATCGGGCTTACAATCATGGTGATCATGATGATTGTGTGCATACGCCTACTTTCTTTGGATGACACCAAGGAGCGACAGGGAGTCAAGCCACATGCCGGTGGAGCGGATGATAGCGCTCCTGAGCCGCCAACCATCAGCAGGCGAGCTGCCTGACGGTGTGGTATAGCACAATCCTTGTGAGCACGCACCTGAGGGGCGTTGTCGTTGAGACCGTGGGACTCGGAGGGGTGTGTATGCCCATCTGTACTCACTGGACAGTCTGAGCGTCAACGAAGGGGAGGGAGCTATGGGACCAACCAAGGTGATCGTAAAAGGGCAGGCTCTCTACGAAGCAGTAGGGGGCAAATTCATCAAGGACGGGTTCACAAACCGGCAGGAGTTGGAAGCCTACGTGAACCATCATTATCTCGTCCTGCCGGTCGTCGATAAACAAGGACGATCATGGCTCCTCGATGGAAAGCCGGTCTATTGCCTTCGTGGAACTCAGTACGAAACGATGAATGATGAACGAGTGCATCTGGCCCGCTGTCCCGATTGTGGAGGCATGGGAATTCGCACCGACGAATTCGCCGTCGACTCGGAATGCATTCATTGCACGGCCTGTGGGCATGAATTCGATGCCAGGCTGGAAATGATGGAGACGTAGGTCGGCGCACTGTCAGTACAAGGAAAGAAGCAACGGGTTGTAGATACAGTCCGGTCGCCTGAGCGGTATGGGGTGGCCCATCTGTCCGCGCACTTGACTAAGTTTTCTGGTGAGCGTGCCTTGTTTGGCTGCGGAATCGAGCTGGTGGAATCCCGAACTCGCGCTTGAAAGCGCGGTTGAAGGATGGCTCCGATTCATATCCCACCTCTCCCGCTACTTCGGCCACGCTCTTGGCGCTGGACGTCAAGACTTGAGCGGCGAGCTGCAACCGCCAGCGCGTGAGGTATCCTATCGGAGTGTCGGATAGATAATGTCGAAATCGATCGGCCAACACGGAGCGAGACACACCAATCTCATTCGCCAGCAAAGCGATTGTCCAGGGGTGTCCTGGTCGCTTGTGCAAGAGTGCCAACGCCTTTCCTACGTCTGGATCTCGCACGCCGGCAAGCCAGCCTGTCTGTGTCTGCGGCAGTTGGGCGATGTAGCGCCGTAATGTTTCCACGAACAACACTTCAGACAATTTTGCAATGACCGCGGCTCCGCCTGGTCCGGAGGCCTCCACGTGATCGACTGAATATCTGAAGGTATCTTCAAGCCACTGTCCAGATGGGCTGTCACGAATATGGACCTTGATAATCGGCGGAAGTCCGGCCAAGAAGACATGGTTGAGTTGCAGGTCACAGGTCAGGTACCCGCAGACGAGTTTCGTCGTCTCTCCTCCACCGCCCAATTGGGAGAAGATACGGCCTTCGGCGAAGATCTGTTGCAGGTGGAGCGCGTTGTCGATTGGAGTGACAGGGAGACCGTTGCCCATGAGGTGTGTATTCCCATGCGGAAGGATGACGATATCGCCGGCTACCAAGGGCACAGCACGGGCGCCTTCTTCGTCCCGATAATAGCATTGTCCTTCGGTGACGAGGTGGAAGATGAACACGTGTTTAGGCTTGGATGGCAAATAGGAGGCCATCGTACGTGAGTCAGGTTCACGCGTACACCACGGAGCCGAAAATTCCCCGTTAAAGAAAACTGCGCCGTCGAGTTTCACGGCCTTCAGCACTTCTGAGAGCACATCCATCATCTGAGGACCGTTCGTTACGAGGTCTTGCGGCTAAACCAGCTGGACGCTTGGATAAACGACCTGCAGCTTAGCATTCTCCTGATAAGAGAACTAGACGTTCTGCAAAGACGTCCGAAGGCCTCTCTCGTATAGTGACGAGCAGAAACAGCGCAGTGCTATAGAGAGCGTCGTGAATACATAACAAGAGGGAGGACATCATGACGAGCGCAACGATTGCAGAAATAGACGGTGTAAAAGCTCGGCTCAAATTGATCTGGACGGCGGGAGACTATGATCGCTTCTCGCGATTCATGGAAGGCGGTGCACGCGAGTTCTATGAACGTCTGAATATAGCGCCGGGATGCCGGTTGCTGGACGTCGCCTGTGGGTCAGGTCAATTGGCACTGATGGCGGCGAAGGATGGCATTGAGGTGACGGGCGTGGATATCGCAGGTAACTTAGTGGGGCGAGCACGGAGTCGTGCGCAGGCGGAGGGGCTGAGAGCTTGTTTCGAGGAGGCTGATGCCGAGGCGCTTCCGTTTGACGACGCGAGTTTCGACGTGGTGGCCAGCCTGATCGGTGCGATGTTTGCCCCGCGACCTCAGGTAGTTGCCCAAGAATTGCTTCGTGTCTGCGTACCGGGCGGCACCATTGCGATGGCCAATTGGACCCCGCAGGGATTCATTGGGCAAATGTTCAAGACGGTTGCGAAGTTCATTGCACCGTCCGGTATGCCGTCGCCAGTTCTGTGGGGTGACGAGCAGACAGTTCGCGAACGGCTTGGGCACGGACTCTCGGAACTCGGCCTGACGAAACGGCAGTATCTCTTTAGCTATCCTTTTTCACCATCCGAAGTCGTGGAAGTGTTTCGTCTGTATTATGGGCCGACCAATCGGGCATTCGCGTTGCTTGACGCCGAGGGGCAAGCCCAATTGCGGCACGAGCTGGAAGCACTCTGGGCGGCGAACAATCGAGGTGGGACGGACTGTACGACCGTCTTTGCCGAATATCTAGAAGTCATTGGAGTCAGAAATTAACGCAAGTATCGGAGGAGGCACGATATGACACAGCTGAATCATAACAGCCAGCAGCAAACAGGTCTGTACGAGATGAGCAATGTGAATAGGATAAAATTGCTGACTACGCACGCGCCGGAAGCGATGCAGGCATTTGTAGCCTTTGATAAAGCGGCGTTGCAAGCCGGCGGCGCGATCACACAGAGCACCCATGCGCTCAAAAGAATCTAGGGGACGAGGGTGTCGGACAGATCCACCATATCTTCTGTCCAAACGATCATAAATCTATTCAGGGTTCGAGATTTATAAGGAGGCCCATCATGAAATTCCCTCGCATCATCGGATTTACTGCGGCTGTTCTGCTCGCCTGTGCCGCGTACAGTTCGGCTACAGAATCGACGGTTGCGCCGCCGCCGAATCTTTCTGTCACGGTCCCCCTCTATACGGACCTCGGCTCTCACCACAAACGCATCTCTACTCGAGTTCCTGCCGCACAGCAGTACTTCGACCAGGGGCTGCGACTTGTCTACGGATTCAATCATGCGGAAGCGATTCGCTCGTTCACGCGCGCTGCGGAACTCGATCCCACGTGCGCCATGTGCTACTGGGGAATCGCACTGGCCCATGGACCGCACGTCAACGCGCCTATGGATTCGGCGAGCGGCGTCGCAGCGTATGCGGCGGTGCAGAAGGCGTTGTCGCTCAAGTCCCACGCCACGGCACCTGAGCGTGTCTATATCGAGGCGCTCGCACAGCGTTACGAGGAAGACCCACCGACCGATAGAGCCCGGCTCGACATCTCGTATTCGCGCGCGATGGGAAAAGTCGTCAAGACCTATCCCAAGGACCTCGATGCCGCAACGCTGTATGCCGAATCGCTGATGGACCTTCGCCCCTGGAATTACTGGCGGTCTGACAGGACTCCATACCCTGGCACACAGGAGATCGTCCACCAGCTCAGGAGCGTTCTCACGCGCAACCCCAATCATCCCGGCGCATGTCATTACTACATCCATGCGGTCGAAGCGGTGAATCCAAAGGCTGCGGTGTCATGCGCCGAACGGCTTGCTCAACTCATGCCGGGAGAAGGGCACATGGTTCACATGCCCGCGCATATCTACATCCGCGTCGGACGGTGGAACGACGCCATACAGGCCAACCATCACGCGATCCACTCCGACGAGGTGTTCATCGAGGGACAGCACCCAATGGGCGTCTATCCGCTCGCATACTACCCGCACAACATCCACTTCCTTGCCTTTGCCTCCACGATGGCGGGCCGCAGTGCGCAGGCAATCGAGGCTGCCAATACACTGACCTCCAAGGTGAACCTCGACGCTGCACGCCAGGTCGGACTTCTTCAAGAAATGCTGCCGTACCATGTGCTGACGCTCACGACGTTCGGCAAATGGGATGAGATCCTGGCCGCACCGCTTCCACCTGAAGACATCCGCTTCTCCTCCGCCATGGCGCACTACGCGCGCGGCGTGGCGCATGCCGCCAAAGCAGAGTGGGCAGAGGCACAAGAAGCACTCGACCGGGTAACGGCGGGTGATGCCGCGACGCCCGAAGGGGCGGAAGGCAAGACGGCGCTCTCGATCGCTGTGCACGCCCTATCCGGTGAGATTGCGACTCGCCGTGGCGATCTCGACATGGGCATCACTCACTTCAAGGAAGCAGCCAAGATTGAAGATGCAGGACTCTACTTCGAGCCGCCCAAGTGGTATTACCCAATCCGACACTCGCTCGGCGCCGTGCTGCTGAAGGCCGGGCAGTATGCAGAGGCGGAAAAGGTCTATCGCGAGGATCTCCGTCGCTTCCCAGAGAATGGCTGGTCCCTCTTTGGGCTTGCGCAGGCTCTCCGTGCTCAGGGTAAAGAGAGTGATGCGGTTGCCGAGGAAGCGCGCTTCCGTCGTGCCTGGGTAGACACAGACGTGACGCTGACGGCATCGAGGTTTTAGCGGAAAGAGACCGAATGAAAAGAGAGGGTGGAAGTCTGAGGTCGGATCGGTCTCCGGCTTCCGCCCCTCTTGTTACATTCGCGGGCGGCGAAAATAGACAGGACCCTAGCTCCCAGGGAGTGGGGAGCTTAGAAAGCCGATTCAAGACGGGCTCGATCAGTCTGCAGTGTGACGGTTGCGCAGGTTGGCGAGCTGAGCGAAAGGTGTGAAGGGGCGTTCTGGTTCACGGTTCGACGAAGAGTCGTTCGACTCGCTACCTATGTGCTCACGCTGATGCTCGTTGTCATGACAGTAGAGGCAGAGCAACTCCCAGTTGCTGCCGTCTGGGGGATTGTTCTGATGGTTGTGGTCCTTGTGATGGACCGTGAGCTGGTTCAGCTTCTTGCCGTCAAATTCTCGTCCGCAGTGCGCACAGATCCAGGGGAGTAATTTCAAGGCGCGTGCTCGGTAGGGGGGCTCGTAGTGGCTCCGTACCATGCGACTCCCTATCATAGATGGCGGTTGGTTACAGAGGCATTGTATACCATAAAAAACACCGCAATCATCAAAAACAGCGCGAATTCAGACTGATCTTAGCCTGGTACACATACTAATACTTTTCCCATCGGGCCCTGTGCCAACCGAGCGAATCCTTTTTTGACGTCTTCGAACGGGATGATGCTGTCTACCTGTGGGCGTTGTCCAATGGTCTCCAGCCATTCGACAATCTCTTTCCACGCGACTTGGGCTGCCTCGGCCGTATAGTCCCCGACTGAGACCCCACCCATGCGAATGCGGCGGAACAACAAGGTCGCCGTATTGAACTCAGGGACCGTGCCTCCGCTCCTGCCGACGATGCTGATCCGTCCGCCATAGCCCAGGATGGCGATGATGTGAGGTAAGAGTTTGCCGCCAACGCAGTCGATAGCCAGATGCACCTTCTTTGGACTCATTGCGGCAGAGACAGACTGCGATAGATTCCTATCCTCCGGATCAAACACGAAATCGGCTCCGAGCCTTTTCAGCTTGGCCCTCTTCTCCGCATCGCGTGACAAGGCCATCACGATCAGGTTTATTGCTTTTCCAAGCAGCACTGAGGCAACGCCGACTCCGCCCGACGCACCGGAAACAAGAAGGACTGATCGTTCCGGTGGAGGGGCAGGGGGGGCGCTCCACTGCGTTAAGGCTTGCCAGGCGGTTAAGAAAACCAGTGGAGCGCCGGCCATTTCTTCGAGGGACCAACCGGCAGGGATTCGGACGAGGCTTTCTGTAGGCACGACGACTTTCTCGGCCAACGTTCCTGGAGTTTCTACACCCGCCTCGCAACGCAGAATCGCGACCATTTCACCCACGCGGAAGTTTTTCACGGACGATCCCAGTATCTCGATCTCTCCTACGCCGTCACGCCCAAGGATGTGAGGCAGGGCAGGCTTGGCCGGATAGAGACCTTGTGCCAGAAACGCATCGGCAGGGTTGAGTGCGGCATACCGTACTTTCAGCAGTATTTCTGCCGGGCCAGGCTTGGGATCAGGCACCTGGCCAAGCCGCAACTGTTCTACTCCCTTGTAAGAGTCCATCAACCAGGCGCGCATGGGGTTCTTTCTGTTTAAGGGAGGCCTTGAGTAGTCTTCAGTGCCGTTCCTGAATACCTTGGACAACCTTACGCATGTTCTCTTCTTCGGTTTTGGGAGGATTCCTTTTCTGTGAGTAGTCTTGAAGATTGCGCCGAATGATTCCGCCGGTGAGGGAAGGGTATACGCCGCCGAGCGCTTTCGCACCAACGACCGTCATGGCCCTATCCTGATTACAAATCAGTTCTCGGATGTTCTGTTCAACACGTTGTTTGGTTTCTCGAAAGCTTTCTTCAGCGAGGTCCCACACCTCCGGATGCCCCGCTGTTCGCTCCTGTGCTTCGGCATAGAGCGCTGCCACGGCGATCATCAGAAGATCTTCGCCGATCATCTCGATCCGGTTTTGCCGGCCTTGATCATCTCGAAGGGCCTGCCGATGGAACAGCATGGCATAGAAAATCGTTCTGGCCAGTCGGCGACTTGTTCGTTCCACGAAGAGTAGTGTGGAGCGAACCTTCGAGTGTTGAAACTCTGAGCGAGACGGCAAGCGACTGCTTGCCCATTGGCTTCTGTACCAAGGAATGTAGAACTTCAAGAGTTGCCGCAACTTGGTGAGTCGGCGAACCCCCGTCACGTTCTCGTCGAAGAGATGCTCGGCCCGCTCGAGATGCATGTTGAGGCCTTCGCGCGCGACGAAGGGTCGTAAAATATCGGTGGCCCCTTCTCCGATTCGGTACATTTCCGCGTCGCGGACCAGCTGTTCGATGCCGAACGCAGGCTCTCCACGAATCCACTTCGAATGGGCTGTTTCGTACCCCATCCCTCCAAAGATGATCTGAGCGTCTTTCAAGAACCGGATGGTGTTTTCAGAGCAGAAAAGCTTGGCAATGGCGGCCTCAATTCGGACATCGTAACTGTGCTGATCCGCCATTCGCCAGACAGTGGTCGCAAGCGCCTCCATGGCGAAAAGGTTCGAAGCCATGCGGCCCAATCTCATGCGTTGCGTCTGTCGGGTGCCGAGAGGCTTCTGAAAGGTGAGTCGCTGATTGGCTCGATCAATCGTCGGTTGCCACGCTTGTTTGGCCATGCCCAAGCAAATGGCAGGGATGCTGACGGCCCGGCCCACGTTGAGGATGGTCAACGCGTACTTGAGCCCCCGACCTACTTCACCGATGACATTCTCCTTCGGGATGTGAACGTCCGTGAAAGTCATGTGGGCGTTCTCAAGGCCCCGGCATCCTTCAAATTGACAGTGCTGTCGAATACGAACACCGGATGTCTGCATATCGAGGATGAAGGCGGTGTGGATGTGGTCGTCTGCCCCCTTGCCGTTCGGAACCGGCATCCACATCGTCTGGCCATTGGTGTGGCTCCGTCGCGCGGGAACCCGCGCGATCAATGTGAGGTAACGGGCGATGGGCCCATTGGTGCACCACAGTTTCTCACCGTTCACGACAAACATCGTCTCAGAAGAATCCAAGATAGCCGTGGTCGCAATGTTTGCGGCGTCAGAGCCGGTAATCGGCTCCGTAAGTGCGAACGCCGAAACAGCTTCCCGTGCCACAAGAGGGAGGTACTTGCGCCGCTGTTCTTCATTGCCGAACAGGAGGATGGGGATGGCGATGCCGATCGATTGTGGCACAGCGACAGTCAGGGCCAGGGCGTTATTCCAGCTCGCCATGAGAATGAGTGCACGACCGTAGTTCATGTACGAAAATCCGAGCCCTCCATACTGCTTGGGGATTTTCATGCCGAAAGCCCCGAGCGTAAAGAGCCCTTTCAGGACAGACTCAGGAATCTTCGCCGTCCGTTCGATTTCATCGGGATCGACTCGTGTCGTGAGGAAGGTCTCCAGGCGTGGACGAAATTCTTCCCAAGCCGCTTTCTCTTCCGGTGGTTCTTCCGGCACGAGCAGCAGTGAGAAGTCAGGCTTTCCGGCAAACAGCCCTGCCATGAAACTATGGCCGGTCACTCGCTCTCGGGCTTCCTCAATCCGCTCGAGCCCTTTGAACAGATTGGCCATGGTGCACCTTCAAACGGCTTGCAGTGGTGACGAATCCTGGAGTTCGGCAAATTGCGCCGTGAAGTGTCGCAGTATCGGCGCCTCATAAGTCAAGACGAGGCCGTGAATGAGTTCGCGTCTCTGGTAGAGTTCGATGATTGATTCTGCGACATACGTGATCTGCATATTGGTGTAGACACGTCGAGGAATCGCGAGCCTGACCATTTCAAGCTTAGGATGAGTGGTCCGGCCTGTCACAGGATCCTTTTTCCCGAACATAAGCGTGCCGATTTCGACTCCACGGATGCCGTAATTCCGATACAGTGCGACAGCCAGTGCTTGGCCGGGAAATTCGGACTGTGGGATATGGGAGAGGAACTCTTTCGCATTGAGATAGACCGCGTGGCCGCCGATCGGTTCGAGGATCGGTACTCCACCTCCCTTCAAGAGTTCACCCAGATAGCGAACCTGTTCGATACGGAACCGCAGGTAGTCCTCGTCGAGAACCTCTTCAAGTCCTCTCGCCATGGCTTCCAGGTCGCGTCCCGCCAGCCCTCCATAGGTGGGAAATCCTTCCACAAGAATCAGCATGTTCGTGATGTCTTGCGCCCAGCGGTCATCGTTGAGACTCAAGAACCCACCGATGTTCACGAGCCCGTCCTTCTTGGCAGACATGGTGCAGCCGTCGCCGTGGCTGAACAGTTCCCGCGCGATCGTCAGCATCGGTGTGTTGGCATAGCCGGGCTCCCGCTCCTTGATGAAAAAGCAGTTTTCCGCGAATCGGCAGGCGTCGAAGAACAGCGGAATACCATAGCGATTGAGCAACGCTCGGGTTTGTCGGATATTGTCCATCGACACCGGTTGCCCTCCGCCGCTGTTGTTGGTGATGGTGATCATCACGAGCGGAATGTTGTCGCGACCCACACGATGAATCGTTTCCTCCAGCCGATTGAGGTCCATATTCCCCTTGAAGGGCAACTCGCAATGTGGGTCATAGGCTTCTTTGATCACGAGATCGAGCGCCTCGGCGCGCTGATGCTCGACGTGAGCCCTCGTCGTGTCGAAATGGATGTTGTTGGGGATGCACATACCGGGTTTGACGATCGTCGAGAAAAGGAGATTTTCAGCCATTCGTCCTTGGTGCGTCGGGATGACATGGCTGTAGCCAAAGATCGACCGGACGGTTTCTTCTAGGTGGTAGTAGTTCCTGCTGCCGGCGTAAGACTCATCGCCCAACATCAGTCCCGCCCACTGCCGGTCGCTCATGGCGGACGTGCCGCTATCAGTGAGCAGATCAACATACACGCTCTCGGCGGGGACCTGAAAAAGATTGTATCCGGCCTCACGTAACACTCGATCTCGCTCCTCGCGCGTCGTGCGGCGTATCGGTTCCACGACCTTGATCTTGAATGGTTCGGATGGGAATTTCATGTGACGGATCTCGTAAAGCGCCTCAGCTCTGTCTTGAAAGCCTGAGGACTTGAATAGTCGAACACGTACCGAGTCATATCAAAAAGTGGTGCAGGGTCTAGATCGCGGAGAAGCTCCGGCTTCCATGTGATCTGCAATTGATTGATCATGGTGATGGGCGTGGGCGTTCCGACGACGCCAAGCTGTACCTGACCATAGGATTGGGAGAATATGAGAATTTCTTGGTCAAACATGGCGGCGTTAAGGTCTCTCGCCGCGCCTCGGCGCTTGTAGTCTTCTTCAAAACGGTGAAACGCGGGAGCACGCTCCAGCTCTTCGCGAAACGAATAGAAGATCTTGATCCCGACTCGCTGTTGGTCATCCATGACCTGAATGGCATCGGCCACGACCGATTCCTGTCCCATTTGTTCTCGCGTCAACACCAATAGACGGCGAATGGTTACGCCGCGCTTGGCGGCTTCCTGGTTGGCCAATAGATAGCTGGGGTATAACGCTTCTCCTTTTCTCCAGATGTTCCAGCGTTCCATCAGGGCATCGATCGAATGTTCAGCCGTTTGGACGAGCCGAACCGCTTCGGCATTGGCCTCGGCTCCTTGGTAAGTCAGGGTCTGCGTCTCCAGTTCGCGCAGTTCTTCTCCGATAGCCGCCACTTTACGTGGAATGTATTTGGGGCTCTTTGGGACATGGAGCATCACATCGACAGCTGTGAGCGCCAAGGTCCAGTACTCTTTGGCTTGTTTCGGGGCTTTGTCTTTTTGAGCGATCAGGAGAAGTTCGACCGGGTTTTTGTTCAGAAGTTTCGCAATCTTGATACACAACTCCGGCTTTGGAATTTTGAGTCCGCGGCGCATCAGATTGGCTTCCGGCTGAGCGATTCCGAGCTTCTCTGCCAAGGCATAATCGCTGCTCAATCCATACTTCCCCTTGACCAATTCGAAGTATTCCGCCATGTCCGTCATACTGGCCTCGCCATAGTTGATCCGTACCTCCTTCTTATTTCTTTTATTCAGTGCGTCGGATGAAACCCTGCCAATTGTTCTGTCTATTATGGACACCTGATGGTCATCATCCTGCTATGCCCGGCCTGCCAGCCAGGATTTTTCTCGAACAGGCCAGCCAGAAAACCCGAATGGGGAATCCGATCCCGCGAGGCTTCGGCTACCGCGAGCGATCCCAGGAAGACGGGTTTCTTCCTTGCCACCGTCATCGTGAGCTCCACCATTTCGCTTGATACCAAGCCGCGCCAGCCTGTCCAATTCCCAGAGGAATACCCTTCTTGATCGGTGGCTTTGATTGAGCGGAAGTGGCAATGATCTGATCAAGTTGCGCCAGACGTGATGTGACGCGCTCCTCAAAATCGGCCTGGGCAATCGCGATTCCGTGGCGCGCAAACTGCGCCCGCAGGTCATGGTACCGGTCGCGCGTCAGCGTCACAACCGACAGATATCCGGCTTGCAGAAGGTGTACGCGGTCTTGATAGCTCAGAAAACTCCGCTCAAACAGGAGCGCATCGTGGGGACCTGGTGTGATCATGAGCAATTCCTTGTCGGGATAATTCTGCTGAAACATGGTCAGCGCTTGCGAAAAACGTGCATCGAAGTTGATGCGCCCCGCCTGCTCACCGATCGTCAAGAACCCTTTGTCCCGGAGGCGGCAAATGCGTGGGGCGCAAGCCGATTCACCCCACGACGCACAGAGCATGGGAATCAGAGCCATCGGATTGATCATGACCATGAGATCCACCTGTTTGGCGACAGCGAGGTCGAAGAATGCGGGTCGCCCGATACCTGCGTCGATGTAGTCTCGGCCTTCAATACGCACGGGACAGAAATAGATCGGGGCGGCAGAAGAAGCAGTGACGGCCTGGGCGATAGAAATATCCCGCCGGCCTTCTTCGCCGAAGATGACGCTTTCTCCGGATTCCAGATCGATGGCCGGAATATAGAGGTCTTTGTGAAGATCGGCAAACCGAAGTCCCAGCCCCTTGGCGGTGAACGTTTTCTCCAGGTACTTGGCGAAGGGCTCCAGTCGGTAGATGCCGCTGGGGAGTGCATCCTGAGCCTTGTCCAGCAGGTCGATCACCGTTATCTCGTGATAATTTTTGATATACAGTTTCAACAACGGGATCAGTTGCTTGGTCGCTCGCCAAACTGTCTTTACGCCTTCGCCGATCGCGGGTCTGAAGATATCCCGGTGCTCGAAGTAGTAGGGACGTTTCCCGAGCAAATTTGTGTCGAGGATTTCTTCCGGTTTCACCCCCTGCGCGAGCAGAGCAGCGACGGCTGATCCGGCGCTCACACCGACATACATGTCGAAATCGTTGCAGGTGAACGACTTGCCGAGGAGGTCATCTAAGGCGGTCAAGGCGCCGATTTCGAAGAGGTATCCAGTGAACCCTCCCCCTGCCAGGGCCAAAGCTAATTTTGTCGAACGCTGAGCCGGCATGACGTTTCCTTGTTGTCTCCTTACGGACTAACGGTCCGAGAACCGCAGAGCGCAACCTAAGCAGGTGCCGTTGATCGCCGCAACGACCGGTTTGTCAAACGTCTCAATTTTGTTCAAGATCATCCTCCCGTGACGGGCCATCGCTTCGCCCTCTGTTGAAGAGGAAATGGAGGCCGGCTACGATCATGAGATCTTTCATAGACCGCCCCTCACACTGCGTGATTCCCAACTGTTTCGGCGCTATGCGAGCGAACTGCCTCGTCGCGCATTGTCCGGCGCAGGACTTTACCGATGATCGTCCGTGGCAACTCCTGCCGAAATTCGACAGCTGATGGAATCTTGTACCGCGCCAGCCGGCCGGCGCAGTGCCGGATCAATTCTTCTTCAGTGACGAACGATCGAGGTTTCTTCACGATGTATGCCTTCACAATTTCTCCATAGAGATGATCTTCGATTCCGACCACGGCTGCCTCGGAGACGGCCTGGTGTTGGAGCAGTACCTCTTCAACCTCTCGTGGGTAGACGGTCTCCCCTCGGGATTTAATGATGTCTTTCTTCCGATCCACGAAGAAGAAGTAGCCTTCGCCGTTTCTACGCACGAGGTCGCCGGTGAACAGCCAGCCGTCTCGCAAGACCGCCCGTGTTTCCTCTTCCTTGTTCCAGTATCCGCGCATGACCTGAGGACCTTTCACGATCAATTCACCTGCTTCACCGTCGGGAACGTCATGAAGTCCTGTGTCGGCGTCGACCACACGCGCTTCAGTATCTGGGAAAGGGAGGCCCATTGTTTCTGGTGGGTGTGTTCCCTCTAGAGGATTGCAATGTGTGGTTGGTCCTGCCTCACTCAGTCCATAGCCTTCCGCGATTCTCACACCGGTCGTCCGCTCAAACCGCTCCTGCACCTCCGCCGGCAGCGAGCTTGCGCCGCTCAGGCAGACTCGCAGGGAACGGAGATTGTAGCGTTCGACATGCGGGAATTCCGTGATCTTCGCGAACATCATCGGCACTCCCGAAAAGACGGTGACGCGATGTGTGTGGATCGTTTTCACCACCTCGTCGGGATGAAAACGGGGAAGGAGGATGATCGGACAACCTGTCGCGATGGCCAAGTTTTGACAGGTGCTCTGGCCGTAGCAGTGGAAAAAAGGGATCGCTCCCAGGAAGAGTTCTCGGCCGTCTTGAAAATGCGGGTCCCAGGCGCGTCCTTGAAGCGTGTTCACGACCACGTTCCGGTGGGTGAGCATCACGCCTTTCGGTATTCCGGTGGTCCCGCCTGTGTATTGGAGTTGGGCGACGTCATCCGGCTGGACTCTCGGTAAATCGAAAGCCTGATCCCCTTTCGTTTCGGGAGTTGAGTTGATCAGCTCGAGGAGGTTGTAGATTGATGGTCCGGTCGGAGCGGAAATCCATCGCTTAGCCAGTCGAGCTTTGAGAGGATAGAGGAATTTTTTTAACGGAGGGAGGAAATCTCGAATACTGGTAATGACGATGCGCTTGGGGAGAGACGTTGCGGTCTGGACCGCCTGGATGCGCGGGTAGAACAGGTCAAGCGCCACGATAGTCTCGCTTCCGGAATCCAGCACTTGTATCTGGAGCTCCCGCTCAACGTAGAGAGGATTAGTAGGAACGACAATGGCGCCGGCCTTCAGGGCGCCGAAGTATGCGATGACTGCCTGTGGGATGTTGGGGAGCATCAGTGCGACTCGATCGCCTTGTCGCACACCGAGCCGCCGCAGAGCGACTGCCAGACGCGTCGTCACATCATCGAGGTCGCGATACGAAATGCGGGTGCCGTAGAAGAGCAGCGCGGGCGAGTCCGGTGCTCGCGCTGCTGAGTGCTGGAGAAGATCCGGCACGGTCCATTCAGGGTAATTGACATTCGCGGGAACTCCGGCAGCATACTGGCTGATCCAAGGCCGTTTCATATGCTTCTCTCTGCATCCTGGCTCGAATCGATAATCAGACGCCTGCCATCCGATGGTTAGGCGACCATCGTTCGTGCTTCGTTCTGTGCCGCATGCCCGACATTGGCGGGTTGTCGATGTTCGAGCCCCATCCAAAATCCCTCCAGGTAGTCTAGTACCGCCGTCATGCCTTGCTGAAAATCTTGTGCTTGCTGTGCCGCGAGTTTCTCAAGGTCAGGGCTACTGTTCATGGCTTGCACGGCTTGTTTCATGGCTTCCTCATGGCCTTGCTCCAGTTCCCGGTGAAAGGTGAAATACGTCAAGTCCATGTGCGGGTGTCGTGTGGTTTTGAGATGCATCAGCCCGGGGATGAGATGGTCCCACATCGTGATGGCCATGTTCTCAAGACCGAACGAGGCTCCCAAGGCCTTCGCATGATTGTCGTCACCGTAGAGCCGTTCCATTCCTTCAATGTAGGCGCGGGTTGATGGAAGCATCGGGTGGGTGATGGCGTTGTGAATATCGATGCCGAGGGATCGGAGAAAATCCCGATACAGCAGTTCGTGTCGCCGCCGAGTCTCACCGTCTCCCAACTCGGAGTACAGCACTTTGGTCAGCTCGTCGGCGATCTGTTCGTCCTCCGTATTCACGAGTTGGGACACCAGAATCTTGGGGAAAAAACGAGCGAAGTTATAAAACTCACCCGCGAATTCCGCCAGCTCGGCATCGCGGAGATCTCCGGAGCGGAACCGGCTCAGGTAAGGATTGTTAATAGCCCCATGCCTTAGAACGATCTGTCTCATTTCTTGAGAGAACGTCATGGGCACCTCCTGATGGCATGGCCAATGATAATATTTTTGTATCATTATAGCAATAGATGGAGATGGTGGGCTGTAACATTTCCATGTTATTTTTAGACAACAATTATTTTATGCTTATTGGTGTAGCGTATTGAAATGTTCATGCAATGATAGTAGAGTATAGTTATTCAATAATAAAAATGAATTATATGGGGAATTGTTGCGGTGAGTCGGAATGTAGGAGCGCCATGGATCAGGTAACGGGTTTTGATCATGTCACTCTCTGTGTCGGCGATCTCGAGGCCGCGGAATTTTTGTTTGCCAAGATTCTTGGCTTCGAAGTGATCTGGTCTGCTAAGAACGTGGGGAGCGATATTTCGTCCATGGATACCGTCGTCGTGCAGCGTGGAACCGCCAAGGTCGCCCTCATGCAGGGTCGTGACAAGACTGGCAAATCCCAAATCAACGAATTTATAGAAAAGTACGGACAGGGTGTGCAGCACGTGGCCTTCGAAGTCGACAATATCGAGGAGGCCTGTCGAGAGTGGGAAGCGCATGGCGTCAAGTTTAGCGGGCCAGTGAAAGAGGGCAGAGATGGATTCGGACCGCTCAAGCAACGTTTCACCTATCCCCTCTTTCCGGGCAGTGGGCTGTTCATCGAGTTGATCCAACGTCAACATGGAGGCGAAGCGGCGAGGACGTTTGTCACAAGCACGGTGGAGTCACTGTACAAGGATATTGAACGAGACCAAATCGCCGGGGTTGACCGAACGATCGTCGATTACGAGTCGCCCTCGATACCGAGGCACAAGCAAAAGAAGTCACTGAAAAAGGCATCGTAAGCTGTCCATCCAACCCTGTTGGGGGGCCGGCCATGTATCTCAAGACAAGAGGCACCGTTCCCAACCAAGCCCATGTGGGGATTCCGGAAGGGCTATATGAGGAGGAACATGGACGGAATGGCTTTGTTGGGTCGGTGTCCCATCTCTATCGAACGCATCCCCCGACCGCGTGGATCGATATTGCCGGGAAGCTAAGACCACGGGCATTCGCCTGCACTCAGATCTCCGAAACCATACTGTCCATCACGACGCAATCGGTCCTCCTGATGCAAAGCCGGGATGTCAGCCTCTACCTTAGCTGGCAACGAGAGACGATGCCCTATTTTGTGCGCAATGCGGATGGAGACGACGTCTATTTTGTCCATCGGGGGAGAGGCAGATTCGAGACCGATTACGGTGTTCTGTCCTACGAGCCAGGCGACTACCTCGTAGTTCCCAAAGGCACCACCTACCGAACCCATGTCGATTTGGGGCCTTCCTTTTTCCTCATTGTCGAGACGCCGGTTGCCGTGGTGGTGCCGGATCGAGGAGCACTAGGGCAACATGCCCTCTTCGATAAAGGCGTGCTGCGCGCCCCTGACCTAGAGCCGGTGGAACCGGCGGAAACGGCAGGGCGAACATGGGACGTTCACATTAAGCATCGAGGCGAGTGGACGCGAGTCGTCTATCCGTTTTATCCCATGGATGTGGTCGGATGGAAAGGCGACCTGTGGGTGGCGAAGTTGAATGTGCGGGATTTTCGGCCGGTCGTCAGTCCCCGGTATCACCTGCCACCGAGTGTCCATCAGACGTTTCAAGCCGGTGGATGCCTCATTTCCACCTTTGCCCCGAGACCGCTGGAAAGTGACCCTCAGGCCTTGCGCGTGCCCTTTTACCACCGAAATACCGACTACGATGAAGTGCTCTTCTATCACGACGGAGAGTTTTTCAGCCGCTCAGGTATTCGACCGGGGATGCTCACGTTCCATCCGCAGGGTATTCACCATGGGCCACAACCCCAGGCGGTCCAAGTGGGCAAAACGAAGACGTACACGAGCGAAGTGGCGGTGATGGTCGAGTCCAAGACTCCCTTCACAGTCCAACCGGAGATGGACACAGTGGAGATCAAGGACTACGCACTGAGTTGGAGTCGTCCATGAAACTTGTGAGTTTTCAAGTCGGCACTCCTGTCGGGACGTTCACGAGGGTCGGAGCGATCCACGGTCAGCAGATCGTGGACGTGAATATGGCCTATGTGCGTTGGTTGGCAGATCAACAGGAAACACAACCACAACGCTTGGCCAATGCACAGGTTCCACCGACGATGTTGGAGTTCCTCGAAGGAGGAGCTTCCACGCTCGCGGCAGCACGCCGCGCGAAAGATTATGTGACCACACGGTCCTTATCAGTCAAAGGGCCATCCGGTGAGGCAATCGTGTATTCGTCGGCCGATGTTCAGCTCTTGGCTCCGCTGTCGAATCCGTCTTCGCTGCGAGATTTTATCGCTTTTGAAGATCACATTGCCGCAACGTCGAAGAAGCGGGGACAGCCGATACCACCGGAGTGGTACAAGGCTCCCGTGTACTACAAAGGGAACCATCGCACGATCATCGGGCCGGACGAAGTTCTCTCATGGCCGTTGGATACGACGAAGTTGGACTATGAGCTGGAACTTGCCTGCGTGATCGGACGCCAGGGGCGAGACATCAGTGAACGACGGGCGGAAGACTACATCGCCGGTTACACGATCATGAACGACTTCAGCGCACGCGATATTCAATTTCAAGAAATGGCCTGCCGGCTGGGGCCGGCGAAGGGCAAGGACTTCGCGACAGCGCTGGGTCCCTGTCTCGTCACTCCCGATGAAATTGCTGATCTGGGCACACTGACAATGATTGCGAGGGTGAATGGAGAAGAGTGGTCGCGAGGACGATTTGGGACGATCCACTGGTCGTTTGCCCAGATGATCGCCCACGTGTCGCGAGGCGAAACAATCTATCCGGGAGATATCTTGGGTTCGGGAACGGTGGGCGGTGGATGTGGGCTGGAATCGGACCGTTACTTGAAACCGGGCGATGTGGTGGAACTGGAAATCCAACCGATCGGCGTTCTTAGAACCAAGGTGATAGGTTCGACGCCAAGGGAGTGAAGATGTTTGTCGGCACGGTTGACCAGACTCTTGCGGAAGTGGTGGATCGACATCGTGCGCTTTATGAGGGGCCGGCGATCGATGTGAAGCTGAAAAGCGTTATCCGTGCTGGTTTAAACACCAATCTGACCGAGAACGATATCCTGAATATTCTCCGTACTTCCCGATCCGTCTTCTTCGATACCCATGTGGAGGTTGTGTCAGGTCACCACACGGCGACGTATTTGCGCTTCGAATCCATCGCGAATTGTCCAGACGTAATCCGGCAGTTGGCCGGAGATATGGCTGTCTGGATCGGGCAGACGTTTCAAGACCGTCCAATAGCGGGTCTCGTGGCGACCAGTTCGGCTGCGGGGCAACTTGCGGGAGCAATCGTGGCTGAGCTTCGAGATACGATGCGATTGACTATGGCGTTGACACCCTTCAGCTGCGAAACAGGGCGGATCGGGACGGACATTACTGCCGACGTCATCAAAGCCGGTGACCGCTTTGTGGCGCTCAACGATGTCACCACGCGCGGCAATTGTGTCGGCAAACTCGGTAAAGTCATCACGGACAATGGTGGTGTTGTAGCGGGGATGATGGTCTTTGCACGCCGGGATAGCGGCCAGTTTCCAATGATGAATGAGTTGACGGCACAGTATCCCTTCTACTACACGACGGATCTCGACATGCCGCAGTGGGAGCCGGCGTACTGTCCTCTGTGCAAATCACACAAGCCCTTGCTGTCTTGGAAGGACATGCCTGCGTTGTGAGCCGGTGACGTGGAGGTTGTCATGGATGTTGCAGTCATCGCCAAAGAGATCAAGCGAGAGGACTTGCTCCGGATGTACGACTACCTCCGCCTTACCAGAGCAGTGGAGGACCGCATTACGGCGCTCTACCGACAAGGCCGTATCGTCGGTGGAGTCTATACCAGCTACGGAATGGAGGCGATCGCCGTCGGGTATGCCTCCGCGTTGGAGCGCGACGATGTCATCGCGCCTTTTCACCGGGACATGGGCGCCTTCCTCATTCGAGGCTTCACTCCGGGTGAGGTGCTCGCCCAGTACCTTGGAAAGAGGGCCGGTCCGAGCAAAGGAAAGGACGGTAACGTTCATATGGGAGACCTCAGGCGAGGAGTCTTCGGATTTGTCAGTCATCTGGCGGACAATCTTCCGGTGGCTGCCGGTGCGGCGCTGGCGTTTAAGATGAGAGGGGAATCTCGCGTCGTGTTCACGGGAACCGGGGATGGAGGATCCAGCAGGGGCGATTTTCATGAAGCGATGAACTTTGCGGCGGTGCGAAGGCTCCCCGTCGTGTTTTTCTGTAACAACAACCAATACGCATACTCGACACCGCTTCGTTTACAAATGGCGATTCCGAATGTCGTGGATCGAGCGAAGGCCTATGGCATGCCCGGTGAAATTGTGGACGGCAACGATGTGGCCGAAGTCTATCTGGCGGCAAAACACGCGATTGCGAAGGCCCGCGCAGGAGAAGGGCCAAGCTTTCTCGAGTTCAAGACGATGCGGATGCACGGCCATTCCGAGCATGACCCGGCGAAATACGTTCCGCGTGAGCTACTGGAGGAGTGGAAGAAAAAAGATCCGATCCTCAAAGCTGAACAGTTGCTCAAACAGCTCGGGTATGGCGAAGAGGCGTATTTCCATGAAGTCGCCGATCGGGTGAAGAAAGAAGTCGAGGCTGGTGTGGAATTTGCCGAACAGAGCCCGTTGCCGGAAGGCCCGGAAGTGTTGGAAGGCGTATTCGCGATGAGCGCCGATAGTCATTAGTTGTTCGTTTTCGGTTTGGAAGGAGCCGCCATTATGACGACCATGGCTCAGAGTACCGAGGAAGTCAGTTACCTCGAGGCGATTTCACAAGCCTTGGACGAAGAGATGGCCCGTGATGAACGGGTGTTCCTGATGGGCGAAGATATCGGCATGTACGGAGGCGCCTTTAAGATTACGGAAGGATTTCTCCAAAAGTACGGCGAATGGCGGGTGCTCGATACGCCGCTCGCCGAGTCTGGGTTCGTCGGAGCGGCGATCGGCGCAGCCATGATGGGTTTGCGTCCGGTCGTGGAGATGCAGTTCGCGGATTTTATTTCTTGCGCATTCGATCAGATCACCGAGGTGGCGGCCAAGAATCATTACCGATGGGGAGCCGCGGTGCCTATGGTTATCCGCGCACCGTTCGGCGGCGGTGTGCATGGCGGGCCGTTCCATTCTGAATGTCCGGAAGGCTGGTTCTTCCATTCCCCGGGACTCAAGTTGGTCGCCCCGTCCACGCCGTACGACGCCAAAGGGCTCCTCAAAGCGGCGATTCGCGACCCGAACCCGGTGATCTACTTTGAGCATAAGTTTCTCTATCGGCGTATCAAATCTACTCTCCCGCAAGAGGATTTCGTCGTTCCGCTTGGTAAGGCCGATGTAAAGCGGATCGGCCATGATATCTCAGTCATCACGTACGGCGCGATGGTGCACCTCGCACTCGAAGCCGCTCAGTCACTGGCGCACGAAGGGATCGACCTTGAAGTTGTCGACTTACGCACATTGATGCCGCTGGACAAGGAAACGATTTACGCCTCCGTGCGCAAGACCAGCAAGGCCATTCTTCTGCATGAGGATAACAAGACCGGCGGTGTCGGGGCTGAGATCGCGGCATTGTTGGCGGAAGAATGCTTCGACTGCTTGGACGGACCGGTTATTCGTATTGCGCCGCCTGACACGCCGGTCCCGTTCAGCACGCCGTTGGAAGAGTTTTTTCTCCCGAAGACCAGCGACATTATTGCCGCGGCACGGAAACTGGCAACGTATTAGTTCGGCGTTAGGGGTAAGGAGAATGTTGGCGTTTCACGCCTAACTCCTCACGAGGTTCACGTGGCTACTGACATCATCATGCCGCAGTTGGGAGAAAGCATCGCCGAGGGAACAGTCGTCAAATGGCTTGTCCCAGCCGGAGGGATGATTCAAAAAGACGAGTCGCTCCTGGAAGTCGAGACTGAAAAGGTGACGTTGGAAATTCCTTCCCCAAGCACAGGGCGATTGAATGAGATCATCGTGCATGAGGGCGAGACCGTTCCAGTCGGAACCCTGCTGGCGCGCATCGACAGTGTTCCACCTTCGGATGTGGTCAACCGGGTGGGGGGGGTGGTTGTCCGTCCTATGGAACAAGATTCTGCGGAAGATCAACATCACTCTCCGGCTGTGCGGCAGCTGGCGAAGGAGCACGGAATCGATCTTTTGCGCGTGAAAGGAACCGGGGTCGGTGGCCGGGTGACCAAAAAGGATGTGCTCGACTTTATCGCGCAGAGCGGAGTCCAGACCAAGGTTGCCACGACAGGCGGCGAGCCTTCTATTGGTGAGGAAGTTCGCCCCCTTACGCAGATGCGCAAGACCATCGCCGATCGAATGGTCAAGAGCAAACAGACGTCAGCCCATGTCGCCACCTTCTTCGAGGCTGACTTCTCATACATCGAAAAATTCCGAGAGGCCCTTCGACAGGGTTCAGGGCAGGGCCATAACCTCACCTATCTTCCATTTGTCATTCGAGCCGCAACGAGAGCCCTTCGCGATATGCCGATTGTGAACTCGTCATGGGGAGAGCAAGGGATTCTGGTCAAGAAAGATATCCATGTCGGGATCGCCACGGCACTCGAAGACGGACTGTTGGTACCAGTGGTTCGAGATGCCGATCGCAAGGGACTGACACAGCTGGCGAAAGAAGTCGTGGACATGGCCGAGCGGGCCAGGTCCAAAAAATTGAGTCCCGAGGAGGTGCAGAGCGGAACGTTCACGATCACGAATCATGGCGGGTTCGGCAGCTTGTTCAGCACACCCATCATCCATCAGCCGCAGATTGCGATTCTGGGTATCGGTGCAATTCAGAAACGAGCCGTCATCATAGACGATGCGATTGCCATTCGACCGATGGGCTACCTCAGCCTGTCGTTCGACCACCGAGTGATCGATGGGGCGACGGCGGATCAATTTATGGCGAAAGTGAAACAGTATCTCGAACAAAGCCATTGGGAGCAGATTTTGTGAGTAAGAACGTGTGAGGGGTAAGGCATGAGGAGCCAAGGGGAAAAGTGATGAACGAGATGAAGCGAGCTGTGATCGTCAGCGCCGTGCGGACGCCGATGGGCAGTTTCAACGGCATGTTCAGCCAGGTGCCGGCGACAAAATTGGGCAGTCTTGCCATCGCCGACGCGTTGAAGCGGGTTCACCTGCCGCCGGACCATGTAGACCATGTCTACATGGGTTGCGTCCTCAGCGCCGGCCTGGGACAAGCGCCGGCACGACAGGCATCGATCGGAGCCGGAATCCCCCATTCGATCGGTGCCACGACGGTGAACAAAGTCTGCGGCTCCAGCATCCAGACGGTCATCATGGCATCACAAGCCGTTGCGCTGGGAGAAGCGAACATCGTCGTGGCAGGCGGGATGGAAAACATGACCCGCTCGCCGTATTTGCTTGAGAAAGCGCGACAGGGCTATCGCTTGGGACATGCAGAATTAGTCGACAGTCTCGTCAAAGACGGGCTGTGGGACGTCTACAATAATTTCCATATGGGCAATGCGGGTGAGCGGTGCGCCGCCAAGTTCCGGTTGACAAGAAACGAACTGGATGACTTCGCCCTTGAGAGCTATCGACGCGCGCGTGAGGCGATAGCGAGTGGAATCTTTAAACAGGAAATAGTGCCTGTCGAGGTGTCGCAACGCAAAGGTCCGGCAGTGGCGGTTGCGGAGGACGAGGAACCGACTCGAGTCGATCTCAGCAGGATGCGTGAGCTGAAACCAGTATTCCAGGACGACGGTGTTCTGACGGTGGGCAATTCTCCTTCCTGTAATGACGGCGCGGCGGCGTTGGTTGTTATGGCGGAAGAAGAAGCGGCACGCCGTGGATGTGCACCGATGGCGCGTATCGTCGGCTACGCCGGAGCCGCGCTGGCCCCGGAATGGTTTACGATCGCGCCGATCGAGGCGATCAAACGGGTGCTCAAGAAAACAGGTCTCACGATCGGAGACATTGATTTATTTGAAATCAACGAAGCGTTTTCGGCCGTGTCTCTCGCGATCAACCGAGAATTGGGACTCGATGTGAAGAAGGTCAACGTGAACGGTGGAGCTGTTGCGCTCGGCCATCCGATCGGGGCAACCGGCGCGCGCATCCTTACAACCCTGATCCATGCCATGGCGGCATGTGGAGTGAGGCGAGGCTTAGCAAGCCTTTGCATCGGAGGAGGGGAAGCATTGGCGATGATCGTAGAAAGGCCATGAAGACGGCTATGAAGCTCGAGGATATCAAGAAGATCGGGATTTTGGGTGCAGGCCAGATGGGCAGCGGCATCAGCCAGGTGTGCGCGACCGCCGGCTACGAAGTCCTCCTCGTGGACGTCGCCGAGCCGCCGTTAACGCAGGCCGTTTCCAAGATCCGTGTTGGATTGGAGCGTGCAGTTGCACGAGGCAGTCTTACTGATGATCAAGCGGGAGAGGTCTTGGCGCTCATCCACCCATTGGGGGAGCTCGACCGCTTGCGCGACGTGGAGGTGGTCATCGAAGCGGTTTCTGAAAGTCTTGCGTTGAAGCAGAAACTCTTTGCACAATTGAACCGAATCTGTCCGCCGCAAGCAGTGCTCGCGAGCAACACCTCATCCATTTCAATCACGAAGTTGGGAGCTTCCTCAGGCCGGCCGGACCGCGTCATCGGCTTTCATTTCATGAATCCTGCGCCCGTGATGAAGCTGGTGGAAGTCGTGCGGGGTTTGGAAACATCGGAACGAACGATGCAGCTCGCGCTCGACTTGGCGAAGCGTTTGGGAAAAACACCGGCCGTGGCCAAAGATGTGCCTGGATTCATCGTGAACCGAGTCCTAATTCCCATGATCAACGAAGCTGTGTTCGCATTGGAGGAAGGCGTCGCCTCCGCTGAGGATATTGATTTGGCAATGGCGACGGGTGCCAATCATCCCGTGGGACCATTGGCGCTTGCCGACCGCATCGGTTTGGATACGGTGCTGGCCATCTGCGATGTTTTGCATCAAGACTTGGGGGATCCAAAGTTTCGCGCGTGCCCCTTACTCCGCCGATATGTCGAAGCGGGGTGGCTGGGGCGAAAGAGCGGCCGTGGATTCTACGTCTACGAAGGGAGGAACGAACGGCAGGAAGCGATGAGCAGTCAGTCCTGATCTTGGTTCCTGGTTCTTCACCATGATGTGGAGGAGATCGATGCAAGAGCGCAAACCCCGATTCGCATCTCTCTCGGGACTCGACATGAATCGCGTGTACACGCACGACGATCTGAAGGACTGGTCATCGGAAGACGAGCTCGGCGCACCAGGTGAATTCCCCTATACCCGTGGCGTTTACCCGACCATGTATCGTGGGCGGCTCTGGACGATGCGGCAATTCGCCGGGTTCGGATCGGCGGATGACACCAACCGCCGCTTTAAATATCTCCTCCAACATGGACAGAACGGACTGAGTGTCGCGTTCGATATGCCGACCCTCATGGGTATCGACGCGGATGATCCTCGCGCGCATGGAGAGATCGGTCACTGCGGCGTCGCCATCTCGTCGCTTGATGATATGGAGCGACTCTTCGATGGTATTCCGCTCGATCAGGTCACTACGTCGATGACGATCAACGGCCCGGCCGCCGTGATCTTCGCGATGTATCTCGCGGTCGCAGAGAAGCGAGGCATCCGTCTTGAGCTGCTGGACGGCACGTTGCAGAACGATATTCTCAAAGAATACATCGCGCAGAAAGAGTGGCTCTTCCCGCCGGAACCGTCGCTCCGCCTGATCACCGACACCATCGCCTATTGTTCCGAACATGTGCCCAAATGGCACCCGGTCAGTATCAGCGGGTATCACATCAGGGAAGCCGGATCCACCGCCGTGCAGGAACTGGCCTTTACCATCTATGACGGCCTGACCTACGTGGAGGCGGTGGTGAAAGCCGGTCTCCCCGTGGACCGGTTCGCCCCGCAGCTTTCGTTCTTTTTCAATGCCTACAGCGACTTCTTCGAAGAGATTGCGAAGTTCCGCGCAGCCCGTCGACTGTGGGCCCGCGAAATGACCAGACGGTATCGGCCGACCGATCCGCGTTCGGTGCAGCTCCGCTGCCATGCGCAAACCGCCGGCTGTTCTCTGACGGCACAACAGCCGATGAACAACGTGGTTCGGACAACGATTCAGGCACTCGCGGCTGTCTTGGGCGGCACGCAGTCCCTCCATACCAACTCGATGGACGAAACGTTGGCGCTGCCGACCGAGGGAGCGGTGAAACTGGCGCTGCGTACGCAACAGATCATCGCCCAAGAGAGTGGAGTCACCAACAGCGTCGATCCTCTCGGCGGCTCCTATTATGTCGAAGCCCTCACGAATCGCCTCGAAGAGGAGGCGGTGGATTACTTTCGTCGGTTGGATGAGATGGGCGGGATGGTCAGGGCGATCGAGCGGGGATTCCCGCAGCGTGAAATTCTCGACGCCTCGCAACGGTACCAACGTGAGTTGGAACGGAACGAGCGGATCGTCGTCGGCGTCAACGAGTACGTGGAATCGGAGGAACGTCCGATCTCTATTCTCAAGATAGGACAGGAAGTCGAATACGAACAGGTGGGACGTCTTTCGGACCTGCGTAAATGTCGCGATTCATTCAAGATGGCCGGTGCCGTCGAGGAACTACAAGAAGCGGCTTCGTGTGGCGAAAACGTCATGCCCTATCTCATCGATGCGGTGAAAGCCAGGGCGACGCTAGGCGAAATCTGCGCAGCCTTGAAAGAAGTGTTCGGAACGTATCGGGAGCAGGTGGTGTTGTGACGGCAGCGATGACCAGGATGCCTCTTGTGCTCGTGCGACGCGCGCACAAGGCTGATCAGATTGTGATCACAGCGGGCGGCGCTCGTCGCATGCGCGCAGTGGGAGGCATCCTGATCGTCACTGCGGGAGGGGGGATGGAAAGGAGAGGCGCCACCGTTTGCTACTGAATCAGGTTCGACGCAATGGCGCCCCGCTCGGTGCCTGTATCCCCTTCCACCCGAGGCCCAGAGGTAGAGAGGGAGGATCATGAAGCTCGGAGCGTTTGAAATTTATCCGGTGAGTGACGGCCGGTTTCGGCTCGATGGCGGAGCGATGTTTGGAGTGGTGCCAAAGGTCCTGTGGGAGAAGTGCTGTCCCGCCGATGAGTTCAACCGGATCTCGCTCAGCCTCACTGCTCTGTTGATCCGCGCGAACGGCAAAAACATTCTGGTGGATACGGGATTGGGCTTCAAGGAAGACGGCAAGTTTCAACGCATGTTCGCCGTTGAGCGGATGCCGACGTTGCTGGAGTCTTTGAAACGTCTAGGCCTCGGTCGAGACGATATTCACATGGTCATCAACACACACCTGCATTTTGACCACGCCGGCGGGAACACGATGCAAGAGAACGGGTCCGTCGTACCCACCTTTCCCAACGCCAAATATTTCATTCAGCATGGCGAGTTTGAAGATGCGGCTCGCGCCAATGAACGGACGAAAGCCAGCTACCGACAGGATAACTTTACACCGATCGATCAGAGCAATCAGTGGGAATTCTTGAAGGGAGATACTGAATTGCTGCCAGGCATCACCGTCGTGGTGACCGCCGGCCACACGCGCTGTCATCAGGCGGTCAAGATCGAGTCGGAAGGGCAGGTGGCTTTCTTCCTTGGCGACCTGATTCCGACGGTGTCGCATCTGCCGCTTCCCTACATCATGGGCTACGACCTGTTTCCCATCCAGACCCTGGAGACGAAGCGATGGGTGTTGGACCGGGCGTTCGAAGAGCGATGGCTGTTGCTCTTTGAGCACGATCCGGTGGTTCAGGCAGGATATGTACGGAGGGATCAAGAAGGTAAATATTTTCTTCGGGAGGTGTCGACATGCCAGTAGCGAGTACCCCTTTTCGTATCCTGATCGGTAAAGTCGGCCTCGACGGTCATGACCGGGGTGTGAAGCTCATCGCGCGCGCATTGCGTGACGCCGGGATGGAAGTGATCTACACCGGTCTCCACCAGACGCCGGAACAGGTCGTCAGTACGGCGATCCAAGAGGATGTGGACGCGATCGGTTTGAGCATCCTTTCAGGAGCGCACAAGACGCTGTTCCGACGCGTCCTCGAACTCCTTAAAGAACAGGATTCAGAAGACATCGCCTTGTTCGGCGGCGGAATCATTCCCGATGAAGATGTTGCGACGCTCACCGCGGACGGTGTGAAGGCGCTGTTTAGGCCAGGAGCGCCCATGGATGAGATCGTGACGTTCGTGAAAGGGCTCAAACCACAGGGCTGAACACCATGCGTACGTTGACGACTTCGATGATAACGACGTCCAGCGAATTCGCGTCGAATCGTGTGCACTATGAGGGGCTAGTGGCCGACCTGCAGAAACATCTCGCTCTTGTTCGAGCCGGAGGGCCACCAGAAGCAACTGTGCTTCATCGACAACGAGGCAAACTGACCGCTCGTGAGCGGATCGCGAAACTGCTCGATCCGGACAGGCCTTGGCTCGAACTGAGTCCCCTGGCTGCGGCCGGCATGTATGACGACCAGATTTCGACTGCCGGTTTGATCACCGTCGTCGGCTACGTGTCGGGACGGCCCTGCGTGCTCGCCGCCAATGACGCGACAGTCAAAGGCGGAACCTATTTCCCCATGACGATTAAGAAACATCTGCGAGCCCAGGAGATCGCCCTGGAAAATCGGCTGCCCGCGATCTACCTTGTGGATTCCGGGGGAGTATTCCTGCCGATGCAAGCCGATGTCTTTGCCGACAAGGAGCACTTCGGGCGGATCTTTTATAACCAGGCGCGCATGTCCGCTCTCGGTATTCCTCAAATTGCCGTCGTCATGGGGATGTGTACCGCGGGCGGTGCGTACATGCCGGCCATGTGCGATGAGAACGTGATCGTGAAAGGGACCGGCACCATTTATCTGGCTGGGCCGCCGCTGGTCAAAGCGGCAACCGGCGAGGAGGTCATAGCCGAAGAGCTCGGTGGCGCCGATCTCCATACCAGGCTCTCCGGCGTGAGCGATCATCTAGCGGAAAGCGACGATGAAGCCCTTGAGATCTGTCGATCGATCGTCGACACACTGCCTCGACGACCGACCCTTCGCAAGCCGGCTACAGTTGAGGAGCCGTGCTACCCGGCCGGCGAATTGTATGGACTCATTCCGAGCAATCCGCGTCAGACCTTCGAAGCCCGTGAAGTCATTGCTCGCTTAGTGGACGGCAGCCGCTTTCACGAGTTCAAGGCTCGATACGGTCGGACGCTCACATGCGGTTTCGTCCGTTGGATGGGGCATCAGGTCGGCATCATCGCGAACAACGGCGTGCTCTTCTCCGAAGCCGCCTTGAAAGGCGCGCACTTCGTCCAGCTCTGCGCCCAACGGCGTCTGCCGCTCGTGTTTTTCCAAAACATCACCGGTTTCATGGTCGGGAAGGACTATGAGGCGCGGGGGATCATCAAGGACGGCGCGAAGATGGTGCAAGCGGTGGCGACCGCCGATGTGCCGAAGATCACCATTATTATCGGCGCCTCTCATGGTGCCGGCAATTATGCCATGTGCGGGCGAGCCTATGGTCCGCGGTTTCTCTTTCTCTGGCCCAATGCGCGAACCTCGGTCATGGGGGCTCAACAGGCGGCGCAGGTGCTCTTGACCGTAAAACAGCAACAGCGAGAGCGCGACAAAGCTGCTCTCTCGGAAGATGAGCAGCGAAAGATCACGGACTCCACGCGGGCACAGTACGAGCGGGAGGGAAGTCCCTATTTCAGCACGGCTCGGCTCTGGGATGACGGGATTATCGATCCGATGGAGACAAGGAACATTCTCGGTCTGTGTCTTGATGTGGCCATGACGACACCGGTTCGCTCGTCGCATCCGCCTGTCTTTCGCATGTG
Source organism: Nitrospira sp. CMX1 (assembly GCF_054902215.1). Taxonomy (NCBI): domain Bacteria; kingdom Pseudomonadati; phylum Nitrospirota; class Nitrospiria; order Nitrospirales; family Nitrospiraceae; genus Nitrospira; species Nitrospira sp. CMX1. The sequence continues at coordinate 61,491 of NZ_JBUBKD010000040.1, read as the reverse complement.
AGGTGCCTATGAAGGATTCTACGTTGATCCTCGTTGAGTCCAACAAAAACAGCGCACGCGTGATCTTGAATCGACCTGATCGGCGGAACGCATTCGACGCCCGCATGGTGAAAGAACTGTGCGACGTCTTCACCTTGTTGAGCCAGGACTCCTCGCTTCGCGCAATTACGTTAGCCGGCAACGGCGCTGTGTTTTGCGCAGGTGCAGACATCAATTGGTTGGCATCGGAGAGTGCGGTGTCTGCCGCTCAAGCGCGTGAGGATGCTGAACAGCTCGCGAGGATGTTCCGTACCATTGATGAATGTCCTTGTCCGGTGATCGGGCAAATTCAGGGTCCGGCCTTCGGAGGCGGGGTTGGCTTGGTTGCAGCCTGCGACATCGCTGTCGCGGCCAAGGACGCGACCTTCGCTCTCAGTGAGGTGCGGTTAGGAATGGTGGCGGGAGTGATTGCTCCTCTTCTGCTTCGGAAGACCGGCGATTCTTTTCTGCGAAGGTTCTGCCTGACCGGCGAGGTATTTTCCGCCGCTGCTGCGAAACAATACAACCTTGTTCATGACGTCGTTGAGAAGGATCAGCTCGGTTCCCGCGTCGTTGAGTTAGTTCATGCAGTTTCAAATCTCGCGCCGCAAGCAGTGCGGGACACTAAAGCCCTGATTCGCGCAGTTCCCGACGATGGGCGATGGAATGCCGGTATTGAAGCCAATGCCTATGCCCGTCTTTCGGTGGAGGCACAAGAAGGATTTCGGGCTTTTCTTGAAAGGCGCTCTCCGGTCTGGACAACTGGATCAGGGAGTCAGGGCAAGAAATCCTCAATAAAAGGGCCGTACGATGTCGCTGAGCGAAAGGCATAGCACAGTTTTACGGCCCATCCGCATCATTGAAGTCGGTCCGCGGGACGGACTGCAGAATGAATCGGATATCGTCTCAACAGAGGCCAAGGTGTCATTTGTGGATGGTCTGTCAGAAACCGGTGTCACAGAGATCGAAGCCGGATCCTTCGTATCACCTCGAGCGATCCCGCAATTGGCGGATTCCGACGAGGTGTTTCGGAAAATCAACCGCAAACTCGGTGTCGTCTATTCGGCATTGGTGCCAAACGAACGAGGATTGGAGCGAGCGAGAGCCGCGGCGGTGAATAAGATCGCGGTCTTTACGGCGGCCTCCGACATGTTCACCCGACGGAACATCAACTGTACGGTGAGCGAGTCGATCGAACGGTTCAGGCCGGTGGTGTTCAGCGCAAAACGGGATGGCATGATGGTGCGCGGATACATTTCCACGGTGACCCATTGCCCCTTCGAGGGAACTGTTCAGCCGTCTCAGGTTCTGGACGTGATACGGATGGTGCTCGATCTGGGAGTCGATGAGATTTCGCTTGGGGACACTGTCGGAAAGGCGTCCCCCCGTGACATCCGGAAACTCTTGGATGAAATAGTGCCGCGCATTGACCGAAGCTGCCTCTCGCTTCACGTTCATGACACCTGCGGCATGGCGGTGGCCAATGTCCTGACCGCGTGGACGGAGTACGGCATCGAGACGTTTGACACGTCCGCCGGAGGACTAGGCGGGTGTCCTTATGCGCCGGGGGCGTCGGGGAACGTTGCGACGGAAGACGTGGTCTATGCCTTGAGAGCATCCGGCGCCTTGCTGACTGTGGATGAGCGGAAGGTCGTTGCGGCGGCAAGCAAGATCGGTGAGGCTCTGAACCGCCGACTGTCCTCGCGTTTATCGCAGGTACAGATAGAACAAACCGCGTATGAGGGGGCGGCATGAGTCCTTTCGGTCCACACCCGTTCATGTGCGATATCCACGGTTTAGCGATCTTAGCTGAGCAGGTGAGGGCCGGAAACGTCCGCGCCGTATCACGCCTGATCTCTTTGTTGGAAAACCACCCGGGCGCGAGGGAAGCGTTGCGCCTGCTCAGCATCTCGCATAAGCCGGTGGTGATCGGGATTACGGGCTATCCAGGAGCCGGGAAAAGTACGCTTGTCGATCGCTTGGTAAGCTTCTATCGGCGGCAAGGTTTGAAAGTGGGGGTTCTGGCGGTCGATATCAGCAGCCCTGTCACGGGCGGTGCCCTACTGGGTGACCGTATCAGGATGCAGGAACATGCAGTGGATGACGGGGTCTATATCAGAAGCATGGCCACTCGTGGGCATCATGGAGGGCTTGCTCCAGCGACCGGCGACGCGATGCTGGTACTGGAAGCAGCCGGATATGAGGTGATCCTGATTGAGACCATCGGGGTCGGCCAGGATGAAATCGACATCGTCGATGTCGCGCATACCGTTGTGGCGGTGGTGGCACCGGGCCTTGGGGACGAAGTTCAAGCTATGAAGGCCGGACTCTTGGAAGTTGCGCATATCGTCGTCGTCAACAAAGGAGACCTTCCTGGCTCGGATCACACCTTACAGGATTTGCTGGAATGGTGTCCGAATGTGTTGCGCGCGGTCGCGACGACAGGCGAGGGGATTGCGGAGCTTGCTGCCGCGATCACGGAGCATCAACAAGCCGGCGATGTTCGTCACGTCGAGAAAGCTTGGAATCGCTCACACTCGACTCAAGCTTAGCTTGGTTTGGGAGGATGTATGCCGCATCAATTATTGACGATCTCTCACCATGTCGCGCGGATCACGCTCCATAATCCACCGGCCAACGTACTGAATCTTTCCGTGATCAAGGAGCTCAACCTGGTCTTGAATAAGTTGGAGGAAGACGAGTATGTCCGAGTGGTGATGGTGACCGGTACGGGACGATTTTTCTGCGCGGGCGCCGACATCAATGAACTGGCTCATCTTCATACGGAGCGCGGCGGGTCGGAGTTCGCGTCTCGCGGACAGGCGCTTTTCAACCGCATTGAGCGGTCGGATAAACCGGTTCTTGCCGCGATCAACGGAACCTGTGTCGGTGGTGGTCTCGAACTCGCTCTGGCCTGCCATATTCGTGTAGCGGCCGCAGGTGCACTGTTGGGGTTGCCGGAAATCAAACTCGGTCTCATTCCCGGCTTCGGAGGAACTCAGCGGTTGCCGCGAATCGTTGGGCCTTCCAAGGCGGCGGAAATGATTTTGACGGGGAAGACTGTCTCGGCGGAGGAGGCGTTGCGAATCGGTCTGCTGAGTCGAGTCGTACCGGCGCACGAGCTGATCACACAGGTTGAAACCATCGCAGCTTCAATGACCACGCAGGGGAAAACCGCGGTTGAGGCCGCACTCCATGCGATCAGGGGAGGAATCGACATCCCCCTGTCGGAAGGCCTGGCCAGGGAAGCAGAGTTATTCGGCCGGTTGTGCGTCTCTCCTGACAAGCAAGAAGCGGTGCAGGCATTTTTGGAAAAGCGACAACAGAAATTGGCCGAAACAGGAGCATGAATTCGTGAGGCGTCAAACGTGAGGGAAGAAGAGATGGCGTAGATCGAAAAGAGGCAGCCGATGCTTTCAGATCGCCTCGCTCGATATTGCCGAACGTTGCGCTACGGCGATTTGCCGGATGTTGTTGTGTACGAAGTCAAACGGCGCGTGCTCGATAGTCTCGGCTGCGCGCTCGGCGCATGGAACGCACCGCCCTGCCTGGTCGCCCGTCGAGTTGCCGAGACTGTCAAGGTGCCGCATGGTGCCACCGCGTGGGGCACGAACCATAAGACCCTTCCCGATCTCGCAACCTTCGCCAACGGCGGACTCGTTCGATATCTTGATTTCAACGACACCTATCTTTCCAAGGAACCGGCTCATCCCTCCGACAATATTCCGGCCATTGTCGCAGTCGGTGAGACCATCCATGCTTCGGGCAGGCAGGTAATTGAAGCCATCGCGCTTGCCTATGAAGTGCAGTGCCGGCTCTGCGACGCCGCAGCGCTTCGCCCTCGCGGGTGGGATCATGTGACCTACGGCCCATTTTCGTCCGCTCTCGGTGCCGCGAAGCTCCTGAAACTTTCACACAAGCAGACCGTACAGGCCATCAATCTGGCCGGCATCGCCAATGTGGCGTTGCGACAGACGCGAGTGGGTGATGTATCGCTGTGGAAAGCCTGCGCATTCTCGAATGCCGCCCGCAACGGTGTGTTTGCCGCCATGTTGGCGCAGCTCGGCATGACAGGGCCATCGCCCATCTTCGAAGGTGAAAAGGGCTTCATGAAACTCGTTTCAGGGCCACTGGAGCTGACACTATTCGCCGCAGAACGTGGACAACCTTCTCGAACGGGTACAGATCAAGGCGGGAGGGGACGGTTCCCCGAGACCCAGTCCCCTCAATTCAAGATTCTGGACACCTCTATCAAGCAGTACCCAGTCGAGTATCACGCGCAGACCGCAGTCGAGGCGACTGTGGTGCTTCGCAATGAGCTGATTGATGCCGAAGGAGCGCGTGCCATCGATCGTGTGACGGATGTTGAGATCGGGAGTTATGACGTGGCCATCGAAATTATCGGTCGCGATCCTGAAAAATGGCAGCCGGCCACGAGGGAGACGGCTGATCATAGCTTTCCCTATTGCGTTGCCGTGGCATTGCTCTACGGTCACGTGACGCTGCAGTCATTCGGCTCAAAACGGTTGCAAGATCCAGCCGTACGAGACCTGATGAAAAAGATCCGTGTCGTGCCGCAGCCCGATTTCGTAGGGCGCTACCCGAACACCATGCCGACGCGGATCACGGTCAAGACCCAAGCGGGAAAAACCTACATCAGTCAAGTCGATGTGCCGGTAGGACATCCGGGCGATCCGATGTCGGACAGGGATCTGGAAGCAAAGTTTCGCCGGTTAGCCGCCGGGAGACTGAATCGTCTCCGTATCGACCGGCTGATCGAATACGTGTGGAATCTTGATCGGGTCAAGGACATCGGTACACTCATGCCATTGTTGAAGATCTGAATTACAAGATCAGTGATGATGGATATGAAAAAGGATTCACAAACTCAGACAAAGGCAGCTCGCCTGCGTGAGTTGCTGGCCGCACGCACCCTCGCTATACCGGGTGCGTTCAACGCGCTGGTCGCGAAACAAGTCGAACGGGCTGGCTACGAGACCGTGTATGTCTCTGGGGCGGCGATCTCCGCTTGCCGTGGAGTGCCGGATATCGGGCTTCTCACGCTCAGCGAGATGGCCGGCGAAGCAGGAAGGATTGCTAAAGCCGTGTCAATTCCGACCATCGTCGATGCCGATACGGGCTATGGCGGTCCGGAGGAGACTGCGGAAGCAGTGAGGGTGTTCGAAGCAAACGATCTTGCGGGCATGCAGATTGAAGATCAAGAAACAGCCAAGAAGTGCGGGCATCTTTCCGGGAAACTTCTGGTATCTGTTGACGAAATGGTGGCGAAGATCGAGGCGGCTGTGCATGCGAAAAGAGATCGGGATTTCATGATCGTCGCCCGCACCGATGCCCGCGCGGTGGAGGGAGTGGAGGCTGCTATTCAACGTGCCGCGACGTATGCGAAGGCCGGTGCGGATGCACTGTTCCCGGAGGCGCTAGAGTCCACCGAAGAGTTTCGAGTCTTCGCCCGCGAAATCCAGGAGGAAGGAGTCACCGTTCCGTTGATCGCCAATATGACGGAGTTTGGTAAAACGCCACTGTTGAGCGTCGCAGAATTCGAGAGGCTAGGGTATCGCGGCGTACTTTTCCCCGTGACGGGGTTGCGGACAGCCTTGCAAGCCATCAATAGGTTGCTGGCTGAACTGAAGCTGTTCGGGTCTCAGAAGGACTGGCTCCATCACATGATGACGCGACGAGAACTGTACGCGCTGCTCCGGTACACGGACCCTCATGAGCACCGGGAAGGGAGGACCAATGAGCATGGTCATAAATGATTCTCTCGTGATCAAAGTGAAAGACGGTCCTGCGTATAGCCCCGGACTTGAAGGAGTGATCGCCGGCGAATCGGCTCTCTGCCTCGTCGATGAAGAAGAAGCCGGTCTTCTCTATCGAGGGTACCCGATCCGCGAGTTGGCGGAGCACAGCACGTTTGAGGAGGTCGCCTATCTGCTGCTGTTCGGCCATCTGCCGAATCAAAAAGAGCTGATAGCGTTCGCAGCGGACCTCGTTAAAAATGCCGCCCTCCCTCGTCTCCTCGACATATTCCTCAGTGCAGTACCTTCCGGCTCACACCCAATGGATATCGTCCGAACGGGTGTGTCACTGCTGGGTATAGTCGATCCGGATACAGTCGATCACTCTCACGAGGCCAACGTTCGGAAGTCCGTCCGACTGATGGCGCAAATCCCCCTATTGGTCGCGACCTCCCATCGGCTCATGAACGGCAAACCTCGCGTCCGGCCACGGGAGGATCTGACCTTTGCGGAGAATCTCTTGTATCTCCTCACCGACCGGAAGGGGGATGATCAGGCAAAAGCCATGGCTCGGGTCCTTGACGTCTCCCTCACGTTGTATGCCGAACACGAATTCAACGCATCCACGTTCGCCGCTCGTGTCACGGCGTCGACGATGACGGATCTGTACTCGGCCATTACTTCCGCGATTGGGGCGCTCAAGGGGCCGCTCCATGGCGGGGCTAACGAAGCGGTGGCCGAAATGTTTCTCGATATAGGCAGCCGTGAACGGGTGGAAACATGGGTGCGAGACGCTCTTGTGAAAAAACACCGGATCATGGGTTTCGGTCACCGCGTGCTCAAGAAAGGCGACGCTCGTTCAGCCATTATTCAACGGCATGCCGAATCGTTGAGCCGGATGTGCGGCGACCACCGATGGTATGAGATTGCGACGACCGTCGATCATGTCATGCAGCGTGAAAAAGGCCTTCATCCCAATCTCGATTTTTACACCGCGGTCGCCTATCTGTTGATGGCGATCCCTCGTGCTTTTTACACACCGTTGTTCGTCTGCTCGCGCATTACCGGATGGTGTGCGCATGTCATCGAACAACAGGATCACAACCGGTTGATGAGACCCCGCGCACTCTACAGGGGGCCGTCAAGAAGAGAATATGTTCCCCTTGATCGCCGTACCTGACCTCATCGCACGGGTATGGTTGATTACGCTGTATGCTCTCTATACGGGACCATTAAGGAAAGAATATGTCTCTATTAATTGATGCACCTGACCCCATCGCACGGGCACGGTTGGTGAGGCTGCGTGCTCTCTACAGGGAAGCATTGAGGAGGGAACATGTCTCCATTAGTTGTCGTGCCTGAACATATTGCGCAGGCACGGAAAGTCGGAGGTCTGTGTCCTGCGCTTCCGTGGAACTCGTTCGCCGACTTCTTTAAATCCCGTGTCTACGATCCTTCCTTAGTCAATCGCACGTTCTTGACCTATTGCGACGACGATCTGGCTGTCCGCTACTCCTACAGCTATGCGGAATTCGGGATGGTCGTCCACCTGGTCGCTTCGTTTCTCCATGACCAGGTGGGCCTAAGACGAGGGGACCGGCTGGCGATGATGCTCTTCAATCACGACATGACCGTGATGCTGTACTTTGCGGCGTGGGTACTGGGTGTCACGATCGTCCCGATCAACATCGAGGAGTCCACCGATAAGAAGGGCTACATCCTCGAACATTCCGAAGCCTCAACCGTCTGTTGCTGGTATGGCCTTCTTGAAGAAGTGAAAGACCTTCAACGAGAACTTCCGGCCTTACGACAGGTGATTGCGTTGAATGATGATGGTTTCGTAGAAGGTCCGAAGCATCGGTCGAGTGCCAAGATGACAGCACCCCACTCATCCTTGGGCCCAACATCTCACGCCCCCGGTCTCGAAGACGAAGCGCTCATCGTCTATACCTCGGGGACCACTGGTCCGCCCAAAGGGGTGGTCCTCACCGTAGAGAATTTGCTTCTCGATGCCGATGCGATCACCGACTGGCATCAGTTTGGGGCAGACGACCGCTTGATGTGTGTGCTCCCGATTCATCATGTGAACGGGACGGTCGTCACACTGGTCACACCGTTCTATTGCAAAGGCAGCATCGTCCTGAATCGTAAGTTCAAAAGCGCTACATTCTGGCGGAGATTACACGAAGAGCGGGTCACCTGCGTCAGCGTCGTTCCGACGTTGCTTGAATTTCTCCTCGATGCGAATGACGATGTGACTGCATACAAACTCGATCATTTCGGCGGATTCATTTGCGGGGCAGGGCCGCTGCTCAAGGACACCGCCTTACGGTTTGAAGACCGATTCGGTTTTCTGATTCGCCATGGGTACGGTTTGTCCGAAACGACCTGCTATTCCTGTTTTCTGCCGAATGATCTGTCGCGCAATGAACATCGCCACTGGATCGGAGACTACGAGTTTCCCTCGATCGGAGTCCCTCTCCGGCACAATTCGATGGCAATTCTGAGCGATGATGGGCAACCGCTGCCGGAAATGGCGAGAGGAGAAATTGGCATCCGTGGCGGAACCGTCTGTGCCGGCTACTTCAAGTGCGACGACGCCAACGAGGCGGCGTTTCAATGGGGCTGGTTCCGATCTGGAGACGAGGGGTTCTATGTCCGAGATCAGGCAGGGAGGCCATTTTTCTTCATTTCGGGCCGTCTCAAGGAACTCATTATCCGCGGTGGGGTGAATATTGCTCCACTTGAAATCGACGAGGTGTTACAGACTCATCCTCTCGTCCGATTCGCGATGGCTGTGCCGTTTGAGCATCGGTACTATGGAGAGGAGGTTGCCGCCTATGTGGTACTCCGAGACGGAGGTGCTCCCCCCACGGAAGCCGAGTTGCTCGTTCACTGCCGTCGACGGCTTCCGCTCTCAAAATGTCCGAAGGTCATCCACTTTGGACACGAAGTTCCCTATACCTCGACCGGCAAACCCAAACGACTGGAATTAAAGACCCGTCTTGCTCCTCTATTGGCAGCCTATCGCGATCATCAATTCAAGGCGTAGAGGCTATAGAAAACCAGTAATTATATCTTATAGCCACTCACCGATCATGAAACCTCCATTCAGTAATGCGAAGACCAGAATCCCGGATGTGGAGGCCATGCATGTTGATAGCAAGAATGAGCAGTGACTGAGCGTGAAGATAAGTGTTGATGGCCTTGACGCGCCCATCAACGGAAAGTTTCTCCTAAATGTGATGCAGGGCGAGTCTTCACGGCCTCGATTGAGACGCGATGCGATACGCCGTATTTCCTTAGCGGTGACTGGACAGGGAAACCTTCTCTTCTTTTACGACGCCCTCGCCCGCATTATTCATGAACGCTTCTACTGCAACCGCCAAGACGCTGCTGCGACAAGCCTGGCCGCGGTTTCGCTGCGGCCAGGCGGGCAGGCTCACTCCTCATGACCTCGACATACTGTTTCAAGTATGCCTTGGTCTCTCGTCGCTCCGCGTGCCCGTCTCGCGTGGCGTCTTGCCAGTTTCGTGACGAACCGTCATGAATAATACGAGCTAAGATCTGCTCCTCAGAGATATAGGCTTTTGAGGGCACCGGCATGGATCTGTACTTTGCAGTTACGCGGCCATACGAAATGCCCAACGCTCCGCATCACGTTTCATTTGCGCGAGCGCTCGCGCTTCTCGGCTCTGCGCCGCCATAGACAACCCTGCCAGAAAGACCGTGGTAAGCAGAACGCCGGCGATCATGAGGTACCCCATCGGGATCTCCGGCCATGATGCCGATTCGGTAGAAGCGACAGCGATATGTTTTGAAGGTACTGTCGGAGCTGCCGTGATGGTCGGCTGCATCGGCCGATCGGTGATACCCTCGTTGCGAGCGGCGGCAACGATCAAGCTAGCCAGCTGCTCTTGCTGTGCAGCGTGCCCTTTTCCCCCGTTCATTTGTGCGTGCGCAACTTGAACCACCGCAGATCCGAGACGCTCCTGAATGGCACCTTCCTGGAGCCAGTCGTGTTGGGACGCCTCGACGATGCGGCGTCCGAGCATTGTTTGCCATGTAGAGGCGAAGGCATTGTGCAGGCGCTGCCCTTGGGCTTCTATCGCGCCGATCATGTTCATGTTGTATGCGGTGTCATACTGATCAACAGACAACAGGCCGTTTCGTACGCCACGTTTCGTGAAATTGACGATCCCCCGCCCCATGACGCCCTGCACACGGGCGAGATGAGCCGCCGGCACGGTCACCCCTTGGTCGAGGACGGTGCCGAGCCAACCGCTCGAGCCAGATTGCCAGTCATGATACGCCATAGTGACGCGGTTCCATTCAGTCACCGAGTGAGCCAGAGCCTGATTGGTCCGGCGTTCCATGAGCGCTTGATCGACGATGGCTTGCCCCAACGCTGGTTGGAGGAAGCGCAAGCCATTATCCATACTGGACGATTGCTCCACCCCAGGAGCGTTCGGCAGAACGGCTTGGTATGTTCCATTGACGGCAAGAAACAGGAGAAGCGCTCCGAAGAGAATGGCACACATCCCGACACCCACGATGATATCGATGGTGTTGTAACGATAGGACATAGCTACCTCCTTGCCACGTCGAGCCATCGTCTGAGCGGCCATGGTACTGAAGTGACGTCGCCGGACTCACAAGCCCGATGACAAAACGCAGCGATAACTTAGCAAGATGAGTGAGGAGAATTGAAAGAGAAGGGAGGATATATTGACCACATTCAGTCGGTCGGTGTGTTATCCCCGCGACAAACATGGCCCCCACCTCCTGAAGAATGAGGCGGTATCAATGTATTACTCTACGCCTCATGGAGCACAACGGTCAACTGTAGTTCACGCATGACTGAATCAATCTTTCATTCTGATCCTGCGTCAAATTGAGACAACAGAAGGATAGCTGCGCTCTTGTCCCTGTAGCCATACTACGTGTTCACACTCACAACGTTCGAAAATGGGGCGAGGTGCTGGCTAACTGCTTCCGCTCGAGGACATCCGTTTCCCGTAGGCCATGGTGCCCTACGCCCACGGTGTGGCGCATGTTGTTACAGGAGAATGGGCTGAAGAGAAGACGGCTCTCTTGATCGCCGCGCATGCGCTGTCCGGCGAGATCGCGACCCGCCGTAATGATCTCGAGGTCGGCATCCATCATTTCAGCGAAGCAGCCAAGATCGAAGATGCAAGACTCTAATTCGAATCACCCAAGTGGTACTACTCAATCAGGCACTCGCTCGGCGCCGTGCTCGTGAACGCTGGTCGTCATGTCGAGGTCGAGAACGTGTATTGTGAGGATCTCCGTCGCTTTCCAGAAAACGGGTGGTCTCTATTCGGGCTTGCGCAGTCACTTCGAGCGCAGGGAGGACCGCCGAAGCGGCTGACGCGGAAGCTCGCTTCCAGCACACGTGGGCGGCCACGGACGTGACGCTAACAGCATCGAGATTCTAGGGGAGAGGGGGCGGGACGCGATAGCCGCAATGTGGGGTCGGATAGGCGCAGCAGCCTTCGGCCCGTTGCGACGATGCTGTCTGTTTGAAACCACTCGTGCGCGAGACATTCAGGCATAGCAGTCCCATGTTGGGAACGGGAAGGTGGAAGCCGGAACGTCCCAGACTCGAAAAAACAACCTTGGCCACTGGATTGCCGAAGCATTGACGGGGCGTAAGAGTCTCCTGGCAGCTTGATAAGCCAATACTTACGTTATTGCAACCTTGAATGCCTGAGACTCATGGCCACCCGCATAAATTCGACATCCTGCGAAATATTCGTAGGCAGCCGACTGCCTCTGTCATGACAAGACAGTCGCGTTTGCCTTCTACGACTCCTCGGCTCCGTACTGATCTCACTTTCAAGATTCTGCGGTTGTGCGTCTCCTGCAAGGCTACTCTCATTGGCATTGTCATCTGCCGGGAGCGTGGAGGGCCGGTGGTTAGAGATGATGTGCTGCCCAGCTGGTTCCAAGCTTGTGCACGGTGTTCGGTGTAAAGCGAAGCCGATATCCACAATGAGAGCGGAGGGACGATCGCCGCTTATTCTGATGAGCCTGCACAACGCGAGGGCATTTCCTTTCTTGACTAGGTGCATATGTACCTAGTATACGTAGCAATGCAGATTTGGACTACATATAGTGTTTTGAAATGTTCTGAGTAGATCTGAACGGTCCTGACGGAAATTCCTAAAAATAGATCAGGTAAAAAGAGAGAGTCATATTTGTGCGATATGATTCATTCATTACTGAATGAGAAATAACTAATGTTCTTGACTAGGCATCAAATGACCTAGTATACGTAGCGATCCATGCGCTGTGCTTGCATGGATCACCAAGTATTTAGGTCCGTAGGGGCCTCTATGTTGAATCCGAAAACGAGATTGGGACAAACGGGGCGAAGCTATGCGCGCTGCCAGTCATGAACAGCACGATGCGGGGCAACAGGAGGAGCGGTTACTAGAGACGGCTTCTCGATGGTATGCCCTTCAGACGTATTTTCATCATGAGAAGCAAGTTCGAGACCGGTTGGTAGCGTGTGGGATTGAGCCCTTTCTTCCGCTATGCAAACAGCGTCGTCAATGGTCCGACCGGACGGTATGGACAGCAGAGCCTCTGTTCCGCGGGTATTGCTTCGCTCGGTTTGCGTTGGAGCAGAGCCTCGCTGTGCGCAAGACTTCAGGTGTCGTGCGTATCGTTGGAGCCTTGAAACCGGAACCTATTCGAGAGGAAGAGATCGCTGTGTTTCGGCAGGTCTGCGCATCTGATCGGCCCATCGATCCCTGCGACTATTTTGTTGAGGGCGCATGGGTAGAAGTGGTCCGTGGTCCGCTTGCCGGCCTTCGCGGACAATTTATCAGTCAGACAAAGCATCATGGGGTGGTGATCCGCGCGTCCTTTATTCAGCAGGCGGCACTCATTCGCATCGGAGCAGACGAAGTAACCCCTGCGCAGAATCCTGATGATCCAGAGCCCATCGGCCTTGCCACGCATTCGATGGATGGCTTTGATGTGTAGTTCTTGTCGATCTCGAAATCAAAAGTCGATTGGGTTCTCCGGGCTTAGTGCCGGCCGTCCGGTTCGTAAGATCTCTCGCAACCACGAGATCCGCTCACCAGTTCCGTATCGGTGGCAAGTGAGGCGTACTGATGAGCAACAACTTGAGAGATTGTGGGAGTCGGTTCGATGATGAAGGGGCCACCGAGATAAGGGCCATGGGCCTCTTCCTATGTGGGTTCAAGCGGTGAGGTCTCCGTGGGCCTTTCTGATTCATTCTGCCAGGATCATTGCATGTGTCATAAGCCTGCTCACAAATTTGGGGGCAGTAGAAATGGCGTTGGCCCAACCATCCACGGTGTCAAGTGTATCTTCAGTAAGCGGAGGGTCCATCTTCGGTGCATCAGGGTCGATGTTTGTCTCGCCGTTTGCCAATCCTGCGGTCCTGGGCTCTCTATACTTAACGCCGCAGTGGCCTAAGACCGGTTACTACCCCATCTATCCGGGAAGTTTGTCCAACACCATTCCCGGCGATGGGATTATGGTAGGACCGCTCCGGTTGCATCCCCACATGGGTGTGGCTCAAATGTACACTGATAATGTGTTCAGGACCAACAGCAACAAGACCAGCGATTTTCTGACCACCCTTTCACCAGGCATTCAAGCCAGATTGCCGTTCGCAGGATTTCATTCGGTTCTCTTGGATTATCGTACGAATCTTCAATACTATTCGCGCACCTCATCGAACGATGTGCAAGATCAGACTGCCACTGGGGCCTTCAAGTTCAATTTTCCCGGCGGCCTCAACATCGATCTCCACGGTGAACACAAGCTGGGGCATGATCCCAGAGGCTCCGCCGTGGATAATGTGAACACGCAACGCCTGGGGGTAAACAAATGGACGGCCGATGGTTTCACGGGTCAAACCGAGTACGTTGGAGCCCAGTCCAGCGTGGGATTGTATGTGCAAACACTTCGCTGGAAGTACCTGAATAATAACCAAGGCCCCATTCGAGATCGGTTGACCAATAGAGCTGACCTGATGTTCTCTCGTAACATCACAGATAGCTTATCGCTGCGGACCACGGTTGGCGCGCAGCAATCGATTTATGATCAGAATAGGAATCTGGATAATGTCATCTATACCTTCAGTGGAGGCGCGACGTGGAATGTCAGCGGGAAGACCTCCGGAGACATTCTTGTCGGATATCAGCACGTACAATTTACTCGAGCGCAGGTAGCCCAGCCTCCCCCGTTGAATCAGTTTTTCAGAGACAAAGATACCTACTCCAATATCTATGTCATGGGAAGGCTCAACTGGCAGGCGACACCTCTCTTGGGGATCACGCTGCAGGTGTACAGGTCGATCCAACAAACGGTCGCAAGCGGTTCACTGTTCTATACGGCGACCGGCGTGAACCTGACCGCTCGGCATGAATTGACCGACCGCACGACATTCCAACTCAACCTGGGGTATGAGCAGGACAAGTTTCAAGGCGTTTCTGGCAGCACAACAAACGGATCCGATAGGAGCGAGGATTTGAAGAATGTCGCGGTTGGCGTGAATTATCGTGCTGTGCAATGGCTAGGGCTCGGTGCGCAGTATATTTTTGAGGATCGGCACTCGAATCAAGCTCAGTTTACCTATCAAGCAAGCACCGTGATGCTGTCGGCACAGACCCTCTTTTAACCGACAGCGTTCATGGTCGGGATCGGTATAATTGCCAGTGTCAATCTCCATTGAGGTGGGCGAGAGTGACAAGAAGAGCGTCTGACAAAATTCTTGGCTCCGATCCGTTCAGTCCTCATGGCAGGTCATGCCGGTTTCGCTCTCAGCTCTTTGGGGTGTCAGGTTGCCAAACAAGCTGGATGTGGGTTGTTGCTGCGCAAAGGGAGCCGTCGGTTTGATGAACAAGCCGCGTTCTTTCGTTACTTCATGAATTGGGAGCTCTTGCATGAATCGCGATGAGGGTGTGCTTCCGTTTCAAATGGTCCAAGACGATGGTGCCGAGCCCGTCCATGTTGATTATCTCGGAGCCTGTCGCCAGCGACTATGGCTGATCCTCGCCATTGCAGTGGGATTTGCAGGAAGCGCGGCGGTCTGGTCCTTTATGCAGACACCGAGGTACCAGGCAAAAGCCACCGTGGTTGTTGAGCAAGTAGGGCCGAGTGGATTGGGAAACGACCGAGACTACCGTCAGAGTGATCTTTCCCCGGAATACTTTCAGACTCAGTTTGAGCTGATGAAAAGCCATTATGTTTTTCACCGGACGGCGCAACTCCTACATCTGTCCGAGCAGCCGGAGTACATGCTCAAACCGTCTATCCTGTCGTCGCTGGTCGGAAACCTGATGCCTGCCCTCAAGACGAATGGTGTGGCACGGGAAGAGGGAACCGACGAACACGCGGCAGAGGGCGTTGATGGGCGATTGCTGAAACGGTTTGGAGAAACGGTCGAGATCGTGCCTATTCGAGGCGCAAGACTGGCGCATGTGATCGCCACATCCGAAGATCCCGAATTTGCCGCCCGCATTGCAAATACGCTGGCTTCGACCTACATCGAACGGACCCAGGAGTTGAACGCGTTATCGAAGGAACAAGCTGCACAGTGGTATACCACCCATCTCGACGAACTACGCAAGAAGGCCGAAGCCTCTCAACAGGCGCTGTATCTGTTTCGGGTGAAGCACGGGCTGATGGGAGGGCGTGAACGGGAGACGGTGCGAGCTCATTCAAACACCGAATTGAATTCGGAGCTTGTCAGGACGGAAATGAAGCTCGCCGAGGCTCAGTCTCGTGTGGAGCAAATTAAATCGGTTTTGCGTAACCGAACGGACCAGAATGGAGTGCTTGAGATCGATTGGTCCGGCCTGGATGCCTCGACTGAAGTCCTGAGTTCGACGTTGATTCAAACGTTACGATCACAGGATGTGAGAGCTTCAGGCCAGGTTGCTGAGTTGGCAGAAAAGTATGGTCCGCTTCACCCCAAGCTGATTCAGGCAAAGGCGGAGATGCAGGATCTTCGTGAGCGGATTCGGCAAGAAATACAGAAAATCTTCGACTCAGTGAGACACGACTATGACGCGGCACAGGGACGGGTCCGTGTCATTCGGGAAGCCGCGAGTCGGCATAGACAAGAGAAAATTAAGCTCGAGCAGTATGAGGTTGACTATGGGATTCTCGAGAGAGAAGCCGAAAGCACGCAGCACCTCTACGATATTTTCCTGAAACAGACGAAAGAAGCCAATCTCTCCGCCGGATTGCGAACCGCCACAGTGTATCTCGCCGACCCGGCGGTGCCCAGTTTCATTCCTGTGAAGCCCAAGAAGCAGTTAAATACGATTTTAGGGCTTCTGGCTGGGCTCATGACAGGGGTCGGCCTGGCCATTTTCTTGGAGGCTCGCGATCGGACCCTGAGGGGACCCGATGACTTAGGCCGGTATCTGCCCAAGATCTCCTTGCTCGGCGTGATGCCTCTTTTGCCAAAAATCAAAACAGGAGCGAGTGCCTATCGCCTCGCCAGCGAATCCGTTGGAGTTGCGGCCGAACACGTTCGCATTATCCGGACCAGCATCTTGCTCTCCAGTCCCAAGGAGCTGCCGTCTTGCGTGCTCATAACGAGTGCGGGGGAGGGGGAGGGAAAAACGACGCTGTCAGTCAACCTCGCGATTGCACTGGCTCAGTTGGAACATACACGAGTGGTCCTGATCAATGCGGATTTTCGGAATCATGATCACAGGTACGTCCATGGAATCCAACGTGAAGGGATTGACACGAAGGGGCTCGCAAATTTTCTTGCCGGACGAGCCACGCTGGAACAGATCATGTATCGGACCGACCTCGCCAACCTGTCGGTGATTCCTCGAGGCGAGCGCCCCTCCAATCCGTCGGAGCTGCTCCACTCTAAACAGATGAAGGTTTTGCTGAACCGATGTCGAGAGGACGGATATCATGTCATCCTGGATGCTCCTCCTGTACTTTCCGTGACTGACCCAGTGATCCTCGCTTCTCAGGTTGATGGCGTGCTTCTGGTTGCCAGTGTCGGCCAGACAACCCGAGAAGCCTGTCAATCGGCGATCGAGCGTCTGACAATTGGGGGGGGGAAAATACTCGGGATCGTTCTACAGAAAGTCCGAGTACCGTATAACCCGTACTACGGTGATGAGGGTGAGAAGGCGATAAAGCATGGAGCGCCAGCGGGGGCTGCGCCATGAGGAGCACCCGCTCAACGCTGGTAGGATTCTGAACGATTGGTCGGTGATGAGGAAGATCGGTGTTGAGTGTGTCATCAGATGATGACTCCTGGATGCGCCTCTCAGGAGCTGGCCTTGACCTGTGCATAGATAGTCTGTCCTAGGCCCCACCTCTCGACTCTTGACCACGCAGAACTCGATTCAAAACACCTGCAACGACGTGGCTCGCGCCAGTCAGCTCCATGGTCTCTTGTCGGATAGTAGTTGGTGTCGTGCGACAACACATCCGTCAGGCTCAGCTGTCTTTGTATGGCCATACGACCAACTATCTTTAGTTCGAGTGCCGGATTACGCTCTATGCACCACGTGCTGCAAGCCGGTATGCAATGGTGGGATCTCTGGAAATCGCAGTCTGTAAATCGCCGAATCTTTCGTGCCTTGATGACCGTCGGCGGCATGACGGTTCTCGCGAAAATTGTCTCTGCCGGGAAAGATTTGGTCGTAGCCTATCAATTTGGTGCCGGAGATGAACTTGATGCCTTTCTGATGGCATTCCTGATTCCATCATTTGCCATCAATCTCGTCGGCGGATCTCTGAATGCCGCGCTCATTCCGACCTATATCCAGGTTCGGAAACAAGAGGGGGTGACCGCCGCGACTGATCTCTATGGAAGTGTGCTCTTGGGCAGTCTGTTGCTCCTCTCCGCAACGTCCGTGGCATTATTTGCCACAGGCCCCTTTTTGATCCGGACGGTAGCAGTGGGATTTTCTCAAGAAAAACTAGCCCTGACCGGCTCTCTCTATAATGCCCTCTTGCCCTGTTTGCTTTTCAGCGGACTAGCCACCACTTGGGGAGCGATACTCAATGCGCATGAACGCTTTGCCCTTGCGGCTATCGCCCCCGCTGTTATGGCGACGATCACCATTCTTGTCCTCCTGGCACCCAATGGGGCAATAGAGATCTATACGCTTGCGGTTGGTGTGGTGGCCGGCACGGTGTGCCACGCCGCCATCCTTGGGTGGGGGGTCGCTCGAGAGGGGCTACGGCTTCTCCCGCGATGGTCCGGTGTGACCCCTGCGTTGAAGACGGTGGGGAATCAATATGCGCCGATGCTCGCCGGCGCGGCTTTGATCGGTAGCACAGAAGTCGTGGGGCAAATCATGGCAGCTTCGTTGGGATCGGGAAGTGTGTCGATCCTCTCATACGGGACCAAGATTCCCATGCTGTTGCTGGGCGTAGGCTCATTGGCGGCGAGCACGGCTGTGCTTCCATACTTTTCAGAGATGGTCGCGGCGGAGCGCTGGAAAGAGATCCGGCACACCTTGCTGACCTACGCGCGATTGGTTGCAGCGGTCACAATTCCGCTGACGGTCCTACTGGTGTGGTTTTCGGAACCCATTGTTGAGCTTGTGTTTCAACGCGGTGCGTTTACGGATGCAGATACTCGGCAAGTGGCATGGGTTCAAGCCCTCGCCCTGTTGCAGATCGTTCCCTTTGCCTTGGGCATTCTTGCCGTTCGGTTGCTCTCGTCTCTCAAGGCCAACCAGATCTTGATGTGGGGGTCGGCGATCAGCCTCGTTCTTACGATTATTCTGAACTATTTGCTCATGCAACCACTCGGTATCGCCGGAATTGCTCTGGCGACCAGTCTGATGTATGCCGTCTCGATGTGCTTTCTGTATGCCATGGTGTTTCGACGACTCCGGTCCGTAGAGAGCAGCCTGTCCCCCCTTCATTCGTCCTAGTGGACTCACATCTGATGCGGATCACGCTTGTCATTTCGACTTTTGGGGCAGGAGGGGCAGAGCGGGTCTTGTCGATTATGGCCAACCACTGGGCGGAACAGGGAAAGCGCATTACCCTCATCACCTTAAGCTCCCAATCCACCGATTGGTACAAGCTTCATCCTCAGGTCAAGCGGGTGGGGTTAGATGTCCTATCTTTCTCGACACATATCGGCCAAGCCGTAAAAGACAATGTTGAAAGAATCCTACGGCTTCGTCGGGCATTACGTAACGCTCACCCTGACGTGGTAATAAGTTTTCTCGATACGACGAATGTCCTCACGCTCATGGCGAGCTGGGGCCTTCGCATCCCCATTATCGTCTCGGAACGCAATGACCCTTACCTGAATACCATAGGTTGGGCCTGGAATGGATTGCGGTCTTTGCTTTATCGGCGTGCCGATGCGGTTGTGGTGCAATCAAATGCCATACGTGAGTGGGCCTCGAGGCTCCCAGGAGTAAAGGCCACCTACGTTATTCCCAACCCTGTGAGTCCTTTAAGCAATGGATTTGAGCAGGGTGCAAAGTCTAACGGTTCCATGCATACGGTCGTCGCTATGGGACGATTGGTGAGACAAAAAGGGTTTGATGCTCTGATTGAAGCGTTTGGCCGATGTGCAAGGAAGCATGCTGATTGGTCGCTCGTCATCCTGGGTGAAGGGCCAATGCGTGCGAGTCTACAAACCTGTGCTGTCGATCTTGGCATTGCAGACCGAGTCAAGTTAGTCGGGCAATTTCAAGAGCCTATGACAATTCTGAAAGGGGCAGACCTCTTTGTGTTGCCTTCTCGATACGAGGGTTTCCCGAATGCGTTGTTAGAAGCGATGGCCTGTCGGCTTCCAGTCGTAAGTACCGACTGTTCCGGCGGCGGCCCACGTGAGATCATCCGTGATGGGGTCGACGGCGTATTGGTTCCGCCCGATGATGTGGCTGCTTTAGCCAAGGCGATGGATCGTCTCATGGCTGATTCCGATGAGCGTCGCCGTCTCGGAGCGCGAGCATCCGAAATCATCGGACGGTTCAGTGTGGAGAAGATCATGACCATGTGGAACGAGTTAGTAGGTTTCACCTGGGGGGAAGCCAACAAATGAGTGCTCAGCGGGTGTTCACAGTGTGGTTGACGGATTGAGTTCAGTCAAAACCAGCAACATCGTCATGCTCATCTCGCCGAAGACTCCGGCCGCGGTGGAAGATGCTGTGTGTACAATGCCGGATCGTAGCAGAGGTGGTCGCTTTGCGCTGGGGTATGGGGAGTAACGCTCGTGGATCACAGGATCGACTTCGTATATAGGAAAGACAAGTTGGAGAACGACACCACTGCAGGTCGAGCATGAAGATTTTTATCCTCATTTCCAGGCTGGTCTATGGCGGTGCGGAGAGGCAACAAATTGTCCTTGCGAAAGGCCTCCATCAGCGAGGGCACGAAGTTGTCGTCGGAGTTTTCTACGCAGGGGGGACTTGGGAAGTGGAGTTGCAGCAGGCAGGGATCCGTGTCCGATCGTTGGGCAAGACTGGGCGATGGGACGTCTTCGGATTTCTGTGGCGACTGGTTCAGATTGTACGGCAAGAACATCCTGATATTTTATATGGTTTTCACGGCATCCCGAATGTCGTCACAGTGATCCCCAAGTTCTTCCTTCCAGGGCTACGGACTGTTTGGCCGATCTCATGTGCGTATATGGATCTCGATCGCTACGATTGGGTCTCTCGGATAGGAGCGGTCTTCAGCTCGTGGGTCTCGCACTCAGCCGATGCCCTCATCCCAAATTCCCACGCTGGACTCCGGTATCACCAAACGATGGGCTATCCGGCCGAGAAAATGATCGTCATCCGAAATGGGATCGATACAGAGCGGTATCAACCCGACCCGGCGGCGCGTGCCCGTATTCGAATGGAGTGGGGAATTGAGGCCCACATGAAGCTGATTGGTCTGGTCGCTCGTCTAGATCCGATGAAAGACCATCCTGTGTTCTTCAAGGCCGCGCAATCTCTCATTGCTCTACGCAGCGATGTTTGCTTCGTGTGTGTGGGAGATGGATCCCCGGACTACACTGCTGAGCTGCGAGCACTCGCGGATCAATGTAGGCTGAGTGACCACGTAATCTGGGCCGGTGCCAGGGATGATATGCCTGCCGTGTACAGCGCACTGGATTTAGCCGTCAACAGTTCCTACGGAGAAGGCTTGCCCAACGCCGTGGCCGAAGCAATGGCCTGTGACGTTCCTTGTGTTGTGACAGATGTGGGAGATTCGGCCTGGCTGGTAGGCAAGACAGGGGGTGTCGTTCCGCCCAAACAACCGGAGACCCTCATGAGGGCGATGGAGATGCTCCTGAATCAGCCCCAATACCAACCTGGCAGCATCAGGCACCGAATCGTCGAACACCTCTCTGTCAACAGCCTGGTGACCAAGACCGAGCATGTGCTGGATACATTGCTTACGGGGTCTCGATTGGTCGAGCATGGTAGTGAGGAAAATCGCCGGTGTGTCGAGAGAATGCCTCGCTGATTGACGTCGGGCGTTAAATCAGTTCTGCTTTGATCAGATAGTGGGCATGCCCTGCGTAGAGCTCGGAGTGGTATCACGATGAACTCCTTTTATCGCAATATCCTTGCGGTGATCGCGGTCACCGTCTTTTACAGTAATGGTCACGAGTACTTGAACCAGGCTCACGATATTGGGATACCATGGCACTGGGTTCTGGCCTTCATCATCCTGGCCTTGCCACTGCTGGTCAGGCAGGTGATCACATCTGACATCCTCCAACTTCCGGTCGTAGCATGGTGTGCTGGGTATGCCTGGATAACAATCATCTGGTTTATCATGGGTGCGCAGTCGGAGATGTCTTGGCAGGAAGTGCGATGGCGTATGCTCGCCATCGTGGAAATGCTCTGCTTCCTCGCTCTTTTTATGGATGCGAAGGCAATCCGGTTTGCACAATGGGCGATTGTCGTCGTGGTGCACGTCGGTACGGTGATTAATGTTTATGAACTCTTTGTTCCCATGTCGTTCAGCAACGTATCGGGACGTTCTGCCGGCTTGTATGTGAATCCAAATACCTCCGCGGAAGCACTCGTTCTCGGAATGATTCTTGGCATTACGGCATTGCCCGTTTGGTTTCGCACTGTCTTCATTCTCGTTGCGGGGACTGGTGTGTTTGCGACCTATTCTCGGGCCGGACTGATCGGGTGGCTCATTGCCGTCGTAGGGCTCATGCTTGGAAGGTTCATAGGCGTGCCGCAGTTGGTTCGGACCGGGCTCATCGCACTCTTACTTGTCGGCGTCGCCCTATTGCCAAAAACCGACCAGATTCTCACCGCTCTGGAGGGGGCTGGATCGCTGAATCCAGACACTCGAGAAAGACTGACATGGCTCATGGATCCACTCGGTGTCGAGGATGCGTCCAGCTGGGGACGGAAGGCCATTGCCCAGCAAGCGTGGGAACGAGTAGGGGAACACCCATTTCTCGGTGAAGGAACAGGCGAGGTGCATACAGGACTTGATATCCCGCCACATAATCAGTTCTTGGCGCATATGATCGATCATGGCGTTGTTGGTGCAATGCTCATCCCGCTCCTTCTGCTGGCCTTGCTCTGGCGGGCACAAGGGGACAGTCGACCTGTGGTCTTCATCTTTAGCTGCGTCGTCTTATGGTTTAGCTTCTTTACGCACCAATTGTTAAATAACGCCTACAACCTTCTCCTCCTGGCGTTGGTAGCCGCACTCGTGGCGATGCGGGATCGCCGGACAGGTCACGCACAACAAGGCATGGTTGCCCGCCTCGAGCGAGGGCATCTCCCAAAGACCTTGGCACATTTCTCACCATGACCATCTCAATGTACTACGGCGCTTGGCCTTTTCATGATGTGCTGTTTAACGATTCACGCTGCCACAGCTCACTTACTGAGCCCGTAAGTTTGTGGGAGTGGCTGATGCGGCGGCAGTACCGGATTTATTGGACACGAACGACATAAAGATCTCGGCGCCCGCCAGGATTGCCCCAATTACTCGTAAATGTGACGAGGTTTCCATCGCGACTCCCCGATGCCTTGGGTTGGGCAGCGTAGGTGTTGTTCAAAACGATACTGCGGTGATGGGCGATCCTTCGTACTCGATTCGACCCATCCGTGGCAATCTGAACAATCTCATTATCAAATGGTTGAAGCGCCGGCCCTCCCGAGAGAGAATAGCGGCTGGCAATCATCCAGGCGTCACTGCCGCCCGGCATTGAAAAATGATCGTCCTGGGTGTAGTAGGGCCATGAGAATTCTGGCAGAATGAAGGCCACCGTGTTCGGCGTCGCCAGATTCCGCACGCACAGCCGACGGTAATTGCATGAACTCCCAACTTTCCCACTTCCCATTGCGCGATGATTGAAATACAGCGTCGGTAAGATTTGTGTTGGAGTCGGCCCGGCTTGTAGATCCCAGACAACTGTCACCCCGCTCTGCGTTACCACGAGATAGCGTCCGCTCTTGTCTATCTCTACTTCATTGAGATTGGCGGAGTTGGGGACTTTCAGGAGAATCGAATTCGTACTGCGTTTCCAGACCGCATACCCCCCGGTATTGGATATCACCGCAAACACATTATCATTGTTCGACACCGAATGCTGTGTCACGTAGGTCGCGCCGGGGAAATCGGCTGCGAAATTGTGCAGGATCTTATTCGTCCAGACAGTCGAGGTCCCAGTGGGAATGGTCACTTCAACGAGGTTAAGTTGAGCGCAAACCGTAAATTTGTTGGAGGTGGTTCGAGACCATTGAGTGAAATATCCTTGGGCTCCGGCGGGCTCATTGCTTTGGATACGTCCGTTGGAGCGCGTCATGGTTGCTGCATTGAAATCCCAGACCTTGAGCCGCATCGGCCCGACCCGACATTGGGCCGCGATTTTGGTGTTATTGACGTTCAGTGAGGGCATGTTCGAGTAAAATCCCGTGCAGTCTCCGCTGCTGTCCGTGGTGTCCGTCACCCGTAAGATGGTGGAGCCAAACACCGGATCGGTGGCTGTCGCACCCCCTCCGGGGAGGGAGGGGGCAGTCGGCTCTGGATGGACAGCGGTGTCGGTCAGAAACGCCAAACTGGGTGAGGGGACCAATATCAACCACAAGAAATACAGGAATACCATCGTGGCTCCTTTCATTTCACATGTCAGGGGAGTTGGCACGGTTGCCGAATTAATGCCGCAAGACATTGTCGTTTCACGAGCTGGAGAAAAACTGTCGGACAACTTAAACCGCAGCCACAGTTTTCATCAGTCTATCGATGATGCATTCAACAGTATCATCGGAAGCCATCGGATTCTGATGGCATGCTAAGCAATTTTGGTACCTATGCGATGATGGGTGCGTCTATTCTGCTAACGTGTTGAATTATAGAAACTCTCTTTGTTTTTTGTGCGACAGTCAGGTCTTCCTGACTCGTCTAGGGATGTAGGTGTATGTAGACACACCTATGCTTTTTAGGTGAATCGTGTTCCTCAGTATTTGTTCGTCTGTTGGACTGGCTGGAGTGATGCGCCTGCGCTTTGCTTACCGAACACCTAGCGTTTTGGGAGGCGTTGGTGGGATGAGATCTGTCGCGGTAATAGGTTGGACTCGAACGAGATAAAGATCTCGGCGTCCGTCGACCTGTCCCCAATTACTCGTAAACGCAATGAAGCTTCCGTCGTGGTTTCCTGACGCTTTCGGGTGGGCAGCGTAGTTATTGTTTGCGATGACACTGTGATGATGAGCGATCCGTCGCACTTGACTCGACCCATCCATGGCAATCTGAACAATCTCATTATCGAACGTGTGACGCGCAAGCCCTCCCGTGAGGGAATAACGGCTGGCAATCATCCAGGCGTCACTATCACCAGGCATGGAAAAATGATCTTGCTGGGTAGCGTAGGACCACGAATCAGCCGGCAGGAGGGAGGTCACCGAGTTCGGCGTGGCCAGTTTTCGCACACACAGTCGACGGGTCTCGCATCCACTGCCGACAATCCCATTCCCCATTGCTCGGTGATTAAACGGTTGCACGGTGACCTTCGTTTCAGTCGGTCCGGCTTGTAAATTCCAGACATGCAAGGTGGTGTCGTTCTGGAGGGCCACGAGATAGTGTCCGCTCTTATCAATCTCCACCTCATTGAGATTAGTTTCGTTGGTGACTTTCAGGAGAATGGAATTGGTGCTACGTTTCCAGACTGCATATCCGCCGGTATTGGACATCACGGCAAACACATCGTCATCGCTCGACACCGAATGCTGCGTCACGTAGCTTACGCCAGGGAAATCCGTGGAAAAATCGTGCAGAGTCGTATTTGTCCACGTGGTCGAGCTCCCGTCAGGAATCGTCACTTCGATGAGTTTCGTCTGCGCACAAATCGTAAATTTGTTGGGGGTGGTACGAGACCATTGTGTGAAATATCCTTGGGCTCCTGTTGGCTCATTGCTTTGGAGACGCCCGTTGGAGATAGTCATCGTCTCCGCATTAAAATCCCAGACTTTGGTCCGCATATACCCGAGCCGACACATTGCCGCGACTTTGGTGTTATTGACATTGAGCGCAGGCATGTTGCTGTAGAAGATTTGACACTCACTGCCGTCAAGCTTGTCCGTCACGCGAAGAATCTTGGAACCAAACACCGGATCGGTCGCTGTTGAACCAGCCGTGGGTAAGGATGGAGCGGGTGGCTCCAGATGCACAGCGTCATCTGTGAGAAATGCCCAACTGGGGAATGGCCCCAACGCCACCAATAAGAGGATGACGAATGGCATCTTGTTCCCTTTCATGGTCTTCCAGCGTTCCGCATGTCTCCCCATGACATCTTCGATCTTATCATCGGAATCCGTGAGTCACATTCTTGGACCCTTCAATGAAGGAGCTAAAGCAATTTTAGTGCCCGTGTGGATAAGGGGTGACCAGCTAGGGTGATCTATTGAAGTAGATGTGTCTTCTGCGATTCCTGAGGATCAACGGCTTCTTTCATATCTGACGCAGCTCTCGGTGTACCCACTGTGTGGTTTCATGACCGCACGTGAACAAACTTGAACATGAAGGTCGCAAGGTATGGGCCGGCTTGGCCTCGACCGAATGGTCTAGTTTGCATTTTTTTCAGTCTGGCCGCCTAGCCTCTCAGTTCAACAACGTACGGTACTGTAACAGTGGAAGGACCTATGCTCCCGAAACGGATTCTGTTTCTCACGACGGGCCTCTATGCTGGAGGGGCTGAGCTCATGCTCCTTCGGTTGCTCTCACACTTAGACCGGCAACGCTTTCAGCCTTCGGTCATTTCACTGCTTCGACTCGGACCGGTCGGTGCGAAGATTCAGCAGTTGGGAATTCCTGTTCGATCACTCGGAATGGAACCTGGCATACCCAATTTGGCTTCCCTCTGGCGTCTCGTATCCTGGCTCCGTCGAAATCGCCCGCATGTGATGCAGACCTGGATGTACCACGCAGACCTACTCGGTGGCGTGGCCGCTTGGCTGGCAGGGCACATTCCGATCGTGTGGGGAGTCAGGCATAGCGATCCGTTCACTCAAGGTTATGGTCCGCTTACGGTCCCCACGGTCAAGCTGTGTGCTCGATTGTCCCGCTGGATCCCCGAACGGATAGTCTGTTGTTCGGAGGCCTCCCGTCAGGCCCATGTTGCCGTCGGCTATACGGCTGACAAGATGTTGGTAATTCCCAATGGGGTCGACTTGACAGCATTGAAACCCGATCCTACGGCACGCGACTTGATTCGACAGAACCTATCGATTCCCAGCGAGGCTCCTGTAATCGGTTTGGTGGGACGCTTCCACCCGCAGAAAGACCATAAGAATTTTGTGCGTGCAGCCAAACTCCTCGTCTCCATGAGACCCTCCGTCCATTTTGTGCTTTGCGGCCAGGATGTGACCTGGGACAACCGAGAACTCAGTACCTGGATTGACGAGGCCGGGATTCGTGCCAATTGTCACCTGCTCGGACGGCGTGAGGATGTTCCACAACTGATGGCCTCGTTCGACTTAGCCACGTCGTCATCCTGCTTCGGTGAAAGCTTTGCCAATGTGGTCAGCGAAGCCATGAGTTGTGAGGTTCCCTGTGTTGTGACGGATGTCGGTGACTCGGCTCATATTGTAGGGCCAACCGGCATCGTGGTTCCTCCTCACGATGCACCGGCGTTGGCACAAGCCTGGGAACGTATGCTCGATCTTGGTCGGGAGCAGCTGCTTCAGACAGGGCTGCGGGCACGTCAACGGGTTCAGAGTCATTTCAACCTCCCCGCAATTGTTGAGCGCTACCAAACGATGTTTGATGAACTGACAATCTCACCTGTCGCCTAAGGTTGGAGTGATGAAGGCGTTGGACATCGCTCTCTGATTTCTGCATTGCATGGAGTAACGCATACGTCATGTGTGGTATCGCTGGGTGTTTTGAGACGAAGCCTCGGAGTACAGGAGAGGAGTTGGCAGCCACAGCTATAGCTATGGCCGCCGCCCTGCACCATCGAGGACCGGACGATTCGGGAGTATGGGCCGATCCAACTGCCGGCATTGTCTTAGCTCATCGCCGCCTATCTATTCTGGATTTGTCACCCCTCGGCCACCAGCCCATGCATTCGTCTTGCGGTCGGTATGTGGTGTCGTTCAATGGCGAGATTTACAACTTTCGTGCACTACGCCGAGAACTTGAGTTATGTGGGCACCGGTTCAGGGGGCACTCAGATACCGAGGTTCTGCTCGCTGCCGTGACCGAATTTGGCATCCTCTCTGCCATACGGCGCCTCAACGGCATGTTTGCGTTCGGGCTGTGGGATCGGCGAGAGCGACAGCTCTATCTGGTACGCGATCGGCTGGGAGAAAAACCACTGTATTACGGGTATCTTGGTCGCACGTTGATCTTTGCGTCTGAACTGAAGGCGCTTCGCACCCATCCTGAATTTGACTGCGGCCTCAATCGGAATGCATTGGCACTCTATCTGAGGCATAACTACATTCCGGCGCCCTTTTCCATCTATGAAGGTCTGTCCAAGGTGTTGCCTGGCACTATTGTACGCATCTCTTCAGCGGACGCTGATCGAATTCCCACGGTGACGCAGTACTGGTCTGTCGATATGGCAGCTGAGCGTGGGTTGGTCTCTCCCTTTCACGGAACTGAGGAGGATGCTGTCGGACAACTTGATACGCTCCTTCGTGATGCCGTCAAACATCGTATGGAGGCAGACGTCCCCCTGGGTGCGTTTTTGTCCGGGGGGATTGATTCTTCACTGATTGTCTCACTGATGCAAGATCAGAGTGCCAGTCCGGTGCGGACTTTTACCATCGGTTTCCACGAGGCTCAATACAACGAGGCGACGTACGCGAAGGTCGTGGCACAGCACCTTGGAACCGACCACACGGAGTTATATGTGACTCCGCAAGAAGCCATGGCTGTGATCCCACGTCTGCCGGAGATGTATGACGAGCCTTTTTCAGATATGTCCCAGATTCCAACGTTTATCGTCTCTCAATTGGCTCGCAAGGATGTGACGGTAGTGCTCACCGGCGACGGAGGCGATGAGTTGTTTGGCGGCTATGACCGGTACGTTGTGGGGGCTGAGTTATGGCGGAAGATCCGTCGCATGCCCGCCCCGATACGAACCCTCTTCGCCGATGGCATTCAAGCCGTTTCACCGCAACGATGGAATCGATTGATCGCACCGATCGACCACCTGCTATCGAACAGTACCTGGCAGCGCAATCCGGGAGAAAAGCTTCATTGCATCGCGCGCGTGCTCAACGCAGGTGCCCCGGAATCTCTGTATCTGGAAATGGTGTCTCATTGGAAACAGCCGGCCGAAGTTGTTCCAGGCGCTCAGGAGCCCTTGACCGCAGTGACTGATTTCCGTCGGCATCTCCCGGTCGCTGAATTTGAGCGACGCATGATGTATATCGATAGTCAGTCCTATCTTCCAGATGGCATTTTGGTGAAGGTTGACAGAGCCAGCATGGCGATCGGTTTGGAAGCACGGGTCCCACTCCTTGATCATCGGTTGGTGGAGTTTTCCTGGCAGATTCCATTGGCGTGGAATGTTCGGCAGGGAACGGGAAAGCGGCTCTTACGAAACCTGCTCAGAAAATACGTTCCCCCAGCCATGACCGAACGCCCCAAGGTGGGGTTTGGGGTGCCTGTGCATATGTGGTTACGCGGCCCGCTTCGGGAGTGGGCCGAGAATCTGCTTGACGAGAAACGCCTAAAAGACGACGGCTTCCTCGACCCATCGCAAGTCAGGATGAAATGGGATGAACATCAACGAGGTGCCGGCCGATGGGAGTTTCTCCTCTGGGACGTGTTGATGTTTCAGGCCTGGATGGAACACAACCGCTGTTCTGTCAATGGGCGATAGTCAGCCACGTGCAGCGCTTCGAAACGACTCTCTTCACCGCCGTTCACCCAACAGGCTGAAACACTGATGGCTAACGTTCCTATCATATTGATTCACGTGACCACTGTTCCGCTGTCCCTCCGCTTTGTGGCTGGACAGGCAGCCTATATGAGAACCAAGGGTTTCGAAAGCCATGCCGTCTCATCTCCTGGAGCGCCCTTGACACAGTTTGCCACAGACGAGGCGGTTACCGTTCATGCGGTGTCCATGGCTCGACGCATCACTCCGTTCCGTGATCTGGCAGTGCTTTTCCAACTCTGGAAGTTGTTTCGCAACCTTCGTCCGCACATCGTTCATGCGCACACACCGAAAGGCGGTTTGTTGGGGATGATCGCAGCGCGATTCGCTCGCGTTCCTGTGCGGATCTATCACATGCATGGTCTTCCGTTTATCACGGCAACCGGCCTCACACGACGGATCCTCATGGCCACGGAGACGGTCTCCTGTCGGATGGCTTCGCAGGTTCTCTGTGTCAGTCGGTCGGTCCGATCTATGGCCGTCGACCTGCAACTGTCTCCGGCAGAGAAAATTCATGTCCTTTTGCAAGGGAGCTGTAACGGCATTGATGCTGAGACCGAGTTCAATCCTGATCGGCAGCACGCCTTCATACGGGACGACGTTCGGCAACGGTATGGTATTCCGTCTGATGCCACTGTGGTTGGATTCGTTGGTCGCCTGGCCCGTGCGAAGGGACTTGTCGAATTAGGTGCTGCGTGGCAAATGTTGAAGAAGGAGCATTCGGACCTGCACCTGCTGCTGATTGGACCAGATGAGCCAGGCGATCCGCCTCCGCCAGGGGTGCTTGAGCGGCTGCGCGACGATCCGCGTGTACATCTCGTGGGAGAAAATTGGGATACGCCCCCGCTCTACAGCGCGATGGACATTCTGGTATTACCCACTCACCGAGAAGGATTTCCAATCGTACTGTTGGAAGCTGCGGCCATGGCCTTGCCCATCGTCGCAACGCGCGTAACCGGCTGTCTGGACGCTGTCCAGGATGGGATAACAGGCACGCTTGTATCGGCTTATGATCCGCAAGCACTCGCCGCGGGCCTCCTGCGTTACGTAGATGATCCCGCACTGCGCCGACGGCATGGGTCGGCCGCCCGCGCATGGGTACTGCGCGATTTTTCGAGTGCCGCCATGCACGAGACGATTTACCGCAAATATGTCAGTTGGTTGGCAGAGGAGGGGGTGGTGAACGTGAGCTCCGATCGGCCCCTGTCGGATGAAGCCAATGACCAGATCTCTAGCCAGAAGGAACCTGAGGCACTGAGCCATGGCAGATTCTAGATGGCCCCGGCCTTTCACGGGCACGACATGCATGATGCAATGCGAGGATTGATCAGGTTATGACTCATACCACCGATTCTTCCAAAACGACGATCGCGCAGCTCTTCCCTGGGAAGCGTGCTTTCGACGTGATTGTGACCTGTAGTCTTCTTCCGTTCCTCCTTCCTCTCGTCGGGATCGTCGCACTGGTGACGTGGGTCGCCCATGGTTGGCCGTTGGTATTCACACAGACGCGTCCCGGGCTTCACGGTCAACCCTTTATTTTGTATAAATTCCGTACGATGACCAATGCCCGCGGATCCGATGGACGGCTCTTGCCCGATACCGATCGACTCACACGATTCGGCAAGCTGATGCGCAGCACCAGCCTGGATGAACTTCCTGAATTCTTCAACGTGTTGAAAGGTGAGATGAGTCTCGTCGGCCCGCGGCCCCTCCTCATGGAATACCTCGCACGGTATAGCCCTGAGCAGCACCGTCGCCACCTCGTTCCTCCCGGCCTGACAGGCTGGGCCCAGGTGAATGGAAGAAATACCGCCGACTGGCAGCAACGGTTTCTTCTCGACCTATGGTATGTTGATCATCGCTCGCTCTGGCTGGATTGTAAGATCATTGTGATGACGCCCTGGAAAGTCCTCAAGCGAGAGGGGATCTTGCAACCGGACGATCCATCCTGGGAAGGCAAATTTAAGGGTGCTCATTCGGAGCGGCCCATTCGATAACAGACTGGATACCACGTATCCTGCCTCAGAAGATCCCATGAAACACAAAGAGGATTTGATTCTGATCGGCGGCGGTGGACATTGTCGCTCCTGCATCGATGTCATCGAGATGGATGGCCGTTTTACGATTCGCGGCATCGTCGACGAAAAACAATCTAAAGACCTGATGGTAACAGACTACCCGCTACTTGGTCGGGAAGAAGATCTTTGTGAGCTGGCAAAATCCTGCCAAAACTTCCTGATCACGATTGGACAGATTAAGTCTCCCGAACCGCGCATTCGGCTGTTTGATCACCTCAAGCAGCTTGGTATGGTTCTCCCCATCATCATCTCTCCTTTGGCTCATGTTTCACGCCAAGCCATGCTTGCGGAGGGGACTATTGTCATGCACTATGCGCTTGTCAATGCCGGGGCCTCTGTTGGACGAAATTGCATCATTAATACGAGAGCGCTGATCGAGCACGACGCCGTCATCGAAGACCATTGCCACATCGCGACGGCGGCCATTGTGAACGGTGCAGCTAAGGTTCACCAGCGTTCGTTTGTTGGCAGCAATGCCGTTCTGCGAGAGTTGATCACGGTAGGGGAACGGTCCATTGTGGGCGCTGGGGTGACAGTCCTTCATAGCCTTGACGCCTATTCACATCTCAGTAGTCCGGTGCTCTGAGCAAACCTGCAGGTCTTCCTCCATCGCGTCTACGCCGATCTATCTGGCTGGTCTGTAGCGTTCTTTATAGTTGGTGCCATCATGATCTTGACACAAGAACAGGAAGCGTTGCTTCCTTCGAGGGACGATGTGGCGTTCTACCGTGAACACGGGTGGTATCGATCGCCTCAAATCCTACCGGACGCCGTGCTGGACGCCGCCTTCATCGGGGTCTCACGGCATTTTGACGGAGAGCGTGATTGGATACTTCCACCCAACAGTGGTTTCTCGGATTGGAAGCCGGGGGATCCCAACACCGTACGGAATGCGGAAGTGGTTGCACTGCAGAACCAACAGTTGCGTGAGTTGATCATGTATCCGCTACTTGGCGCGATAGCCGCACGACTGGCCGGCACCCATGCCATCCGCTATTTTGCCGACTCGTTGGTCTATAAGCCTGGCAACTTGGATGGGAATGAGTCTGTCGTTGGGTGGCATACCGATCGTTCTTATTGGGGGACATGTTCATCCGATAACATGCTGACGGTATGGATTCCATTTCAGGATTGCACCGAAGAGATGGGACCCGTGCTGTATGTTGACCGAAGCCATCATTGGCCTGGTACGGCCGACATGCGCACGTTCAATTGCCGTGATCTCAGCGAGTTGGAAGAACGCCTATCCTCCGAGGCTCCGGTAGTCAAAGTCCCCATGACATTGCGTCGGGGGGAGGTCTGCTTTCATCACTGTCGTACGATCCATTGCAGCGGACCAAACCGGAGTGACCAGCCGCGTGTCGCCTATGCCATTCACATGCAAGATGAGGCCAATCGATTTCGATTGTTTTTCAATGCAAAGGGCGAGCCTTGGAAGATCTACAACGATGATTTAGCGTGTAAGCAGAAAGACGGTCTGCCTGACTATCGGGATCCACAGGTCTTTCCGCAACTATGGGCTGAGACAGTTTCGCCGCGTTAACCAGACTGCAACTCACCCAATGGATGTCCCTATGTTATCTGTACCAGCATCCCCCTCCACCCTACATGTGTTGGACGCCTCGAGTCCGACAGACCGATCCGCATGGCTCCAGATATGGCACCGCTGGCCGAATCGCGAAGTCTGGGCACATCCCGACTATGTCTCGTTGTTCGGACGACCAGGTGACCGCGCACTCTGTGTCGCACTGGAAGATTCATTCGGTGGCATTCTCTTTCCGCTGCTCCTTCGCCCTCTCGAATCCGAGCCATGGGTCAAAGAGAGCAACGCCTGGTGTGATCTCATATCACCATATGGTTTTGGAGGTCCATTTGGATGGGGGAGCCCGGATGTGACGACATTTTGGGATCGTTTCGACCAATGGGCGGATACTCTGAATGTTGTGTCGCTTTTTACCAGACTCCCGCTGTTTGAGGATCAGGCCATTCCCTTCAAGGGTGAGGTCATCACCAAAGGCCCCTCCGTGGTCATTCCCTTGGAGGAGGGGGAACCATCCATTTTAAAGAACTACGCAAAGTCGGTGCGCGAAGTTCTCAGACGGTCGGTTCGGAAAGGGGTGTCGGTCGTCGTGGATCCACAAGGTGATCGCCTGGAAGAGTTCTTGGCGGTCTACTATTCCACGATGGAGCGTCGCACGGCGTCCTCCAATTATTTTTTTCCGCAGATGCTCTTTACGGCATTGATGAAACGTCTCTCAACGCATACCGTCTTTTTTCATGCGCTCCACGAGAATCATGTCGTTTCGACTGAGCTGCAACTTGTTTCACAGAGCCATACGTATGCCTTTCTTGGGGGTACAACCGAGGAAGGGTTGTCGTGTGGAGCCAACACGGCACTCCGTCACCAGACGA
Organism: Nitrospira sp. CMX1; assembly: GCF_054902215.1. Classification (NCBI taxonomy): domain Bacteria; kingdom Pseudomonadati; phylum Nitrospirota; class Nitrospiria; order Nitrospirales; family Nitrospiraceae; genus Nitrospira; species Nitrospira sp. CMX1. The sequence continues at coordinate 27,847 of NZ_JBUBKD010000040.1, read as the reverse complement.
ATGTGTGGGGGAGTGAACAGGGGAAGCGATACATGGTGTTTGGCGGAAGTCATCAGGAAAACGACGGTCTCCTTAGCTATAAAAAACGATTTGCTCCCCATAGTGTGAAGACGTTCAAGGTTGGCACTCGAATCCTTAATCCCGACCAATACATGAGGCTCATCGAACAACGCCGAGTTTGGGCTGTGGGACAGGGGCAACAGTGGGTTCCAGTCGAGGGATTTTTCCCTGCCTATCGAAGCTAGACCAAAGGTGGAGGTGTGAGCAGCGAGACCCGCATCATTCGACCGGCAACCCCGGAGCACAGTCATTCCATCGCGATGCTCATGCGTGAGGGCGTGAGCGATGTGTGCGTCGAATTACGATCATGGGAAGTTTATACCTCAGACTCGTCCGGTTGCTCCGTCGCTGAAGGAGCTGCTCACCATCCGTTGACCAAGTTAGCAACTAGGAATAGTGACGAACGAATCCTCTATGAAGGAGTTGAGAAGGGAGACTTGTCATCGAACAGCAAGTACACCCGGCTGACGAGCGGCAGCAGCATCGTGATATCAATCTGGACCTGCATGTGAGTCTTTCGTAGTCTCATCAAAAGCAGCCTCGTTCCGCGACTCGTTCTCGCTGATGCATTCGTCGGTCCGCACACATTTCTCGGTTATCCCAACACCCCATACCCCTGGGCTATCACGTCGAAGGAGGAAGACTATGCAGCTCAATATTATCCGCCCCACGCTTCCATCAATGAGCGACATCATGCAGCTCGTTGAGCCGAGCTGGGATGCCGGAACCGTCACACTTGGTCCTATTGTCAGGGGCCTTGAAGAAGAGGTATGCCAGCGGACCGGCGCGCGACATTGCGTGGCGTTGTCGAACTGTACGGCTGGACTGATGATGATTCCCGAAGCGCTGGGGTTTCAGCCGGGGCAGGAAGTCATCGTGCCGTCGTTTACCTTCGCGGCGACAGCGCAGGCCTTGTTATGGAACGGGCTCATTCCGGTGTTCTGCGACTGTTTGCCAGATACGTGTACCATCGATCCTGCCGATGTGGAGCGGAATCTGTCCGCAAAAACGGTGGCGATCTGCGGAGTGTCCATCTTCGGATTGCCACCCGATACTGAGGCGTTGCTCGCGCTGGGCCAGCGGAAAGGGTTGCCCGTCTATTTCGACAGTGCACAAGGGCTGGGCGCGACCTATCAGGGCTGGCCGCTTGGAGGATTCGGCGCCTGTGAAGTATTTTCAATGAGTCCGACAAAAGTCGTGACGTCGGTTGAAGGCGGACTGTTCACGACGAATGATCATGCCCTCGCGGAGCGAATGCGTTCTCTGCGCGACTATGGGAAAGATCCTACGAAAGGGGAAGAAATGCATCATCTGGGCCTGTCTGCCCGGATGAGCGAGTTGCACGCAGCCGTCGGGCTGCTCTCCCTGCGCATGATGGACGAACTCGTAAAGGCGCGCAAGGAACTTATCGGGATCTATCGTGATCGGTTGGGTACGCTCCCCGGCTGTTGGGTCCAAAAGTTTCCGTCAGATCGGTCAACCAGCGGGAACTATTTTGTGTTGTTTATCACGGACCGAGCCAAATTAAGTCGTAATGAAGTCTACGAGGCGTTGAAGATGGTGGGAATCCAGACAAAGCGATACTTTTATCCGCCGGTTCATGAACACGCCTTGTTTCAACGTGTTCCCAAGCGTGTCAGCTCGAATCTGCAGCGCACCAGCGAGATCAGCCGGCAAGCTCTCGCGTTGCCGTTGTATTCACACACCACTTTGGAGGAAATCAATCACGTTTGTTTACAGGTCGAGCGGTTGCTTGGTTAGGATGATCGATCGCGAATATCCAAGAGTGCGGGCTAAAGACGCATGACTCCTGTATGGAGGAGATTGTTCAGAGACAGATGGGTGTTGTTGGCGACGGTCCTATTGCCGTTCGTAGGACTTCTTGGACTCTATGGAATGAACTGGCTCATCTTTCACCCAGAATTCGTGACGGTGTTCCATCCTCATCCGTTGTTTGAGCGACCACAACCAGCCGACGCGATCGTCGCCTTAGCAAAAGATGTCGAACGTGATCGATATGCGGCGTTGTTGGCCGAGCAGGGGTTAGCCCCCCGCATCCTCTCCACCTTGGTCGATGCGACATGCCTTCGCGAACGAGGAGTGCGTGAGCTGTGTGCAACCGGCGTGCGCAATACCGTTGATGAAGCCTTAATGATTCGTCGTATACTCGCCCGGGAAAGAATGGATCGCGTGATGGTTGTGACATCTCGCGACCATGTGATGAGAGCCGCGGCAATCTTCACTCTCGTCTTTCTCGGTACTGGCCTAGAGGCGAACGTCGTTGCTACGCCGCTCAGTGCGTCACCCAGAGTGCCATCCGTTCGAGAAATCTGGTCATTTCTTCCCAGCTTGGGAGGCGCCGTACTCGGGCGATTTGTTCCTGAACTGTACGAATGGTTCCTGCAATACGGCCAAGAGTTTCATCATGGCCGTTCCCACTCTCATGCAGGGTGACGGCATGACCTCCATCGGTAGTTGCGTGCTGTAGCGCCTTTACAATCACAGAGACAATCTTGCAAAACAACCTTGGCGTTCTCCCGTTCTCTTACCAACTATGACTATGGCTATCATGACATTCTTACGTCGGTTCAGTTTGCCTGCCCTTGTCACCATTGACTTGGGATTCATCGCCCTGGCCAATTATCTGGCTTTTTGGCTCAGGTTTGACGGAATGATTCCAGGTTGGGCCATGAGTCTGTTCATACAATGCCTACCGTTAGTTCTGGTCATCCGTCTGCTGATCTTTTTCCCATTCCGGCTCTATCAAGGCATGTGGAAGCACACGAGCCTCTGGGATCTCAAGAACATTATCGTCTCCTCGATCGTGGGAACGGCCGTGATGTATGTTGCGATCAGGTGGGGTATTGGCCTCGAGAGTTATCCTCAATCCATCTACATGCTGGACACAGTGCTTCTCATCGTTCTCTTGGGGGGAGTGCGTCTCAGTTGGCGATATTACCGGGAGTGTGGAGGTTCCAAACGCCAAACGCGTGTTGTCATCTACGGGGCCGGCCATGCAGGTGCGAGCCTCGTCAGGTCGCTGAAAGAGAGTTCGGCCGTCAAATACGAACCTGTCGGATTTATCGATGATGATCCTGGAAAAATCGGACGCCGCATTCACGGCGTGCGGGTTCTGGGGGGCCGCAAGGATTTATGCCGAATTATAGCGGACGTCGTTCCCGACGTCGTCTTGCTCGCGATACCAACTGCCAACCCTAAGCTTATTCGTGATCTCGTGAAACTGTTCGAGCCTCACAAAGTGAGAATCCAGATCGTGCCGGGTCTCAGAAATATCGTTGAGGGGCAGGTCGAGATTACACGGATTCGGAATTTGGCACTTGAGGACCTCCTAGAGCGAACTCCCATTGGACTGGACGTTACCCCGCTGTGCCGGCTCATTAAGGGGAAACCGATTATGGTCACAGGGGCTGGCGGTTCAATCGGATCGGAGCTGTGCCGGCAGATCGTCAGGTTTAAGCCGAGCCTCTTGGTACTGTTCGAACGGTACGAAAACAGCTTGTTCGCCATTCATAACGAACTGGCTGACGGTGCGTGCGCCATACCGGTATTTCCAGTTGTGGGAGACGTTGGAGACGATGTTCGCGTAGAGAGGGTCTTGCAAACCTTCAAGCCTGCCATCATCTTTCACGCCGCGGCGCACAAGCATGTGCCGTTGATGGAGGCGAGCCCGTGTGAAGCGGTGAAAAACAATGTGCGCGGGACTCGAGTTGTCGCCCAGGCGGCGGCCCGTTGTGGGGTTGAACAATTCATCATGATCTCAACTGATAAAGCGGTGAATCCAACCAGCATCATGGGGGTGACCAAGCGGGTGGCTGAGCTTGTCGTACAAAGTTTGGTGGAACATGGTCAAACGAGATTTACGACTGTTCGATTTGGCAATGTGCTGGGCAGCAATGGGAGCGTGGTGCCGCGTTTTCTTGATCAGATTAAGGCGGGTGGACCAGTGACGGTCACGCACCCTGAGATTCGACGATATTTCATGATGATTCCGGAAGCGGTTCAGCTGGTCTTACATGCCGCCGCGATCGGTGAGCCTGGTGCGATTTATGTGTTGGATATGGGGGAACAGATCAAGATTGTCGACTTGGCACGGAATCTCATTCGCCTCACGGGCTTGACCCCAGATGTAGACATTGTGATCTCGTTCGTAGGGCTTCGGTCTGGTGAAAAGCTGTCTGAGGAGTTGGTTGGGTCGGAGGAGACTGTCGAACGATCGACTTTGAGCAGAATCTTCACAGTCAAATCGAACCGTAGCCGAACTCCCTACGCGCTGATGCCGCGTGTGGCTATGCTCGAGCAAAGCGCCGCTCGGCATGAAACCGATCATGTCATAGACCTGCTTCATGAGTTGGTGCCAAGCTTCCAACACACAGAGCCCTGCGGGAGCCGGCAGGCCGACCATGACTTGTCAGACATGGAAAATCCACTGGTGGGCGTGAAGAGTCGTGCCATAAAATGAAAGACTGCATCATCGCGATCAGAACGGTGTCGAGGAAGCTATCATGACGGCGCTCATGACCCCTGCCATCCTGGTTGTTCTCAATAAGCAAGGAAGCCGGGGAAGTCTGAGTGGGCTGGGTTTGACGGGAACCTTCACAGTGGGCACAATATCCCTCCGATAGTGTGATCTGGCGCCAGGACACTGCGGTGTTTCGGAATGTAGGGAGCAAGCGATGAAATTCCTCAACAATGACTCATTCTGGCCAAGTTGGCTATGGTACGCACTGGGGATCAGTCTGCGAATTCAGTACCGGGATGAAGAGAAAGATCAATCTAATGGTCATGCGATCATGAGTTATACCGGGTTTTCAGTGATCGGCCTTTCGGTCGTCGCAATGGCTCTGTTGGGGACATTCACGATTGCCTACGCTGAACGTCAAGAGGCGTACCGATTGGGTCCCAATGATGTGATTCAGGTGCAAGTCTTCGGAGAGGACGATCTCTCCGTGGAACGTACGGTAGATGGCAATGGCACGATCACCTTCCCGCTGCTCGGCACCCTGTCCGTGGGAGGTCGAACGGTCCAAGACTTTCAGGACGAGCTGACGGCTCACCTTCGCGCAGGCTACATCCGGAATCCGAAAGTGACCGTATTCATCGTGCGACACCGTAACTTCTTTGTGAATGGGGAAGTCAGAAAACCAGGGGGCTTTGAATACAGAGAGGGGATGACCGTCCAAAAAGCTCTCGCCCTTGCGGAAGGCTTCACTGAAAAGGCCGATCGGAGTGAGGTGAAGATTACCCGTCAACAGGGAGGCAGTACTCATACTATCCTTGTGGCGCTCGATGAGTTGGTTCTGCCCAATGATTTGATCGTGGTGGCACAAGCCTCAAAGCTCTATGTGAATGGAGAAGTCAGGCGTCCTGGCGACTACATGTACGAAAGAGGCTTGACTGTACACAAGGCCATTACAATGGCCGGGGGATTTACGGAGAAAGCAGCGGAGAGTCGGACGAAGGTGCTACGAGTCATCAACGGGCAGGAAGTCACGATTTCCGTCAAGCTCGACGATCTCATCCATCCGAACGACATCATTGTCGTCCCACAACGGTTCTTTTGAGTGTCACGTCTCTCGGTATTGTCGACAGTTCGCAAGTCTGTACAGACGGGGATACTTGGGGGATCTGCGAGTGTCTGCCGATAGGTTTCTGGTGAATGCCCGGTACGGCCATCGGGCTCGACTGACTCCTCTTCACACGATCACCCCTGTAGGAATCTCTCTGTGTCTGAGCGTGCGCACCTTCCCTCCTTAATAAAGTGGTCAAATAAAGGGGTCGGATACCTTATACTCCAGGGCTAGTATGTCCACCCTGTCTCAAGATTGTGTAAAGAGGTGAAACGAGCATGGAGAATGAAGAATTCGGAAAGCCCTTAAGACGAGCACACAAGGCCTGTAGGGCGTGACGCAGATGTGACCCCCCAGAAATTGGATAGAGATCATCACAACTGTCTACGGCTGATGAGCTTGGCGAGTTGGTCGAAGGGTGTGAAGGGGCGTTCTGGTTCACGGTTCGACGAAGAGTCGTTCGACTCGCTACCTATGTGCTCACGCTGATGCTCGTTGTCATGACAGTAGAGGCAGAGCAACTCCCAGTTGCTGCCGTCTGGGGGATTGTTCTGATGGTTGTGGTCCTTGTGATGGACCGTGAGCTGGTTCAGCTTCTTGCCGTCAAATTCTCGTCCGCAGTGCGCACAGATCCAGGGGAGTAATTTCAAGGCGCGTGCTCGGTAGGGGGGCTCGTAGTGGCTCCGCACCATGCGTACCTTCCATCATAGATGGCGGTTGGTTACAGAGGCATTGTACACCACACCGCTTCTTCTCGGTTATCTGGCTCGCTGTACCCATCATCTCCTAGTTCGAAGAACGAGTCCTGAGCCTAGGGGTTTGTCTAGCTGCGGTCGAGTCTGAATTACGGTACTTAGTGATTAGAAATGACATCCTCGGCAAGGTGCGTTAGCCAATCAGTGGAGTGGGATGGCTCACGCATTTTGCGCAAGCAGAGACTCGTGACCATATTGGGGTGTCACTGTAGCCACCTACTATTTTCAGAAAGGTATCAGGGGAACGGAGGACAATGTGCAGATGCTGAAAGGGGAGTTCCGATGAGGATTGTCATAGGGTCGACTCTGGCAATTGGTCTATTGTACATCGTCGTCGGCTGTGCCTTGAGCGGCCCGCCGGTTCCGCAAACACAACTGACAGAAACTGAAGCAATTATCCGGAGCGCTGAATCAGCAGGAGCTTTTGATCATGCTCCTGTTCTCCTTCAAAAAGCGAGGCAGGCGCTTGGTGCAGCCCAACGGGCAGCGGGCAAGGGTGATCACTCGGCGGCCCGCCAATATCTTCTTGAAACGACGACCTACGCCGAAGCTGCGCGAGCTCGGGCCCAAGCCGAACAGCAGAAAAAAGAGGCTGCCATGGTCCGTCAGCAGGCGGACGAGCTTGAGGTCAAAGCCGAAGCGGTACAGAAACAATTGCAGGTTCCACCATCTGGCGTTGAGACGGAGTCTGATAAATGAAGAACCGAGAAAAAAACAACGACAGCGTGCAATATCACCTTTGGACTGTCAGTAGTCTTGTCTGGGGTGTCTTGACTCTAGCCGCTTGTGCGGTCCCAGCACCACCGAGCGAGCTTGTGGAAGCACGACTCGCCCTCCAAGACGCGAAGTCCGCACATGCGGATAAACGTGCGACGCGCAGTTACGATACGGCTGCGGAGAACTTGGACATTGCCAACAAGTCTTGGGAGAAAGAGCATGACGCGTCAGCCATTGTTCATCAGGCACGGTTGGCCGAAGGAGAAGCGAGAAAAGCTCAGTATATAGCAGAAGCGCAGACAGCGGAGGAAAACCTCCGTCGTGAAACGGACAGAAAGACACGCAATGCCATTGCTCTGCGCGACGCCGAGATTATGATGCTCAGAAAGAAAGGGCAGGAGGAGGAACTGGAACGGATGACGGCCCTTGCGAGAGCCCAAGAAAGGGCTCTATTGGATGCTCAAGAAAAACAGGCTGCTGAAAGAGCCCGAGCTGAGCGTGAGATTACGCGACTGCGCGAGGGGCAGGAACAATTTGCGGCGCAAGCGGCTGAACGTGCCGCTGCGGAGAATGAGGCTGCCCGCCTGCGCGAAGAGCAGGAGAACCGCGCGGCACTGGCGGCTGAGCAGGCTCGAGCAGAACAGGCGGAGCGGGAAGTCGCTCGGCTCCGCGAGCAACAAGAGATACAGACGGCGCAAGCGGCTGAACGTGCCGCTGCGGAGAAAGAAGCTGCCCGTCTGCGCGAAGAGCAGGAGAAGCGCGCGGCGCTGGCGGCTGAGCAGGCTCGAGCAGAACAGGCAGAGCGTGAAGTTATGAAGCTGCGTGCCGAGCATGACAAAACACGCGCGGAATTGACTGCCACATTGTCACGCCTGACCAAGGTGCGTGAGGAAGCCCGTGGGGTTGTCATCACCTTGCCGGGGAACATTTATTTCAACGTCAACCAGGCTGATGTCAAGCCGGCAATGCAAATGCAGGTAGCCAAAATCGCGAAGACACTGGCTGCCGTGCCGGATCAATATCTTCTTATTGAGGGCCATACCGATTCGGATGGATCAAGTGAGTCCAATTTAAAACTTTCTGAATCGCGTGCTCGATCTGTTCAAAAGATTCTACTTGTCGGAGGGATCATGGCAGAACGGATGGAGATCAGAGGGTATGGAGAGAGCAACCCTATTGCGGACAACAGCACATCCGCTGGCAAAGCCCAAAATCGACGGGTTGAGATTGTGCTTGTACCGACGAGGCGGTGAGTACTTGGTGACAATGGATTTCACGGGGAGGACAACCATGTCACGTGTGAGTGCGAACGACATGAATCGGAAGCCCAAGATCTCGGGGAATCGTGAGCCAAGAGCGACAAGCAGAGTCGAGGAAAGTGCTTTCGTTGAGACACCCTCAATCACTCATTCATTATTGGAGCAAGAACAAGTACCCCAGATTCACAGATCTGAGGCCCAAGTTCTCGAGTCGCAGGACGATCTACATCAGAGAATCGCGGAAAGAGCCTTTCTGCTCTATGAAGCAAACGGCTTCAAAAATGGCTACGACGTGGAGCATTGGCTGGAGGCTGAGCGGCAGATACATGCCACGAGGGCGTGACAACTAAATACAGTAGGCCATCGCCTCATCTTCGACGGACGCTTTCAAGGGGGTGAGTAGCTCTATCCCATATGAGCGTCTATGAGCTATTCAGGCGGCAGGGGCTGTAGAAGGAGACACCAATGAGACATGAGAAAATGCATATAGCAGAGACTCCATTCTTGACGGATGTGAAGACACTCAGACAACGCGCTGCGAAAGCAGATCGAGGAAGGAGCCCTTCTCAAGGGAGGAGACTGATTATCAACCCTCAGCGATCAGCGAGTGAGTTGACAAGTCTGGCACAGCAGGAGAGGACTGTCACAATCTTGCCCTGTTGTGGTGTTCGGTCCCTGCGAATATATGAAATCCGCTGTTGCGGGATATCTAACCATTGATCACATTGATGAGTGCGACCGGCATCTGTCCCGTCTGCTGATTGATTGATCGGATTTCAAACAATATGAACCAGCCGTCCCATCCAGCTTGTCCAACCCGTGAAGCTAGGGTTTTGTCGAGTACATGGCAACTGGAGAACACGCTACTCTTTATAGGAGAAATTCAAAAATGTAGAAGCAGTAGCGATGGATCAAGACGTTCACGTGAACGTCACGCGCACTACGTATTCGGCGAAAGGGTAATCCACATGACCAACCTGAGCTGCATATTACCTCCAGCGTCCCGCTCTCTGATTATGTGTTCACCTGACCAAAAGCTATCACCGTCAATGGTAGCCGTGCTCTGTATTGTTTTGATTCTTTCGGGGTGTGTGGGAGCTCAATCAGCGAGGAGTCCTGAAGTCAGCACAGCTCAACCACTTCCGGCATTGAAGCATGCTCCAACTTCACGGAGTACATCTCAACTACTTCCTGGAGATCGGATAGTATTTGGTACCGCCAAAGCGATCTCAGGTAACCAAATCAAGGTGGAGTACGCCGACTCACTCCAACCCCGTTACCTGCCGCTCTCTGTGGCAGAGGCGAAGGGAATGGAGCTCAAGCCTGGAGACTCGGTCATGATGGTCTTCAATGAGCAACAGGTGCTTGTCGATTTTCATCCTTGGGGACACAAGGATTCACACCACACCGTTATGGCGGGTCATGTTGCGGAGCAGATGAAGGTTGGTCAGGAACGAGTTGTGGTGAGAGCGGATGATGGAGAGACTACTACCCACCCGGTAAGCCCGCTGATTCGGAGTAAACTAGCATCCATGCCTATCGGAGCTCCGGCCGTATTTCTGGTAGACGAGACCGATCATATTGTGGATGTTACCTTCGGGGACTCCGTGTCCTTGGAACATATGAAGCATGAATATCGACAGATCTCCAACCCCAAGGCGCCGCATGACCGCATTAACGGTACCGTCGTGGAAGTCATGGCCGATGGACACATCATGATCAAGACGACGGACGGAGAACAACAGGTGTACTCTGTACGGCCCTATGCCGCGAAGGAACTGGCCTTGGTACAGGCGGGTGATGCCATCACATTGCTGATTGATTCCAGTCAACAGGTGCTCGACATCGCGAGGCTCAACAAGCGGTGAGAGAGCCGTTAAGTCAATCGGACAGCGGGCGCTCCAACGAGTCTCGCAGAATGGAGTCGGAGAGCTGCTCAATATTGCCGGCTGTGGGATGGGGTATCGCTCTATGTTCCATCTGGCAGCCGATTCAGCTCCGGTGAATGTGTATCGAGATATGGACCATCTACCGCCCCAGGAAGAACCGATCGCCTACCGGTTCCCTTATCCAACAAGGAAGCGGTTCAGCTTTATTACCGATCGAATAGACCAACTTCGGTCAAAAGTGCAGCCGAGACCAAGAATCAATACATGCTAACTCATTACAGCTCGTGCTCGCCTCTGGATGGGTCATTCTGAATCACCGAAGGCAATCTGTTTCTTGAAGGAACGTGCAGCAGAAAGATGATACCGCGCTCTAGTCCGGACACTCAAACTATTGGATGATGTTCACTCACCACAATACATGATGGTACGGTCATTTCCTGGTGAGTGTTTCGTGCTTGACCATCAACGGCGATCTATGGTCTGCCGGTAGCACTGGAGGGAATCATATGGCGCAGTATGAGTTCGTCCTGCTCGGTGCCGGATCCGACGTGGCCTATCGCTATGTCTTTCCCGCCTTGGCAGAACTTGAAGCAGCAAGCCTATTGCCACGGCGGTTTCGGATTGTGGCTGTCAGCAGAAAAGCCTGGACGGATGTTCGTCGTCGAATTGTGGACGGAGTGAAGGCGCATCGTGGGAACATCGGTATTGGCGTTGTGAAGAAGCTCTTGGCGCGAGTACGACATACATCCGCCGATCTGACCGACCCGCATCAGCTCAAGGCAGTGATCGGCCGGTTACGAGGTCCCCTGGTGCTGTATTTTGGTCTTCCTCCCTCCATCTCAGAAACCATCGTCGACCATCTTCACGAAATTCGGTTGCCTCCACGCAGCCGAGTCATGCTGGAGAAGCCGTTCGGGCAAAATAGGCAGTCGGCAAAAGTGCTCAATCGCAAATTGCTCAGCTTCTTATCTGAACGGGATATCTTTCGCGTCGATCATTTTTTGGGTAAACAAACCGTTCAGAATATTCTTGGCCTCCGCTTTGCCAACAGAGTATTCGAATCAGCCTGGGATCGATTGCACGTAGAGAGGGTTGAGATTGTGTGGGAGGAGACGCATGGATTGGAAGGGCGAGCCGGCTATTATGATTCGGCCGGTGCGCTGAAAGACATGATCCAGAACCATCTCTTACAGCTGATGTGCTTGATCGCGATGGAGCCGCCGCCCGACTTGACCGCAGACGAGTTTCGCGATCGGAAAATGGGCTTGCTGCGAGACGTTGGGTCTTTGTCGAAGAAAGAGATGTTGGCCCATACGAGGCGGGGTCGCTATGCGGAGGGGAAAATCCATGGTCGGAGGGTTCGAGGCTACGTCAATGAGGCGGGGGTCGATTCTCAGCGGCGGACTGAAACATTTGCTGAGATTCGTCTGTGTATCGACAATGAACGATGGCGAAATGTTCCGTTTGTCTTGCGAACCGGAAAAGCCATGAAGCAGGATCGTCATGAACTCACGATATTTTTTAAGCCCTCAAGGCTTTCGACGTTCGGCTCCTCGCGCTCAGTAAAGTCAAACCGGTTACGATTGGGGCTCACGGGAGATCAAGTTGGATTGACCCTTAACGTGAACGGTCCAGGGAATCCCCTGGAAGCCGATCCGGTTGAACTGAATGTGCAGCTGGCTCCAGAAGCAATGTCCTCCTATGCAAGCCTGATCCTCGATGTGCTCCAAGGCCAATCCATCTTTTTTATCAGGAATGATGAAGCAGAAGAAGCCTGGAGGATCATTGATCCGATCGTGGCCGCGTGGAAGAAGAATCTCGTTCCATTGCGATCTTATCGGGCAGGGTCTTCCGGGCCTCCCGCTCTGAGCTAAAAGACAACCCCAGGTCTCGTGCCGACAGTGTCGCGAGATCACATCGGCCATATCCCCATTTATGTATCCTGAATGGCTGTTCAATGTCGTCCGTACCTCAGGACCCATGACGACGACAGAAGTCGAAGTGAGTGTTTCCGCAGCACCGCGGTCGGCGATCAGATGGTTGGCTTTGGGGAGAGTAGGCAGAAGGCATCTTGCGCCGGTGTCATCGCTGGTGCGCCCTTCCGTCAGCAACAGGCGCACCGGCTTGCCCGTACCGTCACACACAGCGCGTCGCTTCGAATTCAGGCCACCGTGCTCAGCTCCAGCGCACAAACCGGTTCTAGAGTGTCTTGCGCAAGCCATTAGGCCTCGCACATCACTTTCAGTGAAGTCCGTGCCGGATCATAGAGAAGATCCTGCTCATCACCCGCAAATCACCCACGCGCGGGACACCGTGCGAGGCCGATAAATACGGCTTGATCCTGTTCGACTGCGTTGGCGTCAACAGAAATACATCACTCATGGCTACCTCCAGCCATAGTGAAGCACATATCGTTTGCGGAGGAAATCCTCAACGTTAATGAGTCCTGAGCCTAGTCATGGTCCACAAACTGGCCTGCGGAGTGATCGCCTTTCCACCCAACCAAATTACAGAAGGTGAATGGGAACTCGGGTATTTTCTAGTGGGCAGCAGCAGGAAAAGCAAGTCAGATGACAAAGAAGCATGACTCACTGGCGAACATGATCATCTGGAGGTGAACTTATGTGTATAGCCGAAGATATTCGGGGTCCGAAATCTCAGTTGGAGTATGAATTGGAAATGAACCAGAAGAGTCCGAGTAGGTGGGACGATGGCCAGACGGCACGAGTCAAAGACCTGATGACCTGGAATGCTTCAGTAGTGAGCCCCAAGACCACGCTGCATGAAGCATTCTATTTATTCGCCAGATTGGAGGTTGAAGGATTGGTGGTGTTCGACGGACGTAGCTATCAGGGACTTCTCACGTACTCCAGCGTGGAGCGGATGAGGAAAGATTTCATAGGTGATGTACAACAGACTTTAGTAGCCGAGGTGATGGACCGGTCCACTGCGTCCGTTGCACCGGATGAGCCGTTGATGAATGCGTATAGGCGCATGCGACAGACCAGACAGGAGTGTCTTCCAGTATTGGATACAGGCGGGAAACTGGCAGGTCTCTTGACGATCGCGGCAATCGAAGCGCGGTTCCCAAGTCTGGTCTATTTTCGACTAACTAATAACTAGGGGATCGTCCAGTGCCGTGGGTGATGAAACGAGCGTAGAAAGAAAAACATCGTGTATGCCGTTCCTTCTGAGGAAATGAATGGCATATCAAGTACTTCAACCATCATCCATTTATGGGAGGTTTGTATGAACGCGGATCAGTTCAAGGGGAAGTGGCAGCAATTCAAGGGAGAAGCAAAGCGTCAGTGGGGGAAATTGACGGACGACGACCTCACGGAGGCGGAAGGTAACTATGACAAGTTCGTCGGCCGGGTACAGGAACGCTATGGGGACAAGAAGGAAGATGTCCTGAAGTGGGCGAATGACTGGTATGAGCGGAAGAATACTGAGACTGGAGCGCGCAGAGGATAGTTCGAGCGGACTTCTGATCCAGCGCGGCATGACTGCCGCGTTGGATCAATTGCATGTATGTTTCACACCAGAAAATGACCGCGAACGGTCGGTGATTCGCGGAGAAAAAGATAGAAAGATTGATCGTCAACAACACTGATGACGATCTCCTATATATCGAAGGGCACAAAGATAAACTCGACGGCAAGGTTCAAGAATGGTATGGGGACAAGCAAGAGGAAGTGAACAAGTGGATTGAGGAGTGGTTCGAACAGCATGACGCCCACGGGCGACACCGAACAAAGTGAGCCGAAGTGCGGCTATGCGATCGGCTCGAGGGAGCAGTCAGAATATTCTCTGATACGCGCGTTCTCGTATTTGGATACTCTAGGTTTGATGTAAAAAGAACAAACTGCGAGGTGCCTCGCAGAAAGGAAAGCATATGTGGAAAGGCCTGCTGTTATGGCTGCTTGGTGTTCCGGGAGTGATCGTCGTCTTCCTTTATCTCTTCGGGTTTCTTCGATGACCACAGGGCCGTCCTGTGCGAATCATTGCAGGAGCCGTTTCTGAAGAGGACTGGCGGTGTATCCTTAACGACGCCGGCTCAGGGAGACTGTGCCATGTGAGCTTGCTCGAGAATTCTCGAAATGGTCGGTTGAAGATCATGGGAAAGCGAATCTTTTGCCAGGCAAGCGACGGCTCCAACAGCCAGCATCCGTGCATGAATATCGCGTTCCGTGTTGACCGTGACACCGATCACTTTCAGTACCGGGTTGTGAGCAAGGATTTGTTTTGTCGCTTCGATTCCGTTGAGTCCCGGCATATTGATATCCATCAGGACTAGATCTGGGTGTAATGTGGCGACGAGCTCTACTCCTTGCTTCCCATCCGATGCTTCACCGACCACCGTCACACCTTGTATTGTAGACAGGAGCTGACACATCTCCTTCCGAACCAATGTATGGTCGTCGACAATGACCACGCGACAGGTTCCCGACAAGGGGGGAATATCGGACAACGGCTTTGTGATGTCATCCATCGGACCATGCGGGTCTGATGAGATATCACTATGGGACCAGGGGACAGAAATCTCAATTTGAGTTCCGGTATCAGCAGAGGACTGTACGGAAACGTTCCCGTTCAGTCCTTCGATACGCTCGCGAATGCTGAAGAGTCCAAACCCCTTGGTTTCCCCTCCCAAACTCCGTGCATCGAACCCCGCTCCGCGATCCGCCACTGTGATCCGTAACGTCTGTTCATTGAGGATATCGAGTCCGACGGTGGCCTCTCCGGTGCCGGCGTGCTTCAGGACGTTAAATAAGAGTTCGCGTGCCGATTGAAACAGTAACACGGACTGGTCTTCGGCGAGAATGACGGAGGAGACGGACGATTGCACATGAACCCGCAGTCCATACATGGAGAAATATTCCGGCAACCACTGGAGGGCGGCCACGAGCCCTTGGGTAAAGAGCACTGTCGGGCTGAGCTGAGCAACAAGCGTTCTACTATAGGTCAGCGCCTGATCGAGTGAGGATCGTGCTTCACAGATCATCCGGACGGTGTGCTCTGACGACGGATTGTGGCTGAGTTGGTCGATCTTCAGTTTCGCGACCACCAACAACTGAGCAAGATAGTCATGTAACTCCGATGCTAGTTGTTTCCGCTCACGTTGTTCGACGAGCGTCAATTCGGAGACGAGACGGCGCAACCGGACATGCGACCGCTCCAGCTGGATCGTGCGTGTCGCGACGTGACGTTCCAACATCGCCTCATGTTGTCGAAGACGAAGCTCGACCTGCTTGCGCTCTTCCAGCTCTTGAGCCAGTTGCTGATTGACCTCTTCGAGCTTGGCGGTTCGCTCGGCGATCCGTCGTTCCAGCTCCGCATTCAAGGTCACGAGGCTTTGGTGAGCTTGGCGATGCTCGGTGCGCAGGTGGTGTTGATCAAGCACGTAGCGGACGGATTGTCCGAGGCGGCCAAGGCGATCTTTCATGAGGTAATCCACCGCGCCCGCGCGGATCAGCGCGACAGCCTCTTCTTCACCGATCGATCCGGAGATAATGATGCAAGGGATATCGAGCTGGTGTTCTTGGAGCAGGGTCAAGACGCGCTTCGCACTGAATTGAGGCATGATGGCATCGACGGTAATCAAGTCGACCGGTGCCTGAACCTGGTGAAGAAATTCCTCTTCTGTGTCGACACGCACCCATGTGGGATCGTACCCATGCTTCTTGAGTTCGCGAACGATCAACTCAGTATCGGTTTCGCGATCTTCCACAATGAGGAGTTTGAGCGGAAGAAGCGCCTGCGTCTCCGCCGAGCACTGCGTTGTGTGACTCTGGGGGGTCATACCGCGCCCGGTGGCTCATTCAGGAGCAGCCAATAGAGGCCGGCCTGTCGAACCGCATCGGTGAATTGTTGAAAATCCACGGGCTTCACAATATAGCTATTCACACCAAGATCGTAACAGGTTTGGATATCAGGCTCCTCACGGGAGGAAGTAAGCACGACGATGGGAATGCGGTGCAGCTGCGCGTCGGCTCGACACCGCCGGAGCACTTCAATTCCACTTATCAACGGCAGTTTGAGATCCAGCAAGACTACCTTGGGAGGTGCGGAGGGCGAGCGATCGGCATACCGGCCTGTGGCAAACAAATAGTCCAAGGCTTCAGCTCCGTCCCTGACGATCGCGATCCGATTGGTGACGTTGTTTTTCTTGAGGGCTCGGAGTGTGAGTTCGACGTCGTCGGGATTATCCTCGACCAAGAGAATATCAGCATGCATAGGTGTGGTCATGAGGAGCGTTCCAGTGTGAACCAAAATATGGCACCTTCGTTGGGTCGCGCGTCCGCCCAGACACGTCCTCCATGGCGGTGCACGATGCGCTGCACGATCGCCAGACCGACACCGGTTCCTTCGAACTCCTCCGCCCGATGCAGGCGTTGAAACACAGTGAACAGTTTGTCCGCATATCGCATATCGAAGCCGACTCCGTTATCTTTCACGAAGATTCGACAGAATCTCGGCTGCTGCTCATCAACTTCCCACCCAACCTGGATCTTTGCTATGTCCCGCAGCCGAGAGTATTTAAGCGCATTGCCGAGGAGATTGGCAAGGACCAGCTTGATGGTGGTTTGATCCCCTCGACACAGTGGCAGGTCGGCAACGTCCCACTCGATCGTTCGTCCGGATTGATCTGCGACCGATTCGTTACGGATCTCTTGCACGAGCTCAGTAAGTGAGATCGAACTCACTGCCAAGTTTTGACGTGACAGCCGTGAAAAAGAAAGCAGATCATCAATCAAGCGGCCCATTTGACGAGCACCATTGGAGATGATCGTGAGATAGCGTGAAGCCTCCGGTTCTAATTTCTCGCCGTAATCTTCGAGCAGGGCTTGGGCAAATCCCGTCATGGTGCGAAGCGGTGCGCGGAGGTCATGCGACACCGAATAGGAAAAGGACTCGAGCTCCTTGTTCGCGGCCACGAGGGCCTCGCTTTTAGATTCGAGCAGCGAGTTGACCCGCTCAAGCGAGGCTTCGGTGGCTTTTTGAGCTGAAATGTCAGTGGTGGTTCCGAACCAGGCAGACGTCTCTCCCGAATTGTCCTGTTGCGGAGTCGCTCTGGCCAGCTGCCAGTAGTAGGCGCCGTCGGCAGCCCTCAGCCGATACTCGGTAATGAAGGGCGATCCTGAAGCAACGGATTCCTTCCATGTTCGGTCGACTCCTGGAGCATCATCCGGGTGGATCAAGGACAGCCAGCCATACCCCACATTCTGTTCGAGCGTCGTCCCTGTGTAGGACAACCATTGCTCGCTCAGATAATCGCACGCTCCGTCGGATCGGCACGACCACACAAGTTGCGGAATGTGCGTCGTCAGCGTACGGAAGCGCTTCTCACTGGTTTTGATGGCCTTCTGAATTCGTTCGTGCTCGGTGATATCTCGAGATACGGCAAGCATCCGACCGCTTCCATCTTGCACAAGTGTCACAACCACATCCCACCAGCGAGGGTTTCCCTTGGCGGTTGGGCAAAACCCTCGAAAGCTGGAGGGTTCCCCCGTCCGACATTTGTCAAGCGTTTGCTCGATCATCTCTCGGGCCTCGGCAGGCCAGAGTTGTGTCCAATGTTTTCCTTTCAGTCTTTCGATCTCTTCGATCTCCATCGCGCACATACCCTGTGTGTTCATATCGAGCAGTTCCCCGTTTGGGCTGAGAATTTTTACACAATCGGGGCTGCTCTGGAATAACGCGCGGCCGAACCGTTCGCTCGCTTGGAGGGCCAGCTCTGCCCGTTTGCGAAAGGAGATGTCTCGTATCACTTGTGCGGTGGCCATAATGATGCCGGTTTTGTCGCGGACCGCCGACATGCTGATGGACACGTCGATTCGTCGACCAACCTTGTGGAGGCGTTGAGTTTCAAGCTGTTCGACGTTTATGCCGCCAAGCGTGCGGCGACGGACATTCTGCTCCTCTTCTCGCAACTCTTCAGGCACCAGCAGGTCGACAGATTGACCGACGATCTCCTCGGTGGAATAACCAAAGAGCTTCTCGGCGCCTCGGTTCCACGTCAGAATGGTGCCTTCGACGGACTTGGTGATGATGGCGTCCAGACTGTCCGTGACGATGGCCGCTATGAACCCTTGTGCTTCTTCAGCAAGCTTGCGAGTGGTCACGTCAAGCTGGGTGATCACTGCGCCAGATTCAGTTGTCTTCAGAGGAGATACGGAGATTCGAAACCACCGTCGTTGTGGCAGAGCATGGCACGAATATTCCTGCTCAAACAGGTCGTTCTTTCCGACCAGGACGTCCTCGATACCGTCCAATGTCTGCCGAACCTCGCTATTGGAGACGGCAGCTCTTCGAATCACCTCCAGATAGTTGGCGCCGACACCAAGGAGCTCAGAATGATACGGCCATAGGTTTTCCCTCGCAGCACGTATCCATGGTTCATTGACCCGAAGGATCACCCCCTGTGCGTCGATCACGACGAGTTGAATGTCAAGTGAATCAAGGATGGATCGCGTGAAGGCAGACTGTTCTGCGAGCGCACGTTTGGTCTGATGCAGCTCTGAGATATCGGTATGTACTTCGACGATTGCTGTGGGAGTCCTATTCTTTTGTTTCAGTAAGGTCCAATCGGCAGAGACTGTGATGGCGGTCCCGTCGTGTCGCGTGTGTGTGAGTTCTCCGGTCCATTGACCATCCCGCAAGAGCGTTGCTTGAATCTCCTCCGGCGGTTGAGTGAACCGGCTCTTGAGCAGGTCGTGGCTGATATTCCCAACGGCTTCTTCTTTCGTCCAGCCATAGAGGCGTTCGTACCCTTTGCCCCATGACAGAATCCGGCCGTTCATATCGCGAGTCATGATGGGCGCTAAATTCAAAAGTTGAGTCTGTTCGGTTAACCGATCGGCTAGTTCCCCGGATGTCGTATCTCGAATCAAGCGATAGGTCCCAACCACCAACAGCAGCAGCGCCAGGGCTGTGACCCAGACGATGATCCGCAACGCTTCATCGGCAGCTTGCTTCTCACGCTCATCGGCCGATCTGAGAAGTTCATTCTCTCCGTCAAATATGGCCATGAGATTCATCTTGATGTCATCCATGAGGAGTTTCCCGGCATTGCTGCGTACGAAATCGACGGCCTCTGTAGAACGGGTCTGTGCCATGTCCAGTGTAGTGCGAAACTCCGCCATTTTTTTCTGGGTCAAGAGTCGCAAGATTTCCAGGTGTTGCTTCGTAGATGCATTCTGGCTGGTCTTCTGTTCGAGCTGTGTCATCACGGAAGGAAGCTTGTCGACCGCGACATGGTAGGGAGCAAGATATTGCAGATCATGGGTAAGCAAAAATCCGCGTTGCCCACTCTCCGCATCCAATAAGTAGGATTGGAACGACTGAATCAGTTCAACGACGTTGCGGATCTCGCGAACGGCTTCTCGTTGTTCAGCCTGCTCCCGCTTTCGATCAAGCGTGTAAATCACCAGGACCACGAGGACGACCAGTCCCAAGCTGAGGCCGATGAGGGTCAGTCTCCGTTCAGGTACTGGAATCTTCATGGAATCGTGCTCTCTATGCTGGTACTCATACCGAGTGTTTCAATGAGGGAAACCTCGAGTATTGGAATTCGACGAGGGTGTCCTACTCCAGAGTGTCGCGTTCCTGCGATATACAGGGGAGCGGTAGCCTACGCCTTACCCGTCTCGAATTCAACCGTGCCACAGCTTCTCTGGCTGACTGCGGCTAGGGTGGCACGCCCGATAGACTAGGGCATCTGCCAGGCGCTTACCGCCTGCCGAGTGGGTATATCTATTCGTACGAATGAATCGTACGAATAATGAGGCTGTTATCGTTAGCTGTTATCGTTATTGGAATCATAGGTCAGTGGGATTTTACGGAGTTTAAGAAAAAAGAAGTAGCCGATGAGAGGCTCATTTTTTACAGGAGATTTTTTGAGGAGGCTTGGAGGATGAATATGATGTGGAATCGGTTCAGGGTGTACGCCGCGGCATTGCTCACGGTCGGATCGTTGTCGCTGGCCGCAGTCGAAAACGCCAAGGCGGAAAGTCTGTTCGACGACGTGGATGTCGGACTGTTCTCTATCGGCGGACGTGCGACCTACTTTGACCCGAAAGATGGGGATGGTCAGTGGTATGGGGGGGCGCAAGTACGGGTTCATCCGATCCGATATCTAGCCGTGGAGGGATCCGTCGATTATCGCCGGAATGATTTTGGCGATACGCGAGTCCACTCCTATCCGGTTCAGGGATCGTTGATGATTTATCCATTAGGTCTGAAACGGATTGCTCCCTTCATTCTTGGAGGGGGAGGCTGGTACTTCACCTCCGTCACGGGTCCGGGGAACTTTGATGATACCCAGCAGAGGTTCGGAGGCCATGTCGGTGGGGGAGTACAAGTCTTCATCACTCGTCATCTTTCTGCCGATGCGTCGTATCGACACATCTGGCTGGAGAAAATTTCGTCGAAGAATGCGGCACTTGACGATAAGCGGTTTAACGATAACGGGCACATGATCACGGTGGGCCTTAATGTTCACTTCTGATCGCATTGCATGCGCATCGAGTATGTGGTCTCGAATTGGGTGGGAGTTGAGGCAAGGACAGGTTCCCCATGCAGGTGACGCACCTGAGAGAGTTGGTATGACGCGTGTACTGCGATGGGTCAGACTGATCAGCTTGTTGGTGAGTCTCTCGTTTACGGGGAGCCATGCCGGGGAGGCCGGCGTTTCTCAACAACAGGATAATAATCCGCTCAAGCATGACAATAAGTGCTGGGCGGAAATTTATATGAATGCCGAATTCGATAAGAACGGCCTGCGGCTCTTGCTCATCGGTCCTCACGAGTTAGCTACGCTCAAAGGCCTCAACGATCAAAACTGGGACAATGATATCGAAAGCATCATCGTCGGCCCTGAGGCAATGATGACTGTGTACGTGGATCCGGAATTCGCAGGGCGCACGCTCATTCTGGCACCCAACCAAACCCTGGGTAGCTTGTCAGACGCTCAGATGAAAAATGACATCGAGTCGCTCCGACTCTTCTGTAAGTGAGA
The DNA here is from genome assembly GCF_054902215.1 of Nitrospira sp. CMX1. Lineage (NCBI taxonomy): Bacteria > Pseudomonadati > Nitrospirota > Nitrospiria > Nitrospirales > Nitrospiraceae > Nitrospira > Nitrospira sp. CMX1. The sequence goes on along the minus strand of NZ_JBUBKD010000040.1, from coordinate 6,559 downwards.
GAGACGGCAGTAGCAGTGACGATATGCGCACCTCAATCATGCAACCAGGAGGCACACCATGCTGAGTTGGGCAGTGACGTTTCTCGTTGTGGCCATTATCGCTGGGGTACTCGGATTATCAGGAGTCGCGGGCACTGCGACCAGTATCGCGTATGCCTTGTTTGTCATATTTGTCCTGCTCGCGTTAGTGGGATTTCTGACAGGGCGCAAACCGATGGCCTGATAGGATGATCCAGTCGTCGATTAGCGCCCGAAGGATCGGCACATGACCTTGTGAAGAATAAAACCAGGTGGTGTGCCTCTGAGCCTCGATGAATACTCGTCATTCATGGAGCTCTGAACTCCTGACCGCATGTGGTGGACACGAAAGTGAGCTCCATCTCGTATCAGCTTGGCCTGTTTGTCGTGGCGAGCGGAAGCGATAGGTTTGTTCGGTCTATCCGAATCCTTCTCCAGCCAAGATGCGTGACATCATGAAAATCTGGGAGCATGTAGGAAATCACGTTCGGCACATTTACACTGAGGCATTCCCAAGTTTAGAGACGTCTGATGGTCTGTTCGAACGAGACACCGTACATCACCATGGGGTGGGGAAGTGGCTCTTCTTTCACTAAAGGTGTTGGGATGCCACTGCACCCAGGATGGTCTCGTAGAGTTGCTCTCCGGCGGATTCTTTCGTCAGATAGCTGCTCGCACCTGCTTGCAACATGCTCGTGGCCACCTGGGTCGCTGTTTGCACGGATAATCCGATGATCACCACATGAGGATGCGTTCGCTTGATGCGACGCGTCGCTTCGATCCCATCAAGTCGCGGCATGTTGGCATCCATCACAATGACGTCCGGATGCAAGGCATCCACAAGCTCATAGGCGTGTTGTCCGTCCCACGCTTCCCCCACAACCTCCATGTTGGGATGTCGTTCGAGTAGGGCCCGAATTCCCTGACGAACCATGGCATGATCATCGACTAACAAAATGCGAAGCGAGCGCGATGCCTGCGATGTAAGAGCGATGGATGTTTCGTCATGTCCGTCTGAAGCCGACGATAATGAGTTGGTTTTCACCAGGGTTGACAAAGGGCACAGTAAGGTGACCGATGTGCCGTGTCCGATACGACTGTGGATGTGCACCGACCCACCGAGCGTTTCCATCCGTTCCTTGATGCTGAAGAGACCGAATGAAGTGGGAATGGTAGAAGCCTGGTCCAGTTGTGAGGGGTCGAATCCGCAACCTTGGTCGGTGACCATGATCATGAGTTGCTGATCCGGCGTCGCTCGTAACGCGATTTGAGCATGGGATGAACCCGCGTGTTTCATGACATTGAAGAGCAGTTCTCTCACGGACTGAAACAGAATGGCGGCCACGTCATCTGCAAACTTCGGGAGGGAGGGTGAAACGTCAAATGCCGTTTCCACAATCAATTGATGCTCCTCCATCTGCTCGGCAAGCCATTGAAGCGCGGCGGGCAATCCGAGATGGTACAGCACGGGAGGACTTAATTTAGCGACCAATGATCGAGTATAGGTAAGCGCTTCATCCAAGATTCGTTCCAAGTCTCTCGCGAGCGTCCGGTCCTTGTCGGTTTTTAATGGTCGAGAGTCCTGCGCCAACTTTAGGCGCGCAGCCACGAGAAGTTGTGCCAGATAATCGTGCAGCTCGCCCGCAATCCGTCGTCGTTCCTGATATTCCGCGCGCGTCAATTGGTCTGTGAGGGCACGCAACTGTTTCTGCGAGCGACGCAACGCCGCTGTCCGCTCTGTGACTTGTTGCTCAAGTTCCTCAGCCGATCTTTTGAGGGTTTGCTCGGCCAATTTATGATCCGTGACATCGATGATCGAACCAATACACCCCTCCCATCTTTCCCGTTCATCGACCAGAGACAAGACAGAGCAGAGTGTCCATCGAAACTCGCCGTCGTACCTCCGTATGCGACACTCCAATCGGCGGGGCTCCACATTGCCGCAATCATCGAGCAACTCCATCACATGGCGGCGATCGTCATCGTGCACATGATTGAGCCATCCCGAGTCCAGCCCGGTCTCTTCAGTTTGACCGGTAAATCCATACCATTGCCGATTCAGGTAGGTGCAGACCCCGGTGGAACTTGTGATGAACATCATGACCGGCGCACTGTCGGCCATGTGCCGAAAACGGGCTTCCCGTTCACGAATAGCGTCTTCGCTCTTCAGGCGATCGGTAATGTCCCGAAGTATGATCGTGCACAAGCTGTGTCCGCCCACATTCACTTTGGAGATGGATGCCTCGATCGGGATTTCATGGCCGTCAGCTCGTAAGGCCTTCACCGACCCCGGACGTCCCATTTGGCGAGCGTTAACCGTACTTTGTTGAAATGCCATCATGTGAGAGTGGTGCCGCTGACGAACTCGTTCTGGAACAAATTGGCTAATGGGTCTTCCAATGGCCTCTTCCGCCCGACATTGAAAGAGTTGCTCCGCTGCCTTGTTGAATAGGAGGATATGTTGATCTTGATCGGCCGTGATGATCGCATCCATGGCGGATTGCACGATACTATTCAACCGCTGTTGATTGTCCCGAAGCGCATCCTGCGCGTTGCGACGCTCAGAAATATCGACGATGACACCATGAAATCGGCAGGAGGAGCTATCGAGTTGATTTGACGGAACTCCCCTTACATTGATCCATTGTGCATGCGTTGTCGTCACGGGCCGACATTCGACCCCAAATGATTGACCGTCCAGTTTGGCCTTCTCGATGGCCTGCATCAAATCACGGCGATCTTCCTGCCTGATCGCCTGAATGAACGTGCCCAGGGTCAGCTGTGAACCGGACGACAGGCCGAGTAGTTCACCAGAGACTTGGTCAATCTCAATGGCGTTCTTCGACCCCATCCATCGCCAATATCCGATTCGAGCCGCCGCCGCAGCCAGCCGTAGCCTGGTCTCCTGCTCTATCCAAGCCCGGACCAGGCTGTAGCGTTCCTGATCGATTCGATTGGCCAAACCAGCCAGATACCAAAGGCAAATCAGAAGAATCAGCAGTACAACCGCGATCACGACTATGATGCCGAAACCGAAGGGATACCAGCTCTGTCGTTGCGCGAGGATGCACAACCATCCGGCAACGAGCGGCAGACCGATGACAACCGGCACGAGGCGCCGCAAGAGCGCACCGCCAATGTCTGGGGCCATGAACGGCCGCATGAATCCTTCGGTCGGATAAATACAAAGAAGTGCGAGGCCCAAGAAAATGCACATGATGCTGGTTGAACCGTCGATGGGGACATGGTGTGTGGACTCAAGAAGACTCGAGAAGTCATAGAGATGACCGATGCCGGGGACGGCTCCCAGGAGAATGAGGGCTCCAGCAAAATATTGTGAAGGTCGGTATCCGGAAGCCGTGCGGACAGACAGAGTCAGAATTGCAAGTCCCAGACAGATCAGAATCGCACAGGCAATCGGGATAGAAGAGTTCAAGCTCTGATCCAGAAGCGGCGCTCCGAGAGCACCCTCTGAGGAGTCCAACCCGTGAGAGGTCGCCCAGTACCCAAAGCTACAGATGATAATGAGCGTACCCCCGAGTTGAGCCGTCGTTTGACGTGAATGAGAAGGACTTCCATAAGTGTAGAGGAGCAAGCTTGCGCCGCCTAGGAGGAACCCTGAGGCAGTCATCGTGCTCATGGCGAGTGCTGAGGGTACGAGATCCGTGAACGTGACAGGGGAGATGCCCTGCCAGATCAATTCCACTAAGGACCACGCCATTACGATCATGGCCGCACTCGTTGCGAATATTCGCAACGCAATCAACGATGGTAATGCTGTGGCCAGGATGCAGTCATTTACGTCCACGCCATCAGGCGTTGAGACATGATCGGTAAAATATGTCACGCGTCACAGTATAGGAGGTCGGTGCTAGAGGTTTAACTGGTAATAGCCCTGGGTTATAGGGGATGACGGAGGTCTGTCCAAGCCACAGCAAACTGAGCCCGCATTCCGCAGTAGCAGTCGAGTTCACGAATTTGTTCAAGAACGCTCCTGAGATTCAGTTCCAAACTGTGCAGCAGTTGAACTTGGTGAAAATCAGAGATGCTGACTGTGCCGGATCTCATGATCAAGATCGCTGGTTTCCAATCTAGCGGCTATTACAACTACGGCATCAGGGTGGAGAACTCATCAAGAACAGGGTTCCTCTAGGTGTAGATCTAGAGGGATTGCTAGCCTCTCCCTCGTATTCTCCACCGTACAGTATCGTCTGAGGAATCGGGTGATGTCAGAAGCGTAACCAAATTCAGCTGATTCAGAGGTGGGGAGGTAAACCATGCGTGTGAAACAGAAGGTCCGTAAGACCGCGACAACAGGAATGTTGCCGCATCATGATGATCTCCAGGCAGCTCGGTTCCTCATGATGCTGCGTGGATCACGAAATTGCAGGCGCTGCGGAGGGTTGCTCGTCGCGGAGCGTATAGATAGCACGGTCGATATGTTCGTTGAACAGCAGGTCTCGGCCCTGCGCTGTGTCCAATGCGGAGATATTCTCGATCGTGTGATTCTTCGCAATCGCATGGATCCCACCATTGTCGAGGGTACTGAGTCTGAGGACGCACGCTGGACGGATGATCCCGTACCAGCCTGGACCCTCCCCAGGTTCCTGCGATGCTGAGATGGCATTACTCTTCAGTAAACAAGGCGGTGCAGTTGCGTCAACTTACCATAAGGGAGAAAGGAGTCGTTATGGAGAAGATAGGTGCATCGGTCGCCATACGTTCCGCAGGAATGAGCCTGGTATTGGGCAGTGTGTGGTTTGTTGGATCCATGGGCATTAGTTCAGCTGAGGCCACAGTGTCGTTTCCATCGCCGAAGGGCAGGGACTTTCGGTAAAATCTATGCAGATGCTGACGTGTCAGGTCGGAGCATGTTCTTCCTCACTACGATTAGTCGACACCCGTGATCATGATGACGGATACGTAACCGGTGAACCTGTCGGAAAGAATACCCTTCCAGTCTCGATGAGGAATGTGCTCACAAGAGTGTCACGCAGGCGCACTCCATCATCCTCGGAACGTTGACCTGGAGGAATACCGTCAACTCATGATATTCGTTGAGACGTGCCTATCGTAAAGAACTGGTCTTGTTTGGAGCTACGGTCGCCTTGGGCCAGCTGGTGATGTTCTGGTCCCAGCACAAGGAAACACAGATTGCGTCCTCTCAACTTCTTAGAGTCGAATCCGGAAGAGATTATTGTTGCCGGGCAGCTGCTTCAATTTCGGCATTGATCTGGCCGCCGAGCAGAATGACTGCTCCGCTCAAATATAACCACAGCATCAGCACGATGACCCCACCTATTGAGCCATAGGCAACATTATAGTTGCCGAAATGTTGAACGTAATATTTAAAGGCCAGAGAGACCAGCAACCACATCAGGACGGCGAATACGGCTCCAGGCGTGACCCATCGCCATGGCTGCTCGACATCGGGGCATGCATAGTAGATGATGGCCATCGCCACGAGCATGAGGCCGATGGCCAGCGGCCAGCGAACTAGTCGCCATGTCAGCTCTGAAACGAGTGTGAGTGCAAAGAAGTGGGTCGCCCAATCCAATACGAATCCTCCGTATACGACCAATGTGGCGGACAGGATGATGAGGCCGGTAAGACAGAGTGTGAGCAGAATGCCGAGTAGCCGAACCTTCCAGAACGGCCGTGTTTCAGCGGTATCATACGCGACATTCAATGCCTCCATGATTGCCGTCATCCCACTGGACGATGCCCACAGTGCTCCGATGATTCCCAGGGACAAGACATCCGTCCCGCTTCCATGCACGACATTGTCCAAGTAACGTTCGACGAGACCGAGGGCTTCCGATGGAATCACCTGCCTCGCGTAATCCAGGATGGCTGATGTGGGGGCATTAATCGGGAATAATCCAATGAGTGCCGTGAAAAATAGCAGCAGAGGAAACAGCGCCAGGAGAAAATAGTAGGCGAGTTGTGCGGCCCGTCCAAGGAGTCCGTCTTTCTGCACCTCATGCCACACTCGCTTTCCCAGTTGGGTCCATGAGAGTCCGCCGCGCTCCCACTGATTTGTGACTCGCACAGCGGACGATCGGGGGTAAGAACCTGCTTCAGCCATTTCGACAGCTCATGGGCCAGCCTGTTGTCGGATTACCGATGGGCCCGGCAGTGGGCACTGCCCGCCGATTGGGATTGTTCTCTGTTGAAAATAGAGCCTATCAGCACTTGACTCGAACTCGAACCACATGATCCCTCTCGCCCGACCCAATACGATACCCGTAGGCGCATCCAAGCGTCCGTCGAATCTGCTCCGAGTAGGTCGACTTCATATGTTGATCGGCCTGCAGAGAGCTTCGAGAAACCACTGCCTATGCCTCTACTACATGAGAATCCTGAGGATGATCTCCATCCTCTCTCCTGGTCTTTCTGTTCACCTTGGTTTCTGCTGCCTGGCGATCGCGGGCGGGATGAACGTTTCGTCCTGCCCCCTGTACCGCCTCTTTCAGCCATGCACGAAGTGCGGCTTTTCCCACCTCCACTAAATCTTGTTTCACTTGTCCTAGCCCTTCGG